>NZ_CAJXQY010000004.1 GCF_913058315.1 uncultured Alteromonas sp. | reverse complement strand
AGCTGCTCCTAGTACGAGAGGACCGGAGTGGACGAACCGCTGGTGTTCGGGTTGTTTTGCCAAAGGCATTGCCCGGTAGCCAAGTTCGGAATCGATAACCGCTGAAAGCATCTAAGCGGGAAGCGAGCCCCAAGATGAGTCATCCCTGCACGTAAGTGCTGGAAGGGTTGTTATAGACTATGACGTTGATAGGCAGGGTGTGGAAGCGTTGCAAGGCGTTAAGCTAACCTGTACTAATTGCCCGAGAGGCTTAACCATACAACGCCTAAATGGCTTTACATTTAGATTGTTGATGGTAATGACTGACTAGTCACATCAAGTAAGAGTAGCGTTACTTAATACTGATACTAATATTAGATTTTCCAGAATTGTTAAAACAAGTTTTGCCTGGCGGCAATAGCGACGTGGTACCACCTGATCCCATTCCGAACTCAGAAGTGAAACACGTTAGCGTCGATGGTAGTGTGGGGTCTCCCCATGTGAGAGTAGAACACCGCCAGGCTCCCAATTAAAAAACAAAGAACCCAGCGAAAGCTGGGTTTTTTGCTTTTAGGACTGGCACTGGAGTGCCACTCCCATGAAGACCCAACCATCGAAGGTCATATCCATTAGATTTCTTCGAACAGCGTCCTTTGGTGATACATCCCTGTAGCGGGCATCCAGCTCGGCCTCCATGCCTCGCGTTCATCACTTGCCGAATGCCACTGGCATTCGTCATGCTTCTACGAAGCACCGTTCTTCACCCCCATGTGAGAGTAGAACACTGTCCCGCGCCGGCTACGGGGCTCCCAATAAAGAAAAGAAGCCCACTCAATGAGTGGGCTTTTTTCGTTTCTGCACTATCAATATCACGCTGATAAAACAAAGAACCGTCATCCCGGAAAGCACGCAGTGCTTATCCGGGACCCCCCTCGTACAACCGTAGAGTTAAAAAAAGCACTGTAGCGCTCACCAAACCAACACCGTCATCTCGGAAAGCACGCAGTGCTTATCCGGGACCCCCATCGTACAACCGTAGAGTTAAAAAAAGCACTGTAGCGCTCACCAAAACAACACCGTCATCCCGGAAAGCACGCAGTGCTTATCCGGGATCCCCATCGTATAACCGTAGAATCAACTAAAAGCGTAGTGAAGGAATGCAGTAAAGGGTGAGATCTAGCACTAAAGTGCTAATTTTTGTGCTGACGAATCATGACAATGCTTGAGTGAGTCTGAACAATAAATGCCCTAGACTGAACTCTGTTGGTCATAAATGGTGCAATTTATAATTTTAAACCGTTAAGTTTTTTTACAGTTTGCGATTAAAGCGCTGTATTTACGGATAAATGTCACAATAAATTGTACTGGTATGTAAATTGCCTTAATCAGATAAAGGCTATCTGATTTTAAATCCAATAAATATATAAGAAGCCTAATAAGAGTAACTAGCGTCTTACAGTAGTCATTTTGTAGTAGTGACGTACGTCTACTCTCTTGCTTAAAACGCGGCAACTTAAAAATCAGATCATTTTTATACAATATTTCTGATTGGATGTTTGCGTCGGGATGCAATGAAGCACACTGGAGACGGAAGATGGAAATTTTTAGAGCAAGGGCCCCTCTGCGAATAAGTTTCGCTGGCGGTGGTACAGACGTTAACCCTTTTGCGTCAATGTATGGTGGTTTTGTACTGAATGCCACTATTAACAAGTATGCATATACAAGCATTGCATTGAATAATAGTGAGTCAATCACTGTTAATTCTTATGATTTTGATACGACAACCGAGTTCTGTAGTTCAACATTAAAAACTGACAATGTTAACGATTGTTTTGTTAAATCTGTTTATAAACATTTAGTTAGTAAACCTTTAGGGATGGAAGTCATTACCCATAATGATGCTCCTCCTGGATCGGGTCTTGGTTCCTCCTCCGCTATGATGGTATCTATCATCAGCGCATTTAAAGAATTAGAAAACCTGGTGATGAGTCCCTATGACGTGGCGCGTCTTGCCCATGACATTGAGCGACAGGAACTTCAGCAGCTAGGTGGCATGCAGGATCAGTACGCGGCGGCGTTCGGCGGCTTCAACTTTATGGAGTTCGACGGCGACAGCGTACTGGTTAATAGGCTGAAAATGGATCCCTGGGTCGTAAGAGAGTTGGAGTACAATATGATTCTCGTTTACACCCAAAAATCCCGTCTTTCTTCCAATATCATCGAAGATCAAATCAGCAACGTGAAGGCTAAGAAGACAGACAATATCGAAGCCATGCATCAGATCAAGCAGCATGCTAATGATATGAAGAGGCTTTTGCTTAAAGGCCGTACTAATGAATTTGGTGAACTGCTGCACGAAGCCTGGCAGCAAAAAAAGCGTATGGCTGATTCAATCACCAATGAACATCTCGACGAACTCTACGAAGCAGCAAGGAATGCCGGTGCTATAGGCGGTAAAGTAAGTGGTGCCGGTGGCGGTGGCTTTATGATGTTTTACTGTGAAAACAATAGGAAACGTCAGGTTGTTGAGTCACTCGAGAGAATGGGCGCCAGAGTAGAAAGCTTCAAATTTGAATTAGACGGTGTTGAATCCTGGCGGAATATAAGAAAAGAGCAGCTCATTCGTGAGCGCTTGAATGTTGCTGTGTAGGGTAAGGATACCATTATGAACAGTGAAGCTACTACCGTTGCTTTGGATATGGAGGAGAGTGACACTCAGTGTGTTGCTGTCTCCAAAGTTTTCGAGCTGCCAGAAAAATTATCGAGTGTTTCAATTATCTTTCCGGCCTATAACGAAGAAGAAAATATTGCCAACTCTATTAATCACGCTATTAAAGCATTTAGTAAGTATTTTCAAAACGTTACCGTGATTCCCGTAGATGACGGCGGGCACGATTCCACAGGCGAAATCATTGACAACATGGCCGCTAAAGATAGCCGGATTAAGCCAGTACATCATGAAGTTAATAAGGGCTATGGTGCTGCTTTACGGAGCGGTTTTAGCGCTGCGGAAAATGACTATATCTTTTTCTCAGACTCTGATGGCCAGTTTGATCTGGAAGAAATTACCTTACTCCTCGAACATATCGATCGCTTCGATATGGTGCTGGGCTACAGAGCACATCGTGCCGATCCCTTGCATCGAAAGCTGAATGCCTGGGCGTGGGGTAGCTTGGTAAGGCTGTTATTCCGCGTCAAAGTGAAAGACATTGACTGTGCATTTAAGCTTTTCCGCCGTGATATTTTCAATGAAATAAATCTTCAGGCGGGCGGAGCAATGGTCAATACCGAATTGTTAGCGTTGGCAAGAAAACGCGGTTTTAGTATGACCAACGTACCGGTATCACATTACCCCCGACAGCTTGGTGAACAAACCGGGGCGAACCCATTGGTAATAATCAGAGCTTTTGCAGAGCTGTTTAAGCTCTATGCAAAGATTTCCTAGGCTGGGTGGTAGTTAGTTATGGTTTATCAGCAGTTTTTAAACATAGTTGACGCATATGGCGATCGCGTTGCGCTTAGCGCAGGCGAAAAAACGGTTACTTATTCAGAGCTGAATTCACAAGCATCGCAACTCGCCGCTGCAATGGCTGCAAAGGGAGTAACCGTCGGCAGCACTGTAGCAACGGTTATCCCGAACAGTATCGAATTTTTTGTCGCTACCCTCGCGACGTTTCGGTTGGGCGCAACGCTGGTTCCACTCAATGTGAATTATACCGACTCAGAATTGTTCCAGTACATTGATAAGTCGGCAGCTATGGCCATTATTGGCGACGCTTCAAGTCAGCAGGCACGAATTGAATCACTGGGTTTAGCCGCTACGTTTATAGACACTACTCCGGAACTGTCAGTTACCCTGCCTCGGGTTGCCACGTTTGAGGGCGAACAGCCAGCACTGCTGATGTTCTCCTCCGGCTCCACCGGTGGCTCTAAACAGGTAATGAGAACCTATTCGGCCTTACTGGCCGAGTGGAAATCGGAAGTCGAAACCTTCGAAATTACCCCTGACGACACCATCTTATGTACAGTGCCATTGCATCACACTCATGGTTTCGGCAACGTGTTACTGGCCGGTATTTTAAGTGGCGCCAAAATTGTGGTGACGCTAGGCGAGTTTAACCCCCGAAGTGTCGTAAAGGCGCTGGATAGTCATCAAATAAGCATTTATCCATCGGCAACGTTCATGGTCAAAATGCTCTCTGTTATGCGTCTTCGACAGCAGCCAGATTTAAGCCGCCTCAAGATTGTTTACACTGCAGGCGCGCCGCTAGAGGCCGAGGTAATAGACGCGTTTACCGCTACCTACGGAGTAAGCCCCCGCCAGCTTTATGGCTCCACTGAAACCGGGGCTGCAGCGGTGAATAAACTGGCAGCTCCTGCAAACAGTGTTGGGCAACCCATGGCCAACGTAAAAATTTTAATTGTTGATGAACAGGATAAACCGCTTTCCCAGGGCGAAGAAGGTGAGATAGTAGTGATCAGCCAGGCATCGGCAAAGGTCTATGTTGGTATGCCTGAACAAACTGCGAAAACCTTCCGGAATGGGCGATATTATACGGGAGACCTGGGCAGGTTTGACGAGCAGGGTAATTTATATGTAACCGGTCGGCGTAAGAAAATGATTAATGTGGCCGGGTTAAAAGTGGATCCTGCGGAGGTTGAATCGGTCATTCTGGCAATGGATGGCGTAAGTGAAGTCGTTGTTTTGGGTAAGAAAGACGGTGATTACGGCGAGAAAGTGAAAGCTGTCATCGTGCCCCTGGAAGCTGCTACAGAACGCGATGTGATAGACCATTGTAAAGCTCACCTCGCTGAATACAAATGGCCGAAAATCATAGAGTTTAGAAATGAAATTCCGAAGAGCCCGCTCGGAAAAATTTTACGAAAGTATTTATAAAGGAAAGCAATTATGTTGAAAGAGCACTTTAGAAGTCGCGGTTTCATAGAAGGGGGCATTGTCCACAATTGCGAAAAGGCGGCTATGGATATGGAGGCGCTTCCTCCATTCTTGCGCACCCTTTTGGTAACCGATGGCACAGTTACCAAAAGCCTTGAAGCTTTCTTCTGGGAAAATATTAAGGTTGAGATGCGCATGCAGGAGCAATGCTGGCTCACCCAGGACCTTCCCTTTATTAACGCCAAAACGGGCGAGCATGCTCTCAAGCGTGACGTTATTTTAAAAGGCGCGAAAACATCTGATATCTATGCGTATGCTACGTCCTACCTGCTTACGGGATTGCTCGACGATGAAGTAAAGCAGCAAATGCTGGGCGGTAAAATCGGTATTGGCGAATTATTACGTGAGATTGGCCTTGAAACCTACCGCGAAATCGTGGATTTCGGCCGCGAAGTGTTTAACGCAAGCCTCAAGGAGGAGGGAGAGCCAGAGTACGTGGAAGCGATCTACAGAACCTATGTTATTAACATTGGCGGCAATCCGGCAATTCAGATCACTGAGCGATTCCCCATCCGCTTATTTCAGAAAAAAGCTATCTAGTCAGGAAGAATTATGAGCAGTAAAGCACAAATTATTGAGTCGTTACGGGAAACCCTTACCAAGGTAGTCAAAAAAGACTTTAGCGAAGTCGATGCCGATGAATCGCTTAACCTGGATTCTATCAACCGAATTTCGCTGATTGTCGAACTGGAGTGGGTTTACGATATTGAAATTGATTCGGACGGCCTCGACCCGGAAGTCTTCGACACACTCAATGCACTGGCTGGTTACATTGAAGGATTGGTGAACGAAAGTGTTTGATTTAATTTCTGCTGACCTGAAGTTTAAGCAGGATTGGTTCCTCAGCCAGAAAAGCTGGTTTGTGAAGAACATCAGGATCCTCCTTGAGCCTGGCACCATAGCGTCGATTGTATATCGGTACGGTAACTGGACCCGAACAGTAAGCCCTAATTTACTCAGGCTGCTGGTACGTATCCCCTATATTTTTGCAAAGGCCGTAGTGGTGACAGCCTTTGGTATTTATATCCCGTCAAAAGCCCGGATAGGCAAAGGTTTCACCATTCATAATTTCTCTGGAATTTTTATCAGCGAAGGTGAAATGGGCGAGAACGTGATTGTTTTTCAGGGCGTAACCATTGGCCATCTAAGGGGCCAGCCTGAGCCACCCAAGATTGGTAATAATGTGCTTATCGCAGCCGGAGCCAAGGTGCTTGGTAGTGTCACCATTGGCAACAATGTGGTGATCGGTGCTAATTCGGTGGTCATCAATGATGTGCCGGATAACTGCACGGTAATGGGAAATCCGGCTCGAATAATTTCTCGTGAGACTAACTGGATGTCAGAAAAGTTAGCTGGCAAAGACGATAATTATTAACGCAGGACTCGTTCGGACCCGCACATAAGGTTCAAAGGGATGTTTAAAAAATTAAAAGTTGATGCCGGGCAACGTCGAGCCTGGGCCGCAGATGGTGGGCTCAATGGCAGTGGCGCAGGTCATTTTTTGAGTCGCACATGGTTAGCTACCTGTGTGTACCGATTTGGTCGTTATGCTAACGAAATCGACATTAAACCACTCAAAGTGGTGTGCAAGGTGCTGTATTACCCATTGTTTTTTATCACTCAGGGGATTACCGGGATAAGCGTTCAGGCCCACTGCAAAATAGAGCCTGGTCTGGTGCTTAATGGCACCGGAGGGTTGTTTATTTTGGCTGAAACCATCGGTGAAAATTTTGTGGTTGGCTCCGGGGTCACAGTGGGCAATGTGCGTGGCAGTAAAAACCTGCCGGTTATTGGCAGCAACGTGTGTATTGAACCCGGCGCTAAGATATTAGGCGAAGTGACTATTGGCGATAACGTGCTTATCAGAGCAAATAGCCTGGTGTTAACGGATATTCCCGAAAATACCATGGCCGTGGGAAACCCCGCGCGGATTAAACGAAAACCAGATGAGTCGGAGAGTTAGATGTCTCAGGAACAGTTTAAAGTTGACTTTATTGGCGTAGGATCCGGCAAATGTGGTTCTACCTGGCTGTACGAAAATATTATACAGCATCCCGAGGTGTTCAACGGCAATCCTAAAGAGATACATTATTTTGGTGATCTCTATGAACAACAGGATTTTACCTGGTACCGGGACTTGTTTGCGGGCTCAGAAGGTAAAATTAAAGGTGAGTTTTCGATCAGCTACATGTATCACCCTTTGGCCGCTGAACGCATATACGAGCATTTCCCTAACGCGAAGATTATCGCCATGGTTCGCGATCCGGTGGAAAGAACCTATTCCGATTACCAACACTTTATTCGCAAAGGCGATGTGAGTCGGGATTACCCTTTTTCTGAATACATCCGCGATCAGGATAAATTAAAGTTTGGTTATTACACCGATTACCTGGCGCCGTTTTACGAGCATTTTCCAAAAGGGAACATACTGGTATTGGTGCTGGAAGAAATGCAGCACGATTTGGCTGCATGCTACCGACAAATATTTGAATTTATTGGCGTAGAAAACATCGACTTTTTGCCTGAAGGCGTTGAGGAAAAGCGTAACCAGGGCGTGAATTACCGGTTTTTGAAATTAGAAAACGTGTTGGTAAGAACCTACCGTTTTATGGCTAAACGTGGCCTCACCGGGTTTGCTGAACGCTTGAAGCGTTCCGGCCTTGCGCAGTTTGTCAGAAAGTTAAATGCCAAATCAGAACCGCTACCCGAGATGGACTCAGCCAGCCGTCAGAAGCTTGTTGATTACTTTGCTGAGGAACAAACCCGGTTAGCTCAACTACTAGGCAGGGATACGCAAATATGGAATCGTTAAAACTGGATGGCGTTGTGTCCTTATTAAACCGGGTGCCTGCCTTGCGTCGCATGATTTTTCGAGGCCCTTCGGTGGCACTTTGTTCAATGGGGGGCGTAGGCTCAACGGCATTGGCCAGGCATATTGGTTCAATTGCCGATAAAACCGTGCGTGAACATGCTTATTCACCGGCAGTATACAACGACGAAACCCAAATCAAACTCGGTTATGTGTTTGGTAACCCTTATAACAGCGTACTGTCTGTTTTCCGTCGGGGCTATCAGTCAATGCATGCTAAAGCGATGAATGCTAACAGCCCAACTCCCGCAACAGACTTAAGAAATATGTCTATTGAGACTTATCTGGAGCGAGGTATCGATGAGTTTCATCTCGAGCGTCAACTCGATAACTGGCTGAATCCGGCGCTCACCAAACATCCGATAATCCTTATTAAGTACGAAGAACTCGCAACGTCAATTGATGACGTGTTGGCTTTCTTTGATTGTGCGAAGCCTTTTGAGGTGTGTACCCGCAAGTCATCCTGGCGCGATCAGCCGCCAGCTATAGTGGCAGGGTTAGAGAAAATGTACGGTGGCTTCAATGACAAAGTGAACGCAATGCCTGCGATCACGGTAATTGAGCCGCATCCGGTAGTTAACAAAGAAGTTGCAGTCAGTCATGGATGAATCCCGAAAACATAAAGTAGTGATGGTTGCGGCGTGCCCTTTTCCAGCTAACCACGGCTCGCCTGCATCCATCAGAGAAATGTCAGAAGCGTTAGTAGAACTGGGGCATGAGGTGCATATCCTGACCTATCCGATTCAGGAAAATATTCCGGTTGTCGGGCCAAAGATTCATCGCGTGTCATTTCCTTTCCTCAACAAGAATAAGGTGACTGTCGGACCAACACTGGAAAAGTTTGTCTACGATCCGCTAATGGTGTTCCGTTTGATTTGGATGATCTGGCGTTACAAGATTGATGTTATCCATGCCCACAATTATGAAGGCGCACTCATAGGCTGGCTGGCTAAAGTCGTTACCCGTCGTCCGATGCTGTACAACGCGGTCAACAATATGGTCGACGAACTGGTTACCTATGATTTTATCTGGTCGAAAAAGTTTGCCCTTAAACTAGCGGGTTTTCTGGATAAAACCATTCCTTTCATGGGCGACTATGTTACGGCGGTATCGGATTCGCTAAAGGCCTATCTGGTAAAGGTTGGTGTTAAGGCCGACAAAATCCAGGTACTGCCGGCAGGGGTTAATGCCAGTATGTTTTCAGCGCGCGACAAGCAGGCACTGAGAGAAAAATACCAGTACACCGAAGACCAGCAAATAGTGATTTACACCGGCAGTCTGGACAAGTTTCAGCGCATTGATTACTTGCTGGACGCCACCCATTTGCTCAAGCCAAGGTATCCAAACCTCAAGGTCATACTGGCGTCGAATATCGCCAATCAAAAGGATCTGGACAGCATTGAATCACAGATTCAGTCTCTGGATATTGCCGAAGTGGTAGACATTGTAAAAGGGCTGGAACTTGAAAAGTTACCCGATTATCTGGCGTTATCCGATGTAGCCACGCTGCCCCGAACGGATTGCCCCGGCCATCCGGTAAAAATTCTCAATTACATGTGTGGCAATATTCCCATCGCGGGCTTTACCGGCGCAGCGAAAGGCTTACACCATATGAAAACCGCAGTGCTGGCGGAAGATCACAATGTGGCAGAGTTTGCCGACTCAATTGCTATGTTACTGGATCAGCCGGACAAAGCGCAGTACGTTGCCGAGCAGGCGCGGTTAACGCTGGGAGAACTGTATGAATGGAAGGTTCTCGCACGAGGTATCGCTGTTATTTACGACATGCTGATAGAGCGCGACTTCGAAACCCGAAAGCCACTATTAAAACAATATATTCGGGATAGTTATCAGCCGAAATTCTGGGATAAGCGCCAACAGCAGTCGGCACCGGTGCCTCAGGAAATACTGGAACGTCGCAAGGGAGAACGTCGTCAGCAGCACACGCGAATCGACTTCATCGAGCGCCGGAGAGTCATTGATGCAGAATAGTCTATCGGGTTTTGATGCGTTAAGAATCGACCTGCGCCGCAAACGCCGCCACTACACGCGTATCGATAACTTTGTAAATAAATACATTAAGATGACACTACAGTGGGGCTCGTTAGCTGTAATGGTATATCGCTGCGAGCAGCAGCTTATGGCTTTGCGTATTCCTCTGCTTCGTTCATTGTTACTGATGTTGTTTCGAGGACTCTCGGTGCCGGTAAAACTGGCGACAGACTGCCGAATCAACCCCCGGGCTGATATCGATAAAGGACTGGTGCTGCATAACTTTGCGGGCATCGAACTTGACCCTCGCCGGGCAGGAACCAACCTTACGGTCAATCAAAATGTTTGCATTGGTGCGGATTACTACAAACGGGGCAAGCCTGTTCTGGGTAATAACGTGTTTGTGGGAGCCGGCGCTAAAATTCTCGGCGATATAGAAATTGGTAATAACGTGATGATTGCCGCCAATTCAGTGGTACTGACTTCAATTCCGGACAACTGCTCTGTGGTAGGTATTCCGGCCAAAATCGTCTCCCGGGGGGTCACCAGTGATTACCTTAATTTTGATGTTGAGTAACCGGAGGGGTCAATGAAAGTCATTATTCTTGCCGGCGGTTTAGGGACCCGGTTACGCAGTGTTGTCAGTGATGTGCCGAAACCTTTAGCTCCCATTCAGGGCACGCCCTATCTGGCGTATATGCTCAATGCTCTGTATGCCAAGGGGCTGCGCGAATTCATTTTATCGGTAGGGTATAAGTCTGCCCATTTTGAACAATTTATCGTCAGCCAGAAATCACGGCTGCCAGATTTATCGTTGGATCTGGTCGTTGAATCAGAACCTCTGGGCACTGGCGGTGCAATGCAGTTTTGTTTTAATACTCACCTGGATAATCGTTACCTGATATTCAATGGTGACAGCTATTGTGATTTTCCTCTGGCTGATCTGCTGGCGGCAGCAAATCAGCACAATATGGCCATGGTGGTGGCCAAAGTGGACAACATCAGTCGCTATGGCGAAGTTAGCTTGCGCGAAGATGGGTGTGTGCACGCTTTCCACGAGAAACAACCCGAAACCCGGCCAGGTTGGATTAATGCGGGCGTATATTGCCTGCCTGGTGATATTTTTGCTGATTATCATGGCCCGGATAGCTTCTCCTTTGAGCAGGCTATTATGCCCGGCTTACTGGCACAAGGCGTGGCTACTGTGGCGGCGGCGGGGCCGTTTATCGATATGGGGATCCCGGAAGATTATCAGCGACTGGCCGCAAGACCAGCACATTACTTCCCGGTTCTGCCGGCCTGTTCGCCGGCTGTTGCGGACAGCAATGTATGAAAATGGTATTTAGTCAACGTTCCGCCAACCGTCGACTGTACTGGTGTATTGCTGCACTGCTATTACTGGTATCCGCCTGTCATGGCAACAATATGCAATATCCAACAACCCAGCAGCCAGCCAGTGGTAATGCCCCGGTTGTTACTCACCCCCAACAGGATATTCCTGATCCAGCCAGTCAGAATATACCGTCTGTTTCTGCTCCGGCTGGGATTTTTGTCAGCTCCGGACCGACGGTAAGCGACCGCGTACTGGCACAAGAGCACGTTGCCGGAAACCTGATCAGAGTCGGCTGGGATCAGTTACAACCGGCGCCGGATAGCTACGATTTTTCTGCCATCGACAGCCTGATTAGCCAGGCCCGTCAGCATAATAAACAGGTGACGTTAAGCGTATTGAATGGGCCTCGCACTCCTCAATGGCTTTACGAACAAGGCGCGAAAGCCTTTTCCTACGAGTTTAAAACGCGCTATTCAGGCCGGGGGAACCGGCAGGAAACTATTCCTTTGCCCTGGGATCCCACTTATCTCACTTACTGGGGCAAACTGATTGCGTCTCTGGGCAAGCGCTATGCTGATAACCCGGTAATATCACTGGTACATATCACCCATGCCTCAAAAAATGGTTTTGAAATGCAGTTACCCGAAGAGCGGGTCGGGAGTCGTCCGGAAACCGCGGCTCAGGGGCCATGGCATGACGCTGGCTACACCGAAGATAAGCACGTGAAGGCCATCCAACAGGTCATTACAGATTTCGCCACGGCGTTTCCAAATACGCCCATCGATATTGAAATACACCCGGTGCTGGATTCTGTTGAACCTGCACGCCGGGTCTATGAATACGGTAAGACTCACTATGGTAAGCGATTTGGCTTGTTCTCTGCCTGGTGGAGCGGTAAGTCACAGCGCTGGAACGAAGCGCTTTACCCTATTTTGCAGAATGCCTGTGAGTTTTCGTTTTGTAATATTCAGATGATTGGCAATCAAACCCGACAACCCGAACGCTTGCTCAATGGCAGTTTGTTAAGTGCCATGCAGGAAGCCGAAGAACTGGGCGCAAAGTATTTCGAAGTATGGAGTGCCGATTTAGCAAACACCGCGCTTAAGCATGAAATAGCAACTTTTAGCAGCACCTTAAAACAGGATTAGAAGAGACGTTATGGCTAGTACACTTGGTCACGCATTATGTGGCATAGATTGTTTATTGGTTGGTCGACTGGTTAGCCCGAAGTGGGTTAGTCCACTCACCGTGGGATCGGTTTTCGCGGCGGTGTTCTTAGCGAATGCACCGGATCTCGATCTGCTGGTAGGGCCCCTACTGGGTAAGCATCACCACTATTTACACGGTCAGTTAACCCACTCAATTATGTTTGCTCTGCTCTGCGGCCTGACATTCTGGCTTATTGCCCGGATAACCGGTGTTGAAGAGCGTAAAGGGCGGGTGATGGCCACCATGGTGTCTGCCACCCTATTGAGCCATGTGTTCGTTGATTGGTTCACCGGGCCTAATCCCGGTATTAACCCCAGTTTTGGCATTGTTATTCTGTGGCCATTTAATATGGAGCGAATTCATGCACCCGTAACGCTTTTCCTTGGACCTAATCACGCATCGATGGCGGAGCTCCTATCGTTACATAACGTTTGGGTGATGACCCGGGAAACCCTGATTTTTGGCGGATTTGCACTGGCGCTCTGGTATTTCTCGCCAGCGCTCAGGCAGCAGATAAACGGCTTTTTAATGAGTCTGGTGCCAGCCAGATTAAAGTGAGTGGGATGAATTATGGCAGCAAATAACAGCGCTAACCAGAAAATAGAAAAACGCTTGTCCGTCACCTTATTGGTGGTATTGATTGTGGCGTTAGTGATCCTGGGAAACTGGGCGTTAAATATCATCTCAGCACACCTCAGTACTACCAGTGCCAGTTTTGCCAGGGATAACGACAAGCCCATACCGGTGAAGGTGATCGAAGTTGAAGCGGCACCGGTTAAAGCGACCCTGGTGACCCAGGCAACACTGGTGGAAAATCAGGAGCTGCCCATTTATCCGGGGTCGAATGCCATGGTCAGTGAAGTGCGTGTGCAGGTCGGTGATTTGGTTAAGAAAGGCGATGTGTTGGTGAGCTTTTATGAAGATCAGCTCAAAGCCAAAGTTGAGCTGGCTAAATCTGTTGCCGAGATTGCCGAAGAAGAGTACGAGGAGGCCCAGCGGAATTTTAGCCGGGTAGAATCACTGTTTGCTAAGAACCTGGTTGGTAAAGACGAGTTTACAAAAGCTACCCTGGCAGAAAAACAGGCCAAATCGAAGCTGATTAACAATCAGTATGAAGTGCAGAAAGCCGAATTTGAGTATTCACAGGTTCAGTTAAAAGCGCCGGTAGGTGGCGTGGTAACAACGGTGTCAGCATTCGAAAATACTCAGGTGCGTATGACTATGCCAATCATTACGCTGAGTGTGACTAATCCTATCTATGTAGAAGCCAAAGTGGCTCAGCGTTATTTTGGTGAGTTGTCGCTGGGGCAGCCAGTGAGCGTGTCTTTAGATGCCTTTCCGGAACGGACTATTACTGCGGAAATTCTGCGCTTGGGTTATGAAGTTGACCGGATCAGCGATACGGTCTCTGTTTATGCCAAAGTTGATAACCCTGATCTGATTTTGCGCCCCGGAATGGGCGGCATTGCTACCATCGAATTAGCCAGTGGCTCTGCGGATACCCTCAGAATCCCGGCCATTGCTCTGCTTGGCAGTAATGGTCGCAGTGGCTTTGTATTTGTTATCGACAAATCCCAAAAAGCACATCTTAAAGAAGTATCCATTATTGGTTACGAGCAGGGCTATGTCGGTATTCGCTCGGGATTGAACCCACGCGATCGCATCGTGGTGGTAGGCCAGCAAGCCCTTAAAGAGGGAGACAGTGTGGAGATGGGTAATGCGAGCTAAGTATTTATTATTATTCATTAGCTGTCTGTCGATTAAAGCGTTGGCTGCCGTGCCGGTTAACAGTTACGAGCAGTTGATTGACATGTCATGCAAAGCCCATGATATGACAGCGAATGTCCGGTTACAGTTAGACGCTGCCAGGCAGCGGGTAGAGAATGCCGAGTTAAACAAATGGATGCCCGACGTGACCGTAGGACTGGACGTCTACGCCGCAAAAGGTCAGCCCACCAGCTTCTTTGCGGTTCAGGAAGGCACGGTGCAGGACCCTGAACAACCTAACTTTTATTCAAAAGGCGAAGCCTGGCAAGGCAAGGTTGATATGAACTGGGGGCTTTATGAAGAAGGGAAATGGTTGGGTGAATCTGCACTGGCCAATTCGGAAGCTGAGTCTGAGCTGTCGGTTGCCCGCTCTCAATTGAGCACCGCTCACCGAGAAGCGCTGACGTTAGTAAGCCAGTATTACTTTAATATTATGATGTACAGCGCCCAGCGGGACGTTTTGCTGCCTTTAGTTGAAAAACGGCTGCAGCAGTTGGATGACATGAAAACCAAAGTAGAGGCCGGGGTGAGCACTACCGACGACCTCTACACTGCCAGTGCAGCCTATGCCAGTCTTAAGGACCAACTTGACGATGCTATTCGCCAGCGAGAGGTCAATTATCAGTTTTTACTGCTTATGTTGCAGCGCGATGTTGAGTTATTAAATGCACAACCTCAGCAGAGCTTTAAAGAGTTAGCGGCTATTACCGAGCGGCGCTTGCAAATGAATGACCTCGACCGGTTGGTGTCGGCGCATCCGGATATTGCATTGCTGGAGTCGAAACTGGCGCTCGAAAAGGACAAGCTCGACGCCCAGTATGGCAAGCTGAAACCCTCCCTTGGCCTGTACGTAAAATTACGTACCGGGGATAACTTTGGCAATGCACTACGCAAAGATTACAGTGAAATAGGCTTAACCATAGAGTACCCACTCGGCGCCGTTGCCAGTAATTACGGAGAGTCGAAGGCGCTGAGAAAAACGGTTACGGCTATTGATTCAGAGCTGGACTACCTGCGCAAAATAAAGCGCCTGCAGGCGGCCAACATTGCCGGCGATTTGGCCAGCTCGAAAAGCAAAATTGAGGTTGCCAGACTGGAATTAACCCGTCGCGAGCAAATGCTGACCAGCGAAAACGAGAGGGTTGAGAACGGCCTGTCGGGACTTGATGAACTGGTACAGGCAGAAGACGACAAGATTACTGCACAGCTGAATCTACTCGCCGCCTACAATCAGGCGTGGATGCAATATGCCGATGCGTCGTTGTTCAGCAATCAAACCTGTCGGTCTGAGTGAGATAAGTGATGGCAGGCAACGGGCGTGTACTCAAAAACCTGGTGATGGTGTTTGCCAGCGAAGGGGTTGGCGGACTGCTGAGTTTTATTATCGTTCTGTTGGCGGCCAGGTTATTAGGGGTAGAGCAGTTTGGTGTGTTTTCTTACATCCTGGCGATCACCAGTGTTTGTCAGTTGGTGGCCGATTTTGGGTTAACCAATTTAATTGTTCGCGAAGTAGCAAAGGATACCAGTAAAGCACAATATATCATGAGTAATGTGCTGACCCTGGCGTGGGGATTATCGGCGGTGATCCTTGCGCTGGTCACCCTGATCTCACTGGTTAGTCTCACTACCGCCGAGCAACAGAGTGCGGCTATTATTATGGGCGTGGCTGTTCTGGCTACCTATCACTCTGTTGTTTATTCTTCGGTTTGCCGGGCTTTTGAGCAAATGAGCTACAACGCCATCAGCTTTGTGGTGCATAAGGTTATTTTACTGGGACTCATTTACCTGTTCTATCACTGGTCTGTGTTCTCTTCTTCGCTACTGGCTATCTGCACCGCATATCTGGTGGCCAATCTTTGTCAGTATGCTTATTTTTATCTGGTAGTCAGAGCCAGGTTTATACGCTTTGGTTTCGGCCGCGATTTCGCTTTTGCCTGGCAGCTGTTAAAGGATGCAGTGCCCATTGGCGCGTCTATGGTGATACGCCGGTTAACCCTTCAGGTCGATACGCTATTGCTTGGCGTACTGGCAACTGCCAGTGCCGTAGGGTTATTCAGCGCGGCGTATAAAGTGGTTCAGGTTGTCGATATGATCCCGTTTGCTATTTGTCTGCCACTGTTCCCGGCTATGTCGCGAATGGCCAGCAAAGAGCCGGATAAACTGCCGGCATTCTTCTCGTTAACCCTGACCGGTTTTTTACTGGTATCCATTCCGCTGTGTGGTTATGTGTTTGTGTCGGCAGGTAACCTGATTGAGCTTTTTTATGGCCAGACATTTGTTAGTGCGGTGCCCGCTTTACGGATCCTCGCATTTGCCATAATTGGCCTGTTTGTCAATATGTTGCTCAGCTATGTGTTTATGGCATTAGGTAAGCAACGCTTCTATTTGCTGGCGGCAATGAGCTGCCTGATCGTTAACGCTTTGGTCGATGTGCTGCTTATTCCCCGGATGGGCGCAACCGGCGCAGCCTGGGGAACGTTACTCGGAGAGCTAAGCTATTTTCTGCTGTGCATTGTGTTCTTATCCCGCGTACAACTGGCCTATGCCTGGTTAACTCAACTGGCTCGTCCTGTGCTCCTGTGTGCGGCTATAAGCTGGGTGGCCTATCAGTTGCCGCCTCAGGGCGTAGCCGAACAAATTCTTTTTTCAGTGGTTTACGTCGTAAGTTATGTTTTCGGGCTGTTTGTGTTGCGGGTGTTGAAACCGGCAGAGGTGAAGCGGGTCATCCGCTTGCTAACAGAGCGTTCGAGCGCTCCTCCACTGGCCGATAATTCGGCATCCGGGAGTTAATGGATGCGTGCTCTCAGTTACCTGCAAACCGGACTGCATACGGCCACAAAACCCTGGCGCTTCATCGAGCAGCACCCGGTATTGTTACTGGCTGCGTTATTAATACTGGTTGGCAGTGGGGGGACCTGGGTGGGAATGCCTCTGACCGGTGAGTATCGGTTGGCAGATTTGCAGCCGGCTGCCCAGAACGGCCGGTTTAAACTGGTGGTGCTGGGACTGATCGCATTGATCTTTTTAACCACGGCGCTGCGCATGTTTACCCTGCGTTTACTGATTTGCTATGGCTTAACGGCGTTTATGGTTTGTCTTGCCCTTTCCGTTAGTCTGCTCGATGGCGAACGTATTCAGCTGTATATCACTGAAAGCCAGTCATTTCGGGATATTCAACACATTCTGGCGTTAAACACTATTCCCAACGCCGGGCGTTCGGTAGAAACGGCGCTGGCCTTCGACGCTTACCACTTCACCGACCGCATCAGGGCTTCGCTGGGGATTTTGGGGTGGGGGGCCAAGTTAAGTATCCTGATCGGCTGTATGGTGTCGGTTTATTGTTTGGTGAGCAGCCCGCGCAAACTGATTGCGTGCTTGCTGGCAGTGCTGTTTGCCCTGACAACGTTTTTTGCAACCGGGATAGGGTCGGTATCGCTGGCCTATCTGAAGCTCAATCAGGGCGTACGTGCCATTAACAATGGGGAGCCTGCGGCGGCTATCGGTATACTCAATGAAGCGGTGACGCTGGACCCGGTACTCACCTATTCACCGGGTTTTACGCTATTGCACTCTTACCTGTACTTTTCAATTTATGGGCCGGCCACGCCTTTGGCGAAAGCTTATCAGCTGGAACAACGATTCAGTGCCGGTCGGTTTAGCGAAGTCACCGATATTAATGCATTATCAGCCAGTGCCGTGGGGTTAAATAGCACTAATCAACAGGACAATATTAAGCCGGCACTGGTAAATGCCCACATCAGAACTGAGCAACGGATCACCATGGACGCTTATAATCGAACGGGGCTGTTGTATCTGTGGCGCAACGAATGGGGACTGGCGGAAAGTCATTTTAAATCGTCGCTGGCAATTAGTAGTAATCTGGTAGGACAAACGGCGCTACTGCGAATTTATCAGCAAACCCGTCAGTATTCGTCTTGCGTGAGCACCGCAGAACTATTATTGCAAAGCACCAAAAACCGCTCAGTATCGGCTGACGTCTGGTCGTCAAAAGGCGATTGTCTCAGCGCACTGGGTCACCCTGCAGAGGCCCGCCAGGCCTATCAGCAGTCTATTGCTTTAGATAGCGATAAGAACTACCGGGCCGTTAAAGGCCTGAGTGGTACGTAGGGGGGATGATGAAAGCAGAGCACTGGTGGAGTGGCATTACACTTATCATCCTGATGGTTAGCGCAGTTTTGTTCGGCTACCTGCAGTCAGTCGATGCGGCAAATCCCCGCAAGTCACTGAACTGGTCGCAAAGTCAGTGGATTAGTACGGCCTCTGAGGGCGCTAATGGATACTTTCGCCATGCCATCGAGCTGGATAATGCACCACAACGGGCGGTGCTGCAGGTTTCCGGTACTGACAGCCTGCAACTTTACGTTAATGGCAAGGCTATTAAAGCGGCCGAAAGTCGCTCGTTACAGGCTACCGCCGTGCTGGACTTGAGCCGTCAGTTACAAACCGGCAATAACATTCTGGCGTTTGAATTGCACCGCTCATCATTCCCGGCAAGGGTAGCATTGCGATACGAGTTAACCGTTATTGACGCGCTTGGCCAGCGACAAACATTTTTCTCTGATCCTACGGTGCAGAGCCAGGCGTTATATCCGCAAACCACGACCCGTCATAAATGGTTCGATAAAGGCTACGATGACGCCTTCTGGACACGTTCGAGCAGGGTAGCTGGTGAAAACCGGTTAACTCAGGTGGCTATTCCACCAGAGGTATTGCTTGCCTTGCCCAGTCCGCCGTCCTTCGTGTTGAATGCCTCTCAGCACTGGTCGGTTTCACTCTCAACCACCTTTAGCTACGACAAGTCGGCAACCGGGCAGGTATGGCTGGCACTAGCCGCTGATGTGCCTTACGAGGTGGTGATTAATGGTATTAGTGGCGGCGTCTATCCGCCCTCCGACGCGCAGCTGCACTTGAATTCGGTATTGCCCCGTCTGCGCGATGGCGAAAACAGTATAGAAATTAATCTCATGAATAATGGTGTCGATCCGCTGGTGGCGGGAGGGCTTATTCAGGGAAATGATTATCAGGTGTCTACAACCTTTATTGGTGCCGATTGGCAAGTTCGAGGCGGCGGCGGCAGTAGTCATTCGGCGCTGGATGATATTCAGTCAACAGCCGGGCGGACGCAGGTAAATATGGCAGCCCCGGCGGTGCCACAAACCTATACCTACACGGTAACCGATGCCTTTACGCCGCCGGCGGTGGCACAAGCCGGTCCTTGGTTGCAGGGGGCCCTTGTAGTGGGGTTTATCCTGCTTGTTGCGCCGCTATTCAGGCTGTTGGGAGTGGGGCTGCTGACGCAGCTAACCAGTACCTGCTTTGCCAATGCCATTGCCATTTTATGTTTAATTGCGGCCTGGTTTGTGGCTCAGGATGTGCGGTTTGATGCGCGGCAAATATTCTCTGTAAGTGCCTTACACCTGATGCTTATTGTGTGGATGCTGATGGTTATTGCGGTACTCGTTGAACAGGCGGCATCGGTGAATAAGCACACGAGTGGAATAATTCCCCGAGGGTGGAAAAGCGCCAGTCAGTTCAAACTGGGTCATATAGCTTTCTATGTCGTGAGTGCTGTCGTAGCCCTGGTGGCTCTGCTGTTGCGCTTGCAGAATATCGAACAACAAGCGCTTACCGTGGATGAAGCGACCATTGCGGGCTTTGCCAGAGGCGTAGTGGAGCGCGGCTATCCGTATTTAATGGTGGGAGGTATGGAAGTCGAGTTGGCCACCTATGAATTAGTGCCTTATTTCCTCGCCACTTCGGTTAACGTGTTTGGATACAGTGACTTTGCCCTGCGTATTCCTGCCGTGCTCTTTGGTACCGGAACCTGCCTGTTAATCATGTATTGTGGTTCAGCCTGGTTTGGCCGGTTAACCGGCTTAACGGCTGGCTTGCTCTATGCTATTTCGCCCTGGGCAATATACTGGGGGAAAAATTGCTTTCACCCGTCGCAAATTCAATTTTTTAATTTACTCGCGTTAATTGCGTTTTACCGGTTACTCGCCAGCGATCGGATTTCCCTTAAACTCGCAGGCTTGTCGGCACTGGCTTTTGCCTGCAGTTATCTGAGCTGGGAAGGTTCAGGGTTGGTGTTACCAATTATGGCTTTTGTGGCCCTGGTAATACGCTGGCAGGACTGGCGCTGGTTCTTTCAGCTGAACCTGTGGATTGCGGCGGTGTTAATTATTTTTGTGGTAGCGGCCCAGGGGATTCGCCGTTCGCTGCTCCAGGAGCCCTTCATTATGGTGGGCTTTGGTAAGAGTGACCTGGCTACGCCCAAACTGACTTTCACCCAGCCGTCTTATGAGCCCTGGTATTACATCAATAACTTCTTTTTCACCGAAACCCACATTGGACTGAGCTTATTCTTCCTGCTGGGACTGATATTTATGTTTTATGACCGCAAACTGAGCTTTGTGGTGTTGTTTGTAGTGATGGCTTATCTGTCGTTAACCAATCTGCTGGGCTACTACAATGCCCACTATTTTTATTTCGTACTGCCGGTCTTTTTACTCGCTGTGGCGGCTGTCTTCGTCAAATTGCTGATGCTGATCCAACGCCAGTGTCAGCGCATAAGCGGCAAGGTGTTCCGCATTCAGGGCGCGCTCACCGCCGCTCTCATTATGTGGGTGTTAGTGGTCCCTGCCGGCGCTGGTGGACTGCACCTCTACCGCCTGATGAGTGGCAATATTGATGCTATGCGGGTGGATTACCGACCGGGCCTGGCAGGCATGGACGGACGGTCAGTGTCGCTTGCACTTTCTCAATACTGGCGCAGTTCAGATGTACTCATTACTTCGATACCTTTACTCACCGAACACTATGTAGAGAACAAAGGCGACTATTTTGTACAAACCATTACCGACCGTAAGGTGGTATATGACACGGTGAAACAGCGCCCTTACTACGTGGATAAATTTGTCGGAAACCCGGTGTTACGAAATAAACAGGAACTTCAGGATGTCCTGAGTCGACACGACCGGGTGTTTTTTGTGGCAGCCCCGGTAGACGGTTTAACCCGGATTATCGATGCCGACACATTGGATTTTATTAATCAGAATATGCGGGTTGTTGCCGAAAGCTACGACAGTCGCCTGTATCTTTGGGAGCGTTGATAAGGATGTTTGAGTGTCGCAGCAGTGCAAAACCAGGGAGTAATTGTAGTGAGAATCTATAGCGTCTTTCTCATGCTTGTTGTTTGCGTAACCTTACTGGCGGGTTGCGGAGAAGGGAATTCGGTAGAAGATACCGAAGCGAACCGTTGTTCAGCCCTGGTGAATCCTGGTGCGGGCGATCAGGATGGTGATGGCATTATTAATCAGTGCGATACCGACAATGATAACGATACTATCGATGACGACATTGATAACTGTCCGCTGGTGGCCAATACCGACCAGCTGGACACCAACAGTGATGGGTTGGGGGACGCATGTGACGTTGATGGTGACGGTATTGAAAGTACCGTGGATAACTGCCCGGCAACCTTCAACCCTGAACAACTCGATGGCAATGGCGATGCAATCGGTGACGCCTGTGATGAAGACAGTGATGGCATTCGCAGTATTGATGATAACTGCCCGGCAACAGCTAATATTGATCAGCTGGATGCCAATGGTGACGGCATTGGTGATGCCTGTGACAATGACAACGACGGTATTCTCAATAGCATCGACAATTGCCCGGATGTTGCAAACCCCGAACAGCTGAACAGCGATGAAGCTTACCCCGGCGATGCTTGCCAGGATACCGATGCAGACTTGATCCTGGACGTAGAGGATAATTGCCCGTTTGAGGATAATCCCGATCAGGTAGATTCTAATGGTGATGGGGTGGGAAATGCCTGTGATGTAGACAGTGACTCGATTCCAACCGAACTCGATAACTGCCCTTTTACTGCTAATTTTAATCAGGCCGATAGCAACGAGGATGGTCTGGGCGATGCCTGTGACCGCGACAGCGATGGCGTATCAGACAGAACAGATAACTGTCCGATTGATATCAACCCCGAGCAGGAAGACGAAGATGGAAATGGCCAGGGGGACGTTTGTGATACCGGTTTAAGCTCACCGGGAGTTAACTTCTTTGAACCGGTAAATTTATCGGATAACCCCGGTCTTACTCTGCGGCCTGCCATTAAGTTTGATAATAACGGCAACTATCATGCGGTCTGGGATGATAACACCGGCATCGAAGGAGCAACCGAAGTTTATTATACCGCAGTTAAAGTGGATGGTTTTGAACAGCAGACAGTCATAAAGCTTTCAAACTCACGATCTGAAATCATCGGTCTGGCGCAACGTGCAGACATTGATGTTGCGCCTGACGGCAGTGTGCACGTGGTTTGGCAGGATACTAAAACCAATACTTCGGATATTTATTACCTGATCCTTGAGCAAAACGAAGAATCAGGCGTGTTTGAGATCAGCCCAACCCGAAACGCCAATGACATTAATCCAGAAACGAACCTTTCAAATTCAGCTCAGGCAAGTAACGAACCTACGATAGCCATTGACGCCGCTGGCGTCATCTATGTGGTGTGGTCATCGGATACCGCGGTCAATATTATTCGCTCCACAGACAATGGCGCAACGTTTAGCAGCCCGTTGCGTTACAGAACAAACGTGATTGTTGAACCTGCGCTAACCGTAAGTGACAGTGGTCTGGTAAGAATAGTCTGGGCACAACAGGACAGCCTGATTTATGTAACGTCATCCGATAGCGGCGAAACGTTCGAAACGCCCCGTCAGCTTTATGTTTCGCCGGATACAATCCAGCGACCGGATATTCAGGCCTATGGCGATATTGTTTATATTGTCTGGGATCAGGAGTTGTTAAATCAGAATACCGATATCCTAATGATGAGATCAAGCGATGGCGGCGAGACTTTTAGCGAGTCACGAAATATTTCGGCTAACAGCGGGACGTCTATTTACCCCTCTCTGGCTGTCGGACCCACCGGCGACGTTTTTCTGGCTTGGTCAGATACCACCACGGGCAATTATGAAACAGTGTATGTGGAGTCTGAGGATGGTGGCGAAACATTTAGTGATTTGGTGGTGATTTCACCGAGTGATAACGGTTCGCTGGTTATCGATTCGGACGTCGATGAGAATAACAACTTTATTGTCGGGTGGGATGATAATCGTTATGACTCTTTCGATATTGCACTGTCTTACGGCACTAGTGCTATCCCGCTAGTGAATGACATCAGTGACGTTCCCGGCTTCTTTGACCCTGAGGCTGAATTACCGGTAATGCTCGCTGCTGCTTTCTCCGATTCGTTGGTCTCGAATGTGGCGATTTACACAAATACGGGCGCCAGTGTCGTCAATATTTCCAGCACCGGAACCAGTACGTATTACTTCTGGGATGGACGAAATGCTGACGGGGAAGTGGTGAGTGAAGGAGAGTACAGTTACGTAATAACCGCCTACACACCCGAGCGAATACCAATCGAAAGAACCGGTACTATTCGGGTTTATAGTGTCGATTCACCTGAGCGACTTCCACAAATCGTAACTTTTACAACAGACCGACAGGCATTTTCGCCGAATGATGATGGCAGAACGGATATTGCCATTGCAACGGCTACTTTTAATCAGTCGTTACCCTGGGAAGTGACGTTGCTCGACAGTGATGCCAATCTTATCTTTTCTCAGACCGGTGAGAGTGCGTCAACCACCATCGAATGGGATGGTTTGCTTGAAGACGGCACCTCGTATCCGGAAGGGACCTATACCTTTAATGTGTTTATTCAGTCAGATGACGGCAGTACGGCGCAATCTGCCGTTGATATTGTCATTGATATGACACCGGTGGAAGTGGAAAACCTGGAAATTGTCGACGTGGATCTCAGTGCCGGTACAGCAGGGAGCATCGGTTTTCACATTACTGAAAGTGCGGTTGTTACTATTTACATCTTCGATGAATCGGGCTTCACCACCATAAACGAGCTGGTCAGAACCCAATTGGGGGGCGGCTATGATGGCGAACAAGGTGCGCAGGATGTCTATTACGAATGGGACGGTACTTCGGGTAATGGGACCTTGCAAGAGCCAGGAACCTACCTGTTACGCATTTGGTGCCGTGATTTCGGTGCAAACCCGGCCCGGGAATATCCTTTTATAAGAGAAATACAAATTCGCGAGTAAGGCAAGTGGCCTTGCACCAGGTTGATGCTTTTTTGTTCAGCTTGGTGCCTGCTTTCTATACTTGAAGTTATAAATGGCTGTATTTACTTGAGTAAATTATGGTCCCCATATTGCAGCATTAATTTTACAAAAGCAATAAAACACAAAAACAAGAAACACTCTGAGTGCACAGCAGTAAGTGCAATGGGTTGGAACACAAGGAGAAGACCTTATGGTCAGATATACCGATATACTGAAACTGTTAGCTGTGTCTCTGGGAATATCCGTTACGTTAAGTAGCGCACAGGCACAGGAACTTCCTGAACCGGTCACCGATGCCGATTATTACGATAACGGCGCCCCGCCCCAGGCTAAGGTTAAACTGGGGAATATGCTGTTTTTTGATAAAATCATGAGCGGTAACCAAAACATATCCTGTGCGACCTGTCATAACCCACTGCTCACCAGTGGTGACGGTTTGTCTCTGGGGATCGGCGAAGGTGGTCGTGGCCTTGGCCGTTATCGCACCACTGGTGAAGGGGCGGAAGCCGTGACCACCCGAATTGGCCGGCATGCACCACACCTGTTTAATCTTGGCGCCAAAGAGTTCATCAAAATGAACTGGAATGGGATTCATCAGATCAGTGATGGACGTTTGGATTTGCCGTCAGGTCGTGCCACACCGCGTAATATTGAAAACGTTTTAGCCGGACAATCATTATTTCCAATTACAAACTTCGCGGAAATGATGGGGGAAATTGGCGATAATGAGGTGTCTTCTGTGGTCAGACCCCGTATCGGGCCTGCAAACTTTCCGGCTATCTGGAACGTTTATATGCAACGTTTACGAGCGATTCCGCTGTATGTGCAATTGTTTATGGATGCTTATCCAGGCGAAATTCTGAGTGCCGGGGATATGCAAATTCAGCACTATGCCAATGCTGTCGGCGCTTTTCAGGCCGTCGCCTTTAGAAGTGACAACAGCCCTTTTGATGACTACTTACGCGGCAACACCGATGCGCTCACCGCACAACAAGTGCGCGGTATGAATTTATTCTATGGCGAGTCTGGGTGTTCAAGCTGTCACAGTGGCAAATTTCAAACCGATCAGGGGTTCCATGGGATTGCTATGCCTCAGGTAGGTCCTGGTCCAGAGTTCCGTTTTCCGCTGCAGGATAGGGGGCGTGCTGAACGTACCGGTAAGTCTGAGGACTGGGCGAAATTTAAAACACCATCCCTGCGAAATGTATGGCTAACCGCACCTTATGGCCATGATGGTGCCTACGCAACCTTACGAGGCGTTATTGAACATCATCTGGATCCGCTTACAGCGCTGGAAAATTATGATGGTAGTCAGTTAGTCGTGGCTCAACATGCAGAGTTTGAATTAACCGATCTGGAAGGCTACAACGATCTGGTGCTGCGTCAGGATGTCATTGACGCAAATGAATTGCAGCCTGCAAATCTGAGCGAAGATCAGGTTGATGATATTATGGCGTTCCTGAAAGCACTCACCGACTGGAACAGCTTTGAAAGGGGGGAAATGATCCCTGCTGAAGTCCCCAGCGGCCTGCCGGTTTTTGATTAACGGCGGCGTTACCTGAAACGTTCAATAAAAAAGCACCTTACGGTGCTTTTTTATTGAGTATCAACTGAATTAGCGCGTCAGTCTTTTACCTTATCCTTTGAAATAACGCTTTTCTACCTGTCCGCACAATATGTGGCCGAGCAGAATATGACACTCCTGAATCCGTGCCGTATCTGGCGAAGGAATGCATAGGCAATTACACAGTGCTTTTAACTTACCCCCGGTTTTACCGGTTAATACATAGGTAGTAACGTTCATTGTTTTCGCCACTTCCACTGCAGCAATCACATTCGGACTGTTGCCGCTGGTAGAAATACCCACAAATACGTCTTTTTCAGTAGCGATACTTTGCAGCTCCCGGGAAAAAACGAATTCATAGCCATAGTCGTTGCCAATGGCGCTGATGGCGGAATTGTTGGTACCTAATGCCAACGAAGGCAGTGGCGCCCGATCGAACAGAAAGCGGGACGTAAACT
Organism: uncultured Alteromonas sp.; assembly: GCF_913058315.1. Lineage (GTDB taxonomy): Bacteria > Pseudomonadota > Gammaproteobacteria > Enterobacterales > Alteromonadaceae > Alteromonas. The sequence continues at coordinate 57,963 of NZ_CAJXQY010000004.1, read as the reverse complement.
CAGCAGATAAATGCTGTGCGTCGGCGAAACTGCCGCCGTTTCCGCAGAAAATGATTTTACCGCCTTGTTGCAATGAAGTCAGGCATGCATCAATTAGGTCGCTAAGTTGAGATAGCAGTGCTTCATCCTGTAATGTGGCTTCTTTTACCGCGATGGATGCTTTGATTTCTTCCAGAATATCCGGGCTCATGCATTACTCCTGTCGTGTAGGGTTGCTTCAGTGCGTACTGTGCATTATTTAATTTTTGCGAGAGTCATTTATCGTGCCATAGACCCCTGGGAAAAACACTCCTTTTTAGATTACTTCGCTCACCTGTGAGCAAAAATAGTAAGAATGTTGTGCTCAGGAAAACCCCGGTCACCATTTTTTATTAGATCCTGTTGTTTTATCGTACTTTTTAGCATTTTTAAGTGTCTCAACCGCCGTTATTCAATTTTCTTTCACACTGTAGGTTATTTTTTTGTATACCTGATTGTGCGGATGAATATGATTAAAGCCTGTCTTTTTTAATATCGCTCAGAATAGCAAAAGTGAATAGCATTAAAGCTGTTTTGTGTCATAGGGTTAGTCTTTTCATTAAGGCTTAAATTATGCGTTGCCCGAGGCGATAATGATTCCGCAAAAAGGCCGTAAAATAGCTTCAGGTCGCGTTTTATATACCCTCGTATAGGGGCTGTGATTTTTATTTATACCGAAAAAGACTTTAATGCATCCCGTTCTTTGCAACCGTGTTTAAGTTTTTTTTGAGGTAAATAGAAATGACTGGTTTTATTAAAAGTGTTGTTGCTACTGCTGTGATCTCTGCAACATTCTCTGCAGGTGCTGCTAACCTGAGCGACACTAACTTCACCCGTAAAGGTATGGAAACCAATAACCTCGATGGATCGACCCAAGTTCAATTTTCTCGTACCAGTGCGTTTACTGCGACTGCTACTTCCCGTAACTTCTGGCGCCGAAACTTCAGGAACCCTGCACCTGAGCCGACTCCAGAGCCAACGCCTGAGCCGACTCCAGAGCCAACGCCTGAGCCGACTCCAGAGCCGACTCCAGAGCCGACTCCAGAGCCAACGCCTGAACCAACTCCAGAGCCTACGCCTGAGCCAACGCCTGAGCCGACTCCAGAGCCAACTCCGGAACCAACTCCGGAACCAACGCCTGAACCTGCTCCGGAGCCAGACACTAAGAGTGCACCTCAGGGGCTCTACCACAGTGCAGGGGTTATCAGCTCGAGCGATCAGCGCGGTACCATAATTCGTGATGATATTAACGGCGAAGATTATGTGTCAGGCAGTCTGGTGAGAGTCAGCTGGAAGGCAATTAACCCCTCTGAAGGAGTGTTCGACTTCACACCGTTAGAAAATGAACTGGCAGCCGCCGCAGCGTTGGATGCCAGTATCAGCCTGGCGATTCTCGATAGTAAGGAAATGCCCCAGTATGTATTGGATCAGTGTGAAACCTTCGATTACAGTTTCCGTGGCCAGCCCGCTACCACCTGCTTGCCATGGGATAGCAACTATCAGCAATTTAAAGCCGAGCTGGTGAGTCGATTAGGTGCACAGTTTGACTCGCACCCTAACCTGCGTGGCGTTTATATGAGCTACGCGGCTATGTCTAACGGTATTGAGATGCACTGGCGTGTGGATGAAAATGAGTTCACAGCAGCCGGTTATACGCCAGACCGCCTAGAGCAGTCGTATAACGATGTTATGGATATGTATGCTGCCGCGTTTACCACTACGCCAATAATGATGGAAGTTCACACGGTTTTCGACGAGTCCTACCTCGCTGAGAATGCCTTCAATCATTGTTACGATACACTGGGCAGTCGTTGTGGTGTGGCCATCTGGTGGTGTTCATCACGTATGGCAACCGATCCAAGAGAGGCGGAATACCCGGTTTATCATGTTGCCCAGCAAGCTACTGAACTCTCGTTTGCTGTATGTCAGACCATCGGTAATTTCAGCACACAGCCAGACCGTTTCGATTCTGGTCAGGGCTGGACATCAGAAGAAGCATTACGCAACGAAATGGACTTCTTCATCGGCGAAGGGTTTAAAAACTTCGAGATTTGGTCTGCTGACTTAAAGGATGCCAGTTTGATGACTATTCTGGAAAACGAGTACGCCCCGCTGCTGAAGTAAGCCTCGCAGCATGATTTCTCAGGCCCCATTCGGGGCCTTTTTTATATTTGTCGGTAACAGCTCGTCACGTCATAGTTGAGAATGAGAGAGATTACCAGCATACTTTGATTGAGTAAGATTCAGCCCGAAAGCAGTAACCGGGTCGGTCTGATAATCGAATGCGCTGTTTCTATCAACGAGGTAACCACCTTTGTTTCGACTATTCGTTTTGCTGATTGCTATGGTACTGCTTATAACGGCTTGTGGAGGCGGTAACTCTGCAACGTCTTCCCCAACGCCAACGCCTTTGCCACCAGTGCCTGATCCGCCCCCGGCAGGCGAAACGAAAGCGGCCCCTCAGGGCGTTTTTAACAGTGCGGGCGTCAGAAACATCAATACCCCTTCAACCCAGGTATCCGAACATATTAATGGCTTAGCTCACGTCTCTGGCACGCTGATTAGGTTAAGCTGGTCAGATATCAATCCCACGGCCGGAGAATATGACTTTTCAGTGATAGAGCGAGAACTACTGGAAGCTGAAACCCTGGGCGATTTCGTCAATCTGGCAGTCATTGATAGCAAAGAGATGCCCCAGTGGCTGCTCGATGAGTGTGTGACCTTTGACTACTCGTTCAGGGGCAACCCGGCGGTGACGTGCTTACCGTGGGATGCTGATTATCTGAGTTATAAAGAAGCGTTGGTAAGCGAACTCGGTGTGCAGTTCGACAGTCACCCCAACCTGGCCGGTATTTACGTTACTTATGCCGCGATGACTAACGGCGTTGAGATGCACTGGCGTGTGGATGAGAGCGAGTTTGCAGCGGCCGGCTACACCTTTTCCCGGCTTAGCGACGCTTACAACAGCGTGGTGGATATGTATATGACGTATTTTCCAACGACCTCCATTATACTTGAAGCGCATACCGTGTTCGACAGCGCTGCCCTGGCACAAACGGCCTACGATTATTGTTTTGACACTATTGGCGAGCGTTGTGGTGTGGCAATCTGGTGGTGCGCATCACGTATGGCCACTAATCCCAGGGAGTCTGAATATCCGGTATTTAGTGTCGCCCAGCAAGCCGCCAACAACTCTTTCGCCATTTGTCAGACCATCGCCAGTTTTACCGATGAGCCGGAACGCTTTGACGAAGGTATGACGACTGAGCAGGTTTTTCGCAACGAAATGGCATTTTTTGTGGGGGCCGGATTTAAAAACTTTGAATTCTGGACCAACGATATTCAGAATGAGAATCTTACGGCAATACTGAACGCCGACTATCTGGCTGATATCGAAAATTAGGCCAGTTGAGCTCGCCCGATTAAATGGAATCATTATGGCACCAAAGCGAAAAGCGTTTTTTCTCGACCGCGATGGCGTGATTAACATCGATCACGGTTATGTGTGCGAGCCTGAGAGTTTTGAATTTGCCCCCGGTGTGTTTGAAGCCTGTAAAATGATCTCTCAACAAGGCTACGACATTATTGTGGTAACTAATCAGGCGGGCATTGGACGGGGTTACTACACAGAAGAGCAGTTTGCGGCGCTCACCAAGTGGATGTGTGAGCAATTCTCCCAACATGGGGTCGCCATTACCGATGTTCGGTTTTGCCCCCATCACGCCACCCACGGTCAGGGCGAATACCTTAAAGATTGTGATTTCCGTAAGCCAAATCCGGGTATGATCAACGCTGCTGCCACAGAACATCAGATTGACCTGGCAAGCTCGGTGATGATTGGCGATAAAATGTCAGACATACAGGCCGGTCAAAGCGCCGGAATCAACCAGTTATACCGGGTGGATTCTCATTATGAAAGCGATGGGGTGGCCTCCGGCTACCAACGCTGTTCCAGCCTGTTTGATGCAGTAAAACACTTTTTTGCAGGTTAGTAGCCTGTATCAAGGTCCTCGCGAAAGTGAAAATAAGAGTCACCCACCAGTGAGCAGTACGCGCCTTTAATGTTGTCGGCTAAGCATTCGTCATACAACAAAAAAGGGCACCGCTAAGGTGCCCTTCAATGAAGTTATACAGTCTTACACGCGTTCAAATACGGTAGCAATACCCTGGCCTAAACCAATACACATGGTCGCCAGACCAATTGACTTGTCATTGGCCTCCATCAGGTTAATCAGTGTGGTACTGATCCGGGAACCTGAACACCCGAGGGGGTGGCCCAGAGCGATAGCGCCGCCGTTTAAGTTTACGCACTCGTCGTACTTATCCAGCCAGCCAAGTTGCTTGATACAGCTAAGCGCCTGAGCGGCAAAGGCTTCGTTGAACTCTGCAATCTCAATATCATCCATGGTTAAGCCTGCACGCTTAAGGGCTTTCTGGGTAGCAGGCACTGGGCCGTAACCCATAATCGCCGCGTCACAACCAGCCACACCCATTGAACGAATTTTAGCGCGCGGCGTCAGGCCAAGCTCTTTCGCACGGTCGGCCGACATTAACAGCATCGCCGAAGCGCCGTCCGAAATGGCTGAAGCTGAGCCAGCGGTAACAGTACCGTTGACCGGATCAAATACCGGACGCAGCGCTGCCATGGATTCGGGGGTACTTTCGGGGCGGATCACTTCATCAAAGTCGATCATCTTCAGTACGCCGTCGGCATCATGACCTTCGGTGGCGACAATCTCGCTGGCCCAGCGGCCTTCCAGGTGGGCCTGGTGCGCTTTTTGATGCGAGCGAGCTGCAAAAGCATCCTGCATCTCACGGGTAATGCCGTTTTGACGGCCCAGCAGTTCTGCTGTCATCCCCATGTTGCCAGACGCTTTAGCCGTATACTTGGCCAGTCCAGGGTGGAAGTCGAGGTTAAAGGTCATTGGCACATGGCCCATGTGCTCAACGCCACCAATCATATAAACATCACCCTGACCGGTCATAATGCCTTTAGTGGCATCATGCAGGGCCTGCATGGATGAACCACACAGACGGTTAACCGTTACGGCAGCAGTGCTGCGCGGTATTTCGGTTAACAGTTGGGCATTACGGGCCACGTTAAAGCCCTGCTCTTTGGTTTGCTGTACACAGCCCCAGATAATGTCTTCAATTTCTGCCGGATCCACATTCGGGTTTCTGGCAATCAGGGCACTCATTAAGTGCGCCGATAAACTCTCGGCACGAACGTTTCTGAATACGCCGCCTTTGGAGCGACCCATGGGCGTGCGAATACAGTCAATAACTACTACATCTTTCATGATTATGTCTCCTAAGGTGATTAAGCGAAGTAAGATTTACCTTCAGCGGCCATTTGACGAACGCCGTCTGTAATTTGGTAAATCGGACCTAAATGGGCGTATTTGTCGGCAAGTTCGACAAAGTTCGCTAATCCCATAGTTTCGATGTAACGGAAAATACCACCACGGAACGGCGGGAAGCCGAGTCCGTAAATTAAGGCCATATCAGCCTCGGCAGCACTGGCCACGATGCCTTCCTCAAGACAACGAATCGCTTCGTTGGCCATTGGGATCATCAGGCGAGCAATAATTTCTTCACTGCTGAACTCGCCGGCTTCTGCCTGGTGAGGTTTGATCAGCTCATAAGCTTCAGGGGCCGCGTCTTTTTTCGGCTTACCACGCTTATCTTTACTGAAGTTGTAGAAGCCTTTGGCATTCTTCTGACCTAAACGCTCTTCTTTAAACAGTAGCGTTACCGGGTCGTTTTCAACTTTTGCCATGCGCTCTGGAATACCATCGGCCATTACTGATGCCGCGTGGTCGGCGGTATCCATTCCTACCACGTCGAGCAGGTAAGCCGGGCCCATGGGCCAGCCAAATTGTTTTTCCATGACCTTATCAACGGCAACAAAGTCAGCACCGTCGAGTACCAGTTTCGAGAAACCGGCAAAGTAAGGGAATAATACGCGGTTTACCAAAAAGCCGGGGCAGTCATTCACAACAATAGGCGTTTTGCCCATTTGCAGTGTGGTAGCCACTACGGCAGCAATGGTGTCGTCTGAAGTTTTCTCGCCGCGGATGATTTCGACCAGTGGCATGCGGTGCACTGGATTAAAGAAGTGCATACCGCAGAAACGCTCAGGTTTTTCCAGGCTTTCTGCCAATTGGTTAATAGAGATGGTGGAGGTGTTTGAGCATAAGAGAGTGTCTTCATCTACGTGCTGCTCAGTTTCTTTTAGTACCATGCTCTTAACTTTTGGGTTTTCAACCACAGCTTCAATCACTAAGTCCACGTCTTTAATGGCGCTGTATTCCAGTGATGGCGTAATAGCGTTAAGCGTTTTCGCCATTTTTTCAGGTGTGACCTTACCGAGTTGCATTCCTTTGTTAAGGATTTTGGCAGCTTCAGACAAACCGAGGTCCAGGGCGGGCTGGTTGATGTCTTTCATTATCACCGGTAAACCTTTTACGGCGCTTTGGTAAGCGATACCGCCACCCATGATACCGGCACCTAACACGGCGTTCATTTTAACGGCTTTGCTGGCAGACTTAGCTAATTTCTTGCCTTTACCTTTAACCAGCTGATCGGCCATGAAAATGCCAATCTGCGCTTTCGCTGCATCCGTTTTGGCCAGTTTTACAAAGCCCTGATTTTCCAGTGCCAGCGCGCCATCACGATCCAGTGAAGAAGCATTCTTAACCGTTTCCACCATCATGTGAGGGGCCGGGTAGTGTTTACCTGCTTTCGCGGCAACAAAGGCTTGTGCAGTAGAGAAGCTCATCATGGCTTCATTACTGTTTAGTTTAAGTGGCGCTTTTTTCGCCGCGCGGCGAGCCTGCCAGTCGATTTTGCCTGCGGCAGCGTCGGCTACCATGCTTAATGCGGCGTCTGTCAGTTTTTCAGGAGCGACAACGGCATCAACGGCGCCTTCACTAAGCGCTTGCTGACCTTTGCGATCCTTGCCGGTTGTCATCCACTCAAGGGCATTGTCGGAGCCGATAAGCCGAGGCAGACGTACTGTTCCACCAAAACCTGGCATCAGGCCTAATTTCACTTCTGGCAGGCCGATGGAAGCGGTGGTATCAACAACTCGAAGGTCACAGGCCAGCGCCATCTCGCAGCCGCCGCCTAATGCAAAACCATTCACTGCGGCGACTGTAGGAACCGGGAGATCTTCGAAACGGTCAAACACTTTTGATGTTTTTGCCACCCAGGCTAGAATTTCTTCTTCAGGCAGAGCAAACATATCAGTGAATTCAGTGATGTCGGCGCCAACAATAAAAGCGGGCTTGGCACTGCGAACTACCACCCCTTTTACGTTACTGTTGCTGGCGATTGCCTGGGTCGCTTCGTCCAGGTCACTGATGGTTTGGCGGTCGAATTTATTTACTGAACCTTTGGCATCGAATACCAGTTCAGCAAAACCGTTATCCAACAGTGATACCGTTAGATTTTGGCCTTCGTAGATCATTGTTGTCTCCTTTCAGCGTTACGCATGAAATTAATAAAATTGTAGGGAGGCGCGTTGTCTTTCAAACCCTGATTCTTTCCAATGCAGAGAAAAATATCAACAAAAATTCAAACGGGTGTTTCAATTATGTTGAATCAATGGTGTCTAAGGTAACGTTTTCAAGCCCTTTAACGCATATTTAATTTATTTATAGTTGTGTATAGCCAATCCTTTCACTGCCATTTTTTGCCAATTTTGCTAAATTAAAGAGGAAGGCAGCCAGTTACGGTAAAGCTGTTGTTGATGGTAGCACTGTTGGTTAGTTTTTGCGCTGAAACTCGCAGAAAAGCGAGTCATCGATTTTCGCTGTCATCACGGACGCAGAATATCTACACTACGGGGAATCGATGGTGCCCCAAGCGAAGAAGGAGATAGTGTGCAGGCAATGCGGTTCGTTCTGCTATTCACGTTAATGAGTTGGATCCTATCGCCGCTCTCCTTTGCCGAGGATGGCAAGCAGCGTGAACAGCAACGTGCACAATTTCTGAGTCTTGAAAAACAACTCAATACCCTGCCAGTTTCTAAGCTGCCGGCTATCCACAAGGATATTGAAGACCTGGCTAACTATCCTTTGGTGCCTTATCTGAAGTTACGGCTCGCCGAGCGGACCCTGAGTAACCTCACCGCTGCAACGGTGGATGAGTTTCTGGCCCGTTATGCTGGCACCCCCCTGGCAACTCACCTGCGTAAACGCTGGCTCGACCTGTTAAGCAAGCGACAAAAACAGGCGGCGTTTATCGAGGCTTATCAGCCGGGATTGGGCACTAAATACACCTGCCAGTATCTGCACTATCAGTTGCAGGAGTCCGATGCGCCCGACTATTGGTTTGAGCAGGTCGATGCCCTGTGGTTATCGGGGCAGTCACGCCCGGACGAATGCGACCCGGTATTTAAACAATGGCAACAAGCCGGTCATATGACCACCGATAAAGTATTGGGCCGGATTGAAAAAGTAATAAGAGGCGGCGATCGCAATCTGCTGGGGTATTTACAGCGCAGGCTGCCTGCATCACATCATTATCTGGTGGATTTATGGCGGCAAACCCGACGTTCATCGTCTACTGTGCTCAACTATAGCTTGTTCCCTGGTAAATACCCGGAGCAGGAAAAGGCGGTGCTGTATTACGGCCTGATTCGACTCGCCTGGCAAACACCGGCAAAAGCCATAAAGGCCTTTCAGTACTGGCAGGGCAAAATTGCCTTCAGCGAAGCGCAAACCAGACAGATTTACCGTGCTATTGCGATCAGTCTGGTGATTGAAGGCGATGATAACGCCGATCAGTGGCTGGCTAAGGCTAACGTCCCTGACGCTGAGGAAGATGTCAGGCACTGGCATTTGGCTTACATGCTGCGGCAAAGTGACTGGCAGCAGGCGTTAGAAGTTATTCAGACCGCGCCGGAGGATGAGCAGCGTCAGGATGCTTTCCGTTATTGGCGGGCTCGCGGGTTGGGAGAACTTGAGGCGGCACAAGGGCCGCAACAACTTTACGGCGAGCTGGCCAAAGAGCGCCATTATTACGGGTTCCTGGCCAGTGCCCGGCTGCAACAGCCGCCTGAATTGGCCGATAAACCTCTGGAAATGAGTGATTACACCCTGGCCAGAATGAGTACAGTGCCTGCGGTACAGCGCGCTTATGAGTTATTCAAGCTGGGCCGGTATGTAGAAGCCCGGCGGGAATGGTATTACCTCAACCGGCGGTTAACCACCGAAGAAAAGCGTGCCGTGACCCTGCTTGCCAGTGACTGGGGATGGCATGATCAGGCGATTATTGGCTTTGCGCAAACCGGTTATTTTAATGATGTGCGTCGCCGCTTTCCTATGGCGTTTGCCGAGGAATTTCAGCAACAGGCTTCTCAGCATGAGGTCGACCCGGCGCTGGCAATGGCCATTGCTCGTCGGGAGAGTTCGTTTATGGTTGATGCGGTGTCTCCTGCCGGTGCACGCGGACTGATGCAGTTAATGCCCGGCACGGTAAATTACATCAGCAATCAGCGGGTAGGGTATCGCACTTTGCTCGAACCTGAACAAAACCTGGAGTTTGGTATTCAGTATTTAAAATACTTAAACGACAAACTCAACCATAACCCGGTGCTGGTGTCTGCATCGTACAATGCTGGCTGGCAGCGGGTGATGGAGTGGTTGCCAACCAGCGGCGAGCAATCGCTGGATGTCTGGATTGAGAACATCCCATACCGGGAGACCCGGCATTACGTAAAAGCGGTGATGGCGTACCGGTATATCTATCAGGTTCAGCTCGGTCAGCCCTCACACCTGTTTGATACTTTGAGTCGCATGAAACTCTCGGCGGACAGCCTGACTTTACCTTAGGCTCATGGTAGTGTTATGCGCCATAATACAAGCATAAAAGATAACGACAGAGGCACTATGACAGAGCATCACGACCTGTATGCAGCGCATATCGACACACTCCAGCAACGCACCCGCGAAGCCCTGGAACGGGAAGGACTGGAAGGGCTGGTTATTCACTCAGGTCAAAGCAAGCGATTGTTTTTAGACGACAACCATTACCCTTTTAAAGTGAATCCGCAGTTTAAAGCCTGGTTACCGGTTATCGATAACCCCAACTGCTGGCTGGTGGTAAATGGTGTGGACAAACCGAAACTTATCTTTTACCGGCCTACAGACTTCTGGCACAAGGTGCCGCCTGAGCCAAACGAGTACTGGACCGACTGTTTTGACGTGGTGATGCTTAAACAGGCGGATATGGTTGAAAAGCACCTGCCTTATGACAAACGTCATTTTGCCTATGTGGGGGAATACATTGAGGTGGCCAGCGCTTTGGGTTTTGACAACGTTAACCCGGACAGAGCACTGCATTACCTGCATTATCAGCGGGCTTATAAAACAGACTATGAACTGGCCTGTATGCGTGAGGCGAACCGCATCGCTGTAGCGGGTCATCAGGCCGCTGCTGCTGCATTCTTTGCCGGAGAAAGCGAGTTTGCTATTAATCTTGCCTATAATGCCGCCACTCAACAGGGCGATAATGACGTGCCGTATACCGGTATCATTGCCCTCAATGAGCATTGCTCGATTCTTCATTACATGCACTATGATACCGCCCGGCCAGCGCAGCATCGGTCATTTCTGATTGATGCCGGTGCCAATTATAATGGTTACGCGGCTGACATCACCCGGACTTACACGGTTGGGGATAATCCGTTTAAAGGGCTTATCAGCGAACTCGATAAACTTACCCTGTCACTGGCCGGCAGGTTAAAACCTGGTGTGGATTATGCCGATATTCATCTGGCGGCCCACGAGGGCATTGCCGATGTGCTGGTGCAGGCCGGACTGGTTAACATGAACGCAGAGGACTGCCTGGCGCAGGGTATTACCCGTACTTTCTTCCCGCACGGGATTGGCCATTTCCTCGGATTGCAGGTGCATGATGTGGGCGGACTGGTAATGGACGATCGCGGCACACCCAAACCTGCGCCTGACGATCACCCGTTTTTACGTTGCACCCGCACAGTGGAAGCCCGTCAGGTCTTTACCATTGAGCCGGGTTTGTACTTCATTGAATCACTGCTAGCCGATTTGAAAAGCAGTGAATTATCAAAATATGTGAACTGGGATGTTGTGGAAACCTATCGGCCTTATGGCGGCATTCGTATTGAAGATAATATTATTGTGCACCGGGACAGTAACGAAAATATGACCCGAATTGCCGAACGTAACGCGCAATAAGCCGCCGCGAACACAGTTAACAGAGGGAATTGCGTGACAGACCCGTCAGTCGTCTATGTTGTGATAATGGCACTCGTGGCTGGCCTCGCTATGCCGGCGGGCGGCTTACTGGCCAGGGTTGAAGGCGTTTTTCCGGCCTGGCTCGACGAAGAGTTACGGCATGGCATCCTCGCCATGGGGGCCGGAGCACTGTTGTCGGCGGTGGCGCTGGTGCTGGTGCCGGATGGCATGCAGGAGCTGGGGACTGCCGCCTCCTGCGTGAGTTTCCTGCTTGGTGCCCTGGCTTTTATGGCACTGGATATCTGGCTGGCGCGAAAACAACTGCCCGCCAGTCAGTTGGCCTCGATGTTATCTGATTTTATTCCTGAGTCCATTGCGCTTGGCACAACGGCAGCTCTCGGTGGTGGCAGTGTGCTGTTAGGGTTGTTAATTGCAGTGCAAAATTTTCCCGAGGGTTTTAATGCCTACCGCGAACTCAAAGCGGCCGGACATTTTAGCTCGCGGCGAATCCTGGTGATGTTTTTGCTAATGGCATTGCTGGGACCGATGATGGCGTTAGTAGGGTACTTTCTGCTCTCGCAATATACGATTGTAGTATCGGCTATTATGCTGTTTGCCGCGGGGGGAATTCTTTATTCGGTGCTGCAGGACATCGCCCCCCAGGTGCGGATGGATAACCACTGGGCACCGCCGCTGGGCGGGATCCTGGGTTTTATGATAGGAATGTTGGGATTTAGCCTTTAGCTATTGCGGTCTACAGCGATGTGCGCCAGGGCAATCAGCGCCTGCTTGTAATCGCTTTCAGGCAACACATTAAGCGCTGAGATTGCCGTATCAGCTTCTTCAAAGGCTTTCTGACGGGTGTAGCTCAGTGCACCGGTATCATTCATTACCGCTACTATGCGTTGTAAATGGGGTAATCCATTGGCTTTTTCGATGGCTTCACGGATAAGCAATGCGTCTTCTTCATTGGCATGCCACATCGCATAAAGCAAAGGCAGGGTAGGTTTACCTTCAGCCAGATCGTCGCCGGCATTTTTGCCCATGGCCTCGCTGTCAGACTCGTAGTCGAGAATGTCATCAGCCAGCTGAAATGCAGTCCCCAGATGGCGACCGTACGCCTGCATAGCCTGTTCAACTTCAGCGGATTGTCCGGTAATCACCGCGGCTAACTGAGTGGCCGCTTCAAACAAACGGGCAGTTTTGCCATAAATTACGTCGAAGTAGCTCGCCTCGGTGGTATCCGGATCGTTGCAGTTCATCAACTGCTGAACTTCACCCTGAGCAATGCGGTTGGTGGAGTCAGACAGGATTTCCATAACCCGCATACTCTGTAGCTCAACCATCATCTGGAAACTACGTGTATAAAGGAAGTCTCCTACCAGTACGCTGGCCTGATTACCAAACAGGGCATTAGCCGTTTCGCGACCACGGCGCATGGTTGATTCATCAACCACATCATCGTGTAACAGCGTAGCGGTATGAATAAATTCGATTATCGCAGCCAGCGTGTGATGCTGACCGGATTCAATGTTTAACGCTCGGGCCGCCAGCACGGTTAACAGCGGGCGGAGTCGTTTGCCGCCACTGTTAACAATATAAAAGCCAAGTTGATTGATCAGGGCAACATCCGAATCGACCTGCTGCTGGATCAGTTTATTAACTGCCTGCATATCGGATTCGGCCAATGCTTTTATTTGATCAATATTCATAGCGTCTCGTAGTGTCCGGAACGTGTAAGCTGACTGGCAGCAGATTGTACATAAATATTATCGTCTATCCAGTGAATTAGATTAATTTCACCATAATTAACAGGCTTGTCGGGACAAATGACAACGGATCCGGCGATCGCAGGGCGCCCATCGCCGCGACTATCAGACAAACACAATCCATACGCCTCCTTAAGTATAAAATCGCATGACCTTGAAATTGCAGGTAAATATCAATCAAAACAAGCATTTTTGTTGACCGTTAAACCTGTTAAAATAGTCACTCTGACCGGCGATTGATAACTTCGCTCGAAAAATAAACTTTTTTCGCATTCTGGGGTTGAGATCGAAAATCGATTCACGTACAATTCGCGCCCTGTTTTAGAATTGATTGCGCAATAAATTTAGGCGCAGAGCGGAGAAAGTTATGTACGCGGTTTTCCAAAGTGGTGGTAAACAACACCGTGTGGCCGAAGGTCAAACCGTTCGTCTCGAGAAGATCGAAGTCGCTCCAGGCGACAGTGTAGAGTTTGATAACGTATTAATGGTTAGCAATGGTGACGACGTTAAAATCGGCACACCATATGTAGCCGGTGGTAAAGTGACTGCTGAAGTGGTTACACACGGTCGTGGCGATAAAGTAAAAATCGTTAAGTTCCGTCGTCGTAAGCACTCGCGTAAGCAAGCGGGTCACCGTCAGTGGTTCACTGAAGTGAAAATCACTGGTATTAACGCATAATAGGAGCATAGACACATGGCACACAAAAAAGCTGGTGGTAGTACCAAAAACGGTCGCGACTCAGAAAGTAAACGTTTAGGTGTTAAGCGTTTTGGTGGTGAGTCTGTGCTGGCCGGTAACATCATTGTTAGACAGCGCGGTACTCGTTTCCACGCTGGTAACAACATGGGTATCGGCAAAGACCACACCCTGTTCGCATTATCTGACGGCAAAGTTAAGTTCGAAGTTAAAGGACCTAACAACCGTAAGTTTGTGAGCATTGTTGCTGAATAAAGCGCAATCGCATACTGATTAAAAAAACCCCGCGCTTGCGGGGTTTTTTGTTGCAGGCAACACAGACAGGTTATAATCATTGAAGTGGTATGCAGGCATAACTGCTACGCACTTTGATAAAGTGAGTTACACTTAAAAGTTTAAGGTTCGGTCCGGGGTAAACATGAAATTTGTAGATGAAGCTGAAATTCGAGTTGAAGCAGGCGATGGCGGCAACGGTACCATTGGTTTTCGTCGCGAAAAATATGTGCCCAAAGGTGGCCCGGACGGCGGTGATGGTGGTGATGGCGGTAGTGTGTACTTACAAGCCGATGAAAACCTGAATACCTTAATCGATTATCGTTTTGAACGTTTTCATCGCGCTGAGCGTGGTCAGAACGGGATGGGCGGCAATTGTACCGGTAAAGCAGGTGAAGATCTCACCGTACTGGTACCGGTGGGTACCCGCGCTACGGACGCCGATACCCAGGAAGTGCTGGGAGACTTAACCCGTCATGGACAGCGTTTAAAAGTAGCTCAGGGTGGTTTTCACGGATTGGGCAATGCTCGTTTTAAAAGCAGTACCAACCGTGCTCCACGACAAAAAACCAACGGCACACCCGGCGAAATTCGCAATCTGAAACTGGAACTGATGCTGTTGGCTGATGTTGGCATGCTCGGTTTGCCGAATGCCGGAAAATCAACCTTTATTCGTTCTGTGTCTGCGGCAAAGCCGAAAGTGGCAGACTATCCGTTTACCACGCTGGTCCCTAATTTAGGTGTTGTCAGACAAGATGCCCAACGTAGCTTTGTCATTGCCGACATTCCCGGGTTAATTGAAGGCGCTTCGGAAGGGGCGGGGTTGGGGATTCGATTCCTTAAACACCTTGAACGTTGCCGGATACTGTTGCACCTGGTCGATCTGATGCCGGCGGATCAGTCCGATCCGGCTGAGAATGCCCTCACTATTATCAATGAGCTGGAAAAATACAGCCCGAAACTGGCTGGTAAGCCGCGGTGGCTGGTGTTCAATAAGATTGATTTATTGCTTGAGGATGAAGCTGAAGAACTGTGTCAGCAAATCGTTGAAAAGCTGGAATGGGACGGTCCGGTTTACTATATCTCCGCCTTTCAGCGTTTAGGGCTCGAACCACTTTGCCATGAAATCATGAACTTCATTGAGAGCCTGCCTGATGAGCTAGAAGAAGAGCAGGACAAACCTGAAGTTGAGTTCAAATGGGATACCTATAGTCCTGAGCCACAGGCAGAGGCCGACGATGATGATGATGATTGGGATGATGATGACGACGATTATGATGTCGAAGTGATTTATCGTAAGTAACCTGACGGGTAGTAAGGTGTCAGTGAAAATGAAAATAGCTATGATTGCCGCCATGGC
Organism: uncultured Alteromonas sp.; assembly: GCF_913058315.1. GTDB lineage: Bacteria > Pseudomonadota > Gammaproteobacteria > Enterobacterales > Alteromonadaceae > Alteromonas. Next base: position 42,624 of record NZ_CAJXQY010000004.1, on the reverse strand, counting down.
GAACGATCGGGTAATTGGCAAAGATAACCAGATGCCCTGGCATATGCCAGCAGACCTGGCGCACTTTAAACGCACTACCCTGGGCAAACCAGTGATTATGGGCAGAAAAACCTATGAATCCATTGGCAGAGCCTTACCTGGCCGATTGAACATTGTTATTACAACCGATATTAACTATCAGTTGGACGATGCGGTGGTGGTTAACGCCATTGAGCCGGCCCTGCAAAAAGCGCAGGAAACAGAAACGGAAGAAGTGATGATCATCGGTGGCGGTAAAATTTATGCCAGCCTGTTACCTAAAGCTGATCGCTTATATCTTACGCAGATAGAGCTCGATACTGAAGGCGATACTCATTTCCCAGACTATAAGACCGCTGGTGAATGGCTTATCACCAACGAGCAATCGTTTGAAGCAGACGATAAAAACCCGCATCCATACCGATTCATTACTCTCGACAGACAATAAAAAACGCCCCGAATCGGGGCGTTTTTGTGTATCAATTAACTTAGACGGCTAAAGACGCTTTCTAAATCCAGGCCCTGACTACTGAGCATGTCTTTTAAACGACGCAGACCTTCTACCTGAATCTGCCGAACCCTTTCACGCGTCAGGCCAATCTCAGCGCCTACATCTTCAAGGGTTGAGGGCTCGTAGCCCATCAGTCCAAATCTTCTGGCCAGCACTTCACGTTGCTTAGCGTTTAGTTCCTGCAACCAGGACACAATATTTTGTTTAATATTGCTGTCCTGTAACTCGTCCTCCGGACTTGATTCATTATCGTCCGCCAGAATATCGAGCAATGCTTTATCATTTTCACCACCAATGGGGGTGTCAACAGAGCTGATGCGTTCATTAAGACGCAGCATCTTGCTAACTTCATCAATGGGCTTGTCCAGATAAAGTGCAATGTCTTCTGCTGTAGGTTCGTGATCAAGCTCTTGAGCCAGTTCACGGGCCGCACGCAAATAGACGTTTAATTCTTTTACCACATGAATTGGTAACCGAATCGTCCGGGTTTGATTCATAATGGCTCGTTCAATAGTCTGACGAATCCACCATGTTGCATACGTTGAGAATCTGAACCCTCTTTCCGGATCAAACTTTTCAACGGCCCGAATCAATCCAAGGTTGCCTTCCTCAATAAGATCCAGCAGTGCCAGGCCTCTATTGTTGTAACGTCGGGCAATCTTCACTACCAACCTGAGGTTGCTAACGATCATTCGCTTACGAGATGCTTCGCAGCCTTTCAGTGCTCTGCGTGCAAAGTGGACTTCTTCTTCTGCGGTAAGCAGGGGAGAATAACCAATTTCGCTCAGGTATAACTGAGTTGCATCCAGTGTTTTTGTGACCTCTTCCTGGTTGATCCAGGTGTCGGTCTTGGTTTTTTCATTTTCTTCATTTAACAACTCGTCGTCTTTGATATTTTCATTAACTTCGATGTTGTCTACTTCGTCTTGGGGTGTTGCGTCGATGACAGCGATATTTTGTTGACCCACAACTGTATCTCCTGCGTTGTTTTACCTTACGACGTTCTCCTGATTCTTAATTATTATTATTATTTATTGTTATTGTTATTGTTTGTTTGGTAGATATTTCATCGGTTCTACTGCTTTTCCCCGATAACGTATTTCAAAATGGAGCTTAACGGTTGTTGTTCCGGTGTTGCCCATTTTTGCAATTTCCTGACCCGCGTTAACCCAGTCACGCTCACTGACCATTATCTGATCATTATGCGCATATGCACTTAAAAAGGATTCGGTGTGTTTTATTATTATTAGATTACCGTATCCGCGCAGCGCGTTACCAGCGTATACAACTTTCCCTGCGGCAGCAGCAACGATTTCGCTGCCCTGATTTGAGTAAATGTCGACCCCTGTTTGGGTGGTCTGACCGTTACTGTTTGATAATTGGAACCGACCTTGTGCAGGCCACATCCATTTTTCAACACGTTGTGGAAACCCGTTCTTTTTGGGCTTACTCACAACTCCTTTTGTGTTGTTAACATCTGATTCACAATTACAATACGCCTGGCTATCTTTTTGGTCAATAGACATTTTTGGATTTTGCCTACTGGTTTGACCAGTCATATTATTGACACTTCGAGGTTTTTTTGACACCCTTCGCGGTTGTTGTAAATTCAGTGATTGGCCGGGATAAATATTGTAGGGTTCGGACAACGAATTCCATTTCGCTATATCCCGGTAATCGTTCCCTGTATACCAGGCAATCGCATAGAGCGTATCCCCTGCTTTGACGGTGTACTGGGTGAGCTTTTCCGCCGTTTTGGGGTAGTGCTGACTGTTCAGTACTACCACCGGCGCCGGCCGTTCAGGACCTGTGCAGCTCACTAACGCTATGCTGACAATAATGCCGATTATTCCGCGCATCACGTTAGTGTTGTGTAACTTCATCGTAGCATCAAATAAGCGACAACCGCCAGTCCAACCACTGCCCAGCCAAGCACTTCCACATATTTACGCAACTGCTCTTCCATCTTAGCGCCACCCCATTTCATAAGTGTTGCCACTAAAAAAAACCTCGCACCGCGGCCAACGGCTGAGGCAACTAAAAAGGGTAGAAAAGCCATTTGCAAGAAACCGGCGCTGATGGTGAAAACCTTGTACGGGATAGGCGAAAACCCCGCCAGGAAAACTACCCACACGCCGTAGGCTTCAAACCAGCCAATAGCGGTTTCCAGTTTGTGAGCGTAACCTGATGATTCAATATAGGGCTGTAACAGGGTGTCGAAAGCAAAAAAGCCCAACAGATAACCTGCCACCCCGCCAACAATCGAAGCTATGGTGGTGATCAGGGCAAAGTGCCAGGCCCGCGATGGCTGCGAGAGCGACATGGGCGCCAGCATGACATCTGGTGGTATGGGAAAAATGACTGACTCGGCGAAGCTCAGTATCGCCAGATAGCGACTGGCGGCCGGGTGCTTAGACCAGCGTAAAGCGAGATCATAACAAGGTTGGAATAATTTCAAAGGAGGTCTCCGGCCACCAGGGGAACAAAACGAACCGCTTCCACAGTGGTACTGTGCAGTTCGCCTTCAATTTTATCGATACAAAGTAATTCCTGTTGGTCGTCGCCCACCGGTATCACCAGTCGGCCGCCTTCATTGAGCTGGTCGGTTAGGGCCTGGGGAATACTGCTGGCCGCCGCAGTAACAATAATGCAGTCGTAGGGGCCTTTACTGCTCCAACCTTGCCAGCCGTCGCCATGCTTCATTTTTATATTATGTAAATCAAGCTGGTTCATACGGCGTTTGGCCTGAAATTGCAGCGCTTTGATGCGTTCAACCGAAAAAACCTGGGGAAACAGCAAAGCGAGAATGGCGGTTTGATAGCCGGAGCCGGTGCCAATTTCCAGTACTGAGTTCGCGGCGTTCGGTGCAGCCAGCAGCAATTCACTCATTTTGGCAACAATATAAGGTTGCGATATGGTTTGTCCCTGTCCAATGGGTAATGCCGTATTCTGATAGGCCTTATGCTGCAATGCATCCGGTAAAAAGCGTTCGCGGGGAACACTGGCTACAGCATTGAGCACCTTCTGATTCGAAATCCCTTCATCGCACAACAGCTGCGCGAGTGCATCGCCTTTTCTTGTTGTTCTCATGTGTCATTAATTCTTGTTGCGGGTTATTTTTCTTATTGAGGCTTACATTTCCAGCCACTTTTCCATTTCTGCAATGCTGTCGCGGGCAGTCATATCAACGCTCAGTGGTGTTACTGAGCAATAACCGTTTGCGATAGCATGAAAATCCGTCCCCGGCCCGGCATCCTGTTCTGCGCCGGCCGGGCCGTACCAGTATATCGGCCGGCCAAAGGCATCCTTCGCTTTTACCATGGACTCTGCGCGGTGGCGTCGGCCCTGGCGGGTGACCTTGACTCCGGCCAGTTTGTCATAAGGTAAATCCGGCACGTTAATATTCAGGATCTGATTGGCTGGCAGTGGGTGAGTGATTAATTTCTCTATTACTTCCACCACGACCCGGGCGGCGGTTTCAAAATGACCACCCTCATAATTGCATAACGAAACGGCTATGGCTGGTAAGCCCATGTATCGGCCTTCGGTAGCGGCTGCTACCGTGCCCGAGTAAATCACATCGTCGCCGAGATTCGCGCCGTGATTAATGCCAGAGACAACCAGTTCGGGATCTTCTTGCAAAAAGCTGTTAACCCCCAGATGGACGCAGTCGGAAGGCGTACCATTAACGGCGAAAAAGCCATTCTCCATTTGCTGAATTCGCAATGGCTGATGCAATGACAAAGCATTACTCGCGCCGCTGCAGTTGCGGTCGGGGGCAATTACCGTAACATCATGCTGTTTTGCCAGCGCGGTATGCATGGTGGCAATGCCTTTGGCAAAAACGCTGTCGTCATTACTGAGTAGTATTTTCATAAGCTAATAAGTATACCGGTTGTATCTACAGAAAATGTGTTCCATCAGGCTAACTCGGTGGTAAGCAGACATTCTCTTAATACCGCGGTCGCAAAGCAGCCTGAGGGCAGGAAAAACCGTATGATTAATGTATCACCTTGCTGATTGCATTCAAGCCGTTGTGGCCAAATAATCGCAGCACGACGTTCCATACTGAGTTTTTGATCGGCCAGAAACGCGGTGACCTCGGGATAAGCGGCGGCTGATTCCAGCTCCATGATCCTGGCATCGCCCGCCGAACCAATATCGCCTTTGCCCCACAATGGGATGGTGGTAGACAGATCTTGTCGGGTTAAACGCTCACTGAGTGGCTGGATGTCTTCATCAGCAACAAAAATACTGTTCGAACCGGCAAGGTTGATCACGTCGCCGGGGGTTATGGTATGCAGGCAGCCCCTGGCGATGCGGTTCGACAGCATTTCGTTAAACAGCCAGCTACGCAACGCCGACAGGGCCATAGAACGTTTATTACGGTTTTTAATTACCTCGCCGTTAAGCATCCGTTCCGCCATCATCAGATTGCCACCGCGGTTAACTTCGCCCTCTTCACTGATCCGCTGGACGCCAAAACGCTGGCTGCCGTAAAAATTGGGTACGCCGGTCCGGGCCGCCTGCTGCAGTCTGTTTACTACCGCATCCGGGTCGGTCACTGCTCGCAGGGTAATTTCAAAGTGATTACCTTTTAATTGGCCGGTACGCAGTTTTTTGTTATGACGCTGTACCTGCAGGATTCGGGTGCCTTCAAGGGTAAAGGCGTCCCAGTTAAATTCGGTTTTGCCTGGCACATGCACACCAAACCACTGACGGGTAACGGCATACTTGTCTTTTCGACCGGCGTAGGTCACCTGGCGTAGTGGCAAACCACAAAAACTGGCCAGTTGCTCGGCTACGTAGGCGGTATTGAGCTGCGTTTTCTCAAGCTCGACATAAATATGTTCACCATCACCGGACAGTGTATAGCCGAGCTCTTCGGTTACCTTAAAATCGGCAATATGTTGTTTTAGTAGCCCGCTGGCGACGGGTGTATCGTTAAGGTATTGCCAGTGTTCAGTGTGTAGTTGCATAGTGCTCATTTCGTAATCAGGGCAACAGCGTAGGCTGAGATGCCCTCTTTGCGACCGGCAAAACCGAGTTTTTCGGTAGTGGTGGCTTTTACATTGATTTGATCGGTGTCGACCTGACAGTCGCTGGCGAGTAATTGCTGCATGGTCGGTATGTACGGCGCCATTTTGGGCGCCTGGGCAACAATAGTCATATCGGCATTAACCAGCTTATAGCCCAGGCCGTGTAGCCGGGCCATCACATCGCGCAACAATCCGCGGCTATCGGCCCCGGCATAAGCACTGTCTGTATCGGGAAAATGTTTACCGATATCACCCAGTGCAGCAGCGCCCAGTAAGGCGTCGGAAAGGGCGTGGATCAGTACATCGCCGTCTGAGTGGGCCAGCAGGCCCTGCTCATAATCAATGCTTACACCACCAATAGTAATTGGGCCTTCGCCGCCGAATTTGTGAACGTCGTAACCGTGTCCGATTCGCATAAGAGTCAATTGCCTGCTTTGTTGTAAATAAAATTGTGCCAGGGTTAAGTCTGCCGGGCGCGTAATTTTGATATTCGCCGGATCGCTGTCGATTAATTCAACGCTGTGGCCGGCAAACTCCATTGCTGAAGCTTCGTCGGTCACCACTGCGCCGGCTTGCAATGCACCAGCCAGCGCATCACGTAAAATGCCAGCCGGGAACAACTGAGGGGTTAGTGCGTGCCAGAGGTTGTCCCGCTCTTCTGTTTTCACTACCACCGGGGTTGAGTTGGTACTGGCTGTGCCGCGCTTCATAGTATCGCGAACCGGTGTGGCAAGAATGCCTCCACTAAAATCCACAGCGCCGGTACGCTCGGTTAACCGGCTGATATCGAGGTGACTTACGCAGGGGCGGGCGGCGTCGTGCACCAGGGCCCACTCGTCATCGGCCAGCTCTGCCAGAGCGTTGTATACCGAGTCTGCCCGACTCTCGCCGCCGTGAACGGTTGTAAGCCAGGGCGCATCTTGCAGCGGTAGCTGCTTAAAGTATTCATCATCGGGACTAATGGCCACCACAACCCGAGAGATCACCGGGTGGGCTGCCAGCGTTAGCAGCGTATGTTCCAGAATAGTTTGCGCGCCTATCGTCAGATATTGTTTAGGGCGATCGGCCTGCATTCGTGAACCAATACCTGCCGCAGGAACCACGGCAACAATGGATGTATTAGTTATGCTCAAAGGTTTGTTTCTCTTTATTGTTCTTGATGGTCATTGCCGGAAGGGAGAGTTAAGCCAGAAATTACCCGCACCCTTTAGTCTTCTTCGGTGGGTAATATCCGGTAGAAGGTTTCACCCCGTTTGATCAGGCCCAGCTCGTTTCTGGCTCTTTCTTCTACCGCCTCAAGGCCAATAGTCAAATCGCTGATGTCTGCCTTTAACAAGGCGTTACGCTGCACCAGGTTGGCGTTTTGCTGATGCTGTTTTTGCACTTCTTGTTGCTTGGCCAGATAGTCAGGGATGCTGTTTTTCCCGAGCCACAGGCGAACCTGTAGCGCGCCTAACAGCGCTAACAGAATAAATAGGATTGCCCGATCTCGCCACACAATGAACACCTGTTCGAATTAGTCGAAGTTATTATGCCGCGCTGGATGCTTAACGTCCATCCAGTTTATCGAACAGTTTGTTCAGCAGCTTGTCTTTCTGTTTTTCCACCGCGTTTTTAAACGTAGCCTGCAGTAATTCCTGCAATGCGGCTTCGTCACGCTGACTGGCGGTCAGCCAGGTGGATATATTGCCAAGTTCGCTGGCCAGGTTGTCGTCCTGATCGCCCACCATGCCTTGTAATTTGCTATTCAGTTCGCTCAGTTTATCCTGTTGCGATGCACTCAGGCTGGATAATGCTGCGTTTGCCAGCTGCCTGTCCAGGTCAGACGAAAAACCAAAATTGGGGGCCGTCAGCGTACCGCCAATGTCCATTTTCATATCAAGCTGCTTAAGACTATCGAGCAACCCGGCTATGGCGTTAGTCAGGTTATCACTGCCGGTGGCTGCCATGGTCAGTTCGGTCAGGTCGACCTGGCCCGAACCATTGAGGATATTATCAGTAATCTTAAGCGAACCACTGGTCGCCAGTAAGGCTTGCTTAATTGACGCATCAAGTCGCGGGTTTTGGCTCAGGGCAACACTGTCCAGCAGCACCCCGGCAATTTGCCATGTCTGCGAGGCGTCCAGCCCGTTACTATCAATAAAAAACTGCCCCTGGGTAGAGAAGGTTTGTGCGCCCTTGGCTGCGGCATTCAAAAAGAAAGTTGTCGGGTTGCCAAATACGGCGTGCATATTGGTAATATTTTTCCAGTCGCCGGTTAGCAGGGTATCCTGCCAGTTGACCGATATATTGGCTTGCCTGATGAGGACATCCAGCGGCGTACCGGCTTGCTCTTCTGTTTCTGAGGTTTCGTTGCTGCCTTTAAGCAAAGGAACCAGCAAATCAAAAGCGCTGAACAGGTAACGATTATATTGCGCCGCTTTATCGCCGAATACCGCTTCGGTCAACTGTGAAAGGGCGGCCTGGTCACCGGCATAAACGCCTTTAAGCAATTCATAGTCCTGAGCCGGTGCTGTTTTTAACGTCTGTAAGGAAGCACTCATTGCCGCTCTGGCCTCACTGGCTTTCGCTCTGAAAGTGGTAATGCTTTCCTTATCATTGCGCATTTGTTGCTTTAACTGGTCAAACGCCTCTTTGGCTTTCACCACCTCGGCCGGGTTTTTAAAATCCGTATCGCGAAGTTTCTGTATTTCCGTTTTGTAGTATTCAAGGCGCGCTTTGTCGGGGAGCGACTGATAATCGGTTTTCAATGCTTCGGCATAGGTGTTGTAAGTGGTTCTGGCCTCTTCTACTGCCGCGGTGGTTTTTAGTGGCGAGCGCTCCAGCAATTCATCCACAGTCGGTAATGCTTCTTTTGCTTCGCTAAGTAAATCATCGAAGCTTTGCCCTTCAGGTTTACGCAACACCTGACCAGGCGCAGAGCGGGGCTGATTAAAAGCGACATCGAGTAAATCTACCTGATTCATAATCAGTTGGTCTGACAGCAGCGCGGTAAGCTCGACATCGCCTGCCATTCGGCCAACGACTAATTGATTGTTGAGAGGCTCTGAGGGATCGGTAAACGCCACCTCGGTAATGGCGACTTTAAAAGGAAACAATTGATGTTCAAAGCCGCCGATGTTGACCTCGGCGCCATGCGACTGCGTAAGCTGCCCCTCCAGAATGGATTTAATCAGCATGTCGGCAAACAGCCAGTAGATAACTACCGGAGTAAGAATTATCCCTGCTATCCAAACGGAAAACTTAGCGGCTCGGCTCTGCATTGCTTGCTCCTTGACTATGAAAGACACCGTTAACGCCAGGCTGTTAGATATCGCACAGCAACGCAGCGCACCGGCTCTGCCTTGACGCGCCAAAACAGGCCAGTTAATGTGGCAACAAAATCTTACGTTAGTTCACCGGCTTTCTCGTCACGGGCAGGTTCAGGGGCATACCCCGGCGCAGTCGTCTTGGTTAGAATACATAACCTTTGTTACAAAGCGCAGCATTAGGCGCTTCTACAAATATAACAGTGATCTGTATTCATACTACCGCGTTAAAAAACGGTGATAATCTTAATTTTTATACGACAGAAAGTACACAAGGGGTTCAATGTTAACTAAAAGCACGTTTACGACCACCAGCCCGATCCGACAGTTAATCCGCGATTATTATCGCATCCCTGAAACTGACGCGGTCGATCAGATCCTGCCTATTGCCGAAGTCAATCCCCGGGCCCGCAGCCGGGCATGGGAGCGTGCCCGACGCATGGTACTTAAAATTCGGCGCGAGCAGGAGGGCCACGGTGGTGTAGATGCCTTGCTTAACGAATATTCGTTGTCTACCTCTGAAGGTGTGGTCTTAATGTGTCTGGCCGAAGCGTTGTTGCGGGTACCAGACAAACACACGCAGGACGAGCTCATTCGAGACAAGTTATCCAAAGGCCAGTGGACCCCGCATCTGGGCAACAGTGAATCCTTGTTCGTTAACGCCTCATCCTGGGGATTGCTGTTTACCGGCAACATGGTTAACTATGCTGATAAACGTAAAAGCGAACAGTTCGGCCTGCTTAAAAAGACCATAGGCCGGCTGGGTGAGCCGGTGATCCGCCGCGCAATGAACATTGCCATGCGCGTGATGGGTCGTCAGTTTGTAATGGGCGAAAGTATTGAAGATGCGGTAGAAAGAGCCCAGGAAAAAGAAAAGAAAGGCTACGTATATTCTTACGATATGCTCGGTGAAGGGGCTCGCACCTTTGCCGATGCCGACCGGTACTACGATGCGTATGTTAAGGCCATCAAGGTTATCGGTAAAGCGGCGGCTGGCAAAGGGCCGCGTAAGTCACCGGGGATTTCGGTAAAACTCTCGGCTATCCATCCACGCTATGAGTTTTCGCATTACGAGCGGGTTATGAAAGAGCTGCCGGAACGACTTAAATCACTGTGCATGATGGCCAAAGAATACAATATTGGTCTGACCGTTGATGCCGAAGAAGCCGACCGTCTGGAAACCTCGCTGGATATTATTGAAGCGGTGTTCCGCGATCCGGATCTGGATGGCTGGGAAGGCTTTGGTCTGGCCGTACAGGCCTATCAAAAACGTGCGATTCACGTAATTGAGTGGCTGCGCGAACTTACCCTCGACGTAGGTCGCAAAATGATGGTGCGACTGGTGAAAGGCGCTTACTGGGACACTGAAATTAAGCTTACCCAAACAGCGGGTGTAGATGCATTTCCGGTCTTTACCCGGAAATCCTCCACCGACGTGTCTTACCACGCTTGTGCTAACCAGCTGCTGGAATATCGCGATACCATTTATCCCCAGTTTGCCACGCATAATGCTTACACCGCATCAGTGATTGTTGAGCTTGCCGGTGATGACAAACAGGGCTTTGAGTTCCAGTGTCTGCATGGAATGGGCGATACTCTTTACGATCAGGTGGTGACCGAAGAACAAATTCAGTGCCGTGTGTATGCACCGGTAGGGATCCATGAAGATCTGCTCGCTTATTTGGTTCGTCGCTTACTGGAAAATGGCGCTAACTCTTCTTTCGTTAACGCCATTGTGGACGATAGCAAACCGGTAGAGGCACTGCTTGAAGACCCGGTAGAGCTGACTCAGCGCCTGACATACCGCTATAACAAGCAAATCAATAAAGCTTCAGAGATGTTTGCCCCGGAGCGGGTGAATTCTAAAGGCATGGATCTTACCGATCTGAATACCGTCAATACTCTCAAGTACAACTTAGGCCGTTATGCTCGCCAGTACGTTGTGCAGCCCGAGAATGTGCCGGAAGGTGCGGTGCCGGTGAAGAACCCGGCGAACCTCAACGATATTGTGGGTTACCATCATTACGCAGATGAAGCAGCCATAAAACAGGCCCTCGATAATGCCGAAAGCGGCTTTAAAGAGTGGTCAGAACGCTCTGCCAGCGAACGGGCGATGCTGTTGAATCAGGTGGCTGATTCCCTCGAACGTCATATGGACGAGCTGATTGCTATTTGTATCCGTGAAGCGGGTAAGGTGACGCAGGATTCTATCGACGAGGTGCGCGAAGCCGTGGACTTCTGTCGTTATTACGCCGCCAGAGCCGTAGAGCTCAGCCAGGATGAGCGTTTAGTGCCCCGTGGCGTAGTGCTGTGTATTAGTCCGTGGAACTTCCCGCTGGCCATCTTCCTTGGTCAGGTTGTGGCAGCCCTGGCTACCGGTAACACGGTAGTGGCCAAGCCTGCCGAACAAACCAGTATGATAGCTCTGCGAGCGGTGCAGATGATGCGGTCGGTTGGATTGCCGGACAACGCCCTGCAACTGGTTATTGCCAAGGGCCCGGATGTTGGCAACGTATTGCTACCGGATGAGCGGATTAAGGCGGTGATTTTTACCGGCTCCACACAAACCGGTACGTTTATTTCCAAAACGCTGGCGCAGCGCGGTGGTGAGCAGGTACCGCTGATTGCCGAAACCGGCGGTCAGAACTGCATGATTGTGGATTCTACTGCACTGCCCGAACAGGTAGTGGATGACGTCATTCATTCAGGCTTTCAGAGTGCCGGCCAGCGCTGCTCGGCATTAAGGGTCTTGTTTGTACAGGAAGACATTGCCGATAACCTTATTAAAATGCTTACCGGGGCAGTGCAAGAGCTGACTATTGACGATCCGTCGTGGCTGAGTACCGACGTTGGTCCGGTGATCGATCAGAAAGCCCTGTCTTCGCTGCAGGAACATGCCGAGTACATGAAAGAAAATGGCAAGCTCCTTTATCAGTCAGAGCTGCCGGAAAGCGCCCAGGACGGCACGTTTTTCCCGCCTACGCTTTACGAAATCAGCGATCTGAGTGTGTTGAAACGGGAAGTGTTTGGGCCGGTAGTGCACGTTGTGCGTTTCAAAGGCAAAGAGCTGGATAACGTTCTGAAACAGATTAACGATACCGGCTACGGCCTGACCATGGGGATCCACTCCCGTATTGAAGAACGCGCTTATGAACTGGCTGCCCGCTCACGGGTTGGTAATGTGTACATAAACAGAAACATGATTGGTGCGATTGTGGGGGTTCAGCCGTTTGGCGGACGCGGATTATCCGGCACCGGGCCGAAAGCCGGTGGACCAAGCTACCTGTCTCGGCTAATGATGGAAAAAGCCACCCCGAAACCTACCATTCTGGAAGAGCCGGAAAGCATTGATGACGCGCTGTCAGGTGGTGACACTCAACATGAGGAAGCGGCTGCCATTATGCGTAAGGCAACCGAGACTGAAGAAGCCTGGCGCTACCTGCCATTGCATGAGCGCATTTCCAAAGTGCGCCAGCTACTGGCAAAACTGGCGACGGTGGATATTGTTGAGGAGCTCGCCGATGACCTTAACCGCACGCTGGCCTCGGCTCGTTCGCAGTTAATCAGTATCGACAAAAAGCTCGCCAAACCCACTATACTGCCGGGGCCTACGGGAGAGTCTAATAAGCTCTACCTTGAGCCACGAGGGGTATTGGTGTGTTTCGCCGATAAAGAAGTAGCTTTCGAATACTGGATGCTGTCGGTTGTGTCGGCGCTGGCCACCGGTAACTGCGTTGTTTCCGTTGTGTCTGATCTGTTCTATGAAGAAGCGCTGGCTGTCAAAGAGAAGTTTAAATCGGTAGGGGCGCCAGATGGTGTCTTCCAGGTAGCCAGATTGAGCCACCTCGATGCACTGTTGATGGATGAACAGCTGGCCGGTGTTGTGGTAGACAGCAGTACCGAACGGACAGCACACATCTCGGCGATGTTAGCTGAACGTCAGGGCGCTATTCTGCCGGTGATCACCGCCGAATATAACGATAAACTGATCCAGCGTCTGATGACCGAGAAAACGATCAGTATTGATACCACGGCATCGGGGGGGAATACTTCACTGATGACCATGGTGGATGAAGATGAGTAGTTAGCTTATCCAACATAAAAAAGGGCGCTCTGTTGAAGCGCCCTTTTTTGATCCCTGATGTGTTTAGCTTACATCCACGAATCGTTGCGACGGCGTCGCTTGGGAATAAAAGTAATAATTATGCCGAGCAAAACACCGGCACCGGCAACAATACCGCCATAACTGAACATCCTGTAGCGTTCCTGAGTGTCCTGATCGCTGATTTGCGCTTCCAGTGAGGCAACCGATTGCTGAGACTCATTCAGACTTGCTTCAAGCTGGGCATTTTGCTGCTTCACCTGCGCCAGTTCCTGAGCCAGAGTACTATTACGCGACTGAATTCGATTGAGTTGCTGCTCACTGTCGGCCAGCCGCTGACTCAGTTGTGGTAATTGCGCACGGCGGGAAATAGTGTCAATAAGGTACTGCGTTTCAACCCAGCCTTCCCGCTCGTCGGTGTCGCTTATCTGGGTAAAGCCTTTGTCAGCATCAGATTGCAGCACCGTCACCGGTACCCCTGCTTCGATAGAGCCCAGGATCCGGTAATTTCGACCTGGTCCTGAATGTAGGTAAACAATAAGGTTATCAGCAATATAGTGGTCGCTGTTGGCCGTTACGTTGTCTGAAGATTGTTGAGCCGCAACGGGCAGGCTCACAACAACCAGGCCGAAAAGAAAAGTTAGCAAGCGCATGAGTGTCTCTACATCATAAAATAATGCTCTGATGTTAGGGGCTGACACCATTAAAGGCAAGTGCTTACCTGCATACAGTGTTATACAAACCCGTTAGCAGGCAGTCTGCCGGGAGAGCCTATTGCTAAATGAAGCACCGGCAGGTAATGTAGCCGGACTATCTCGCAACTGCTTATGAGTACGACTGTTCCATGTCGGAAACCGAAATCAAATTTGTGCTGCGCGAAGATCCGCAGCCGGCACTTCAAAACAACCTTTTTACTGCCTTAACGTCGCAACAGGTGACCATTGAAGAGAAAGGTCAGCTCGATCTGCTCAATGATTACTACGATACCGTCGATCATTTGTTTCAGAAACATAAGATCGGCATGCGTGTGCGCGGGGCTAACGGTCAGTATGAGCAAACTGTGAAAACTACCGGTCAAATCAGCGGCGGCCTGCACCAGCGTCTGGAATTCAATGTTGATCTGAATAACCCGGAGCCCGACCTCACGTTGTTTAATGACGTGCCCTGGCCTGAGGGGCACCAGGCGGAAACCTTGAATGAGCAACTTGAGAAGCAGTTTGGCACCCATTTTAACCGGACTGTCTTTGACATCAGTTTCCCCGATGCCGAGATTGAATTGGTTTACGATAACGGGAAAGTCGCCGCGCAGCAGCAGGAAGCCCCCATTCGGGAAATCGAGCTGGAATTAAAAGGCGGTAAACTGAACCGGATGTTCGAACTGGCCAATATGCTGGTGGACGCGGTACCGGCCAGACTCAGTGATACCTCAAAGGCGGCACAGGGCTATCAGCTCCTGCATGGTGTTTCACACAAAGTGGATGCGTTACCCGATTTTCTGCCGCTGCAGGATAACATCTCTACCGAGGATGCTTTCTGCCGGGCGCTGGAGTGCGGCTTGCTGCACTGGCAAAAACATGAGCATCTGTATTTTGAAACGGGCGCCACCAAAATGCTTACCGAGGTGACTCGCGCGGTTCGCATGTTGCTCCAGACGGTCTCTTTATACTTACCCGTATTACAGTGCCCGGCCATGCTCACATTACATAAGCAATTGCTGAGTTATGCGGACAACTGGTTGTGGCAGGACGATCTGCAAAGTTTGCGGCTGTTACTGTCTAAAAAGAGCCTGTTCAATAAGAAGCTGTCCCGCTACCCGGCATTGATAAGCTATTTGCAGGGGCGTCAGGCGGGTTTGGTTCAGGCGCATGATCCTGCTACCCGACTGTTTCAGCCGGAGCCGTCAAAACTCAAACTGGCTATTGCGCAGATGCTGCAGAACAAGCCATGGCGTACAGAGGTCAAAGGCTATGATATGCCACTTATGGAACATGCCAAAGGCTGGCTGTCTCAGGGGTGGCAAACTATTCTGCAAACCATGCCAATTCAGCGCCGCATGTATGCGTCGAATTATACGTCGGTGGAAATGCTGCTGCGTCAGACCTTATTTAACGGCTTTTTACTGGCCGATATGTTTGCAGCCAGCCGTGGCCACTTCAGGGCTCCGTGGCTCGATATCCTTATTGGTATCGATGAACTCAATGCGCTGTTATTATTAAAAAAATCAATCTTTGATGCCGAGCTGGCCGAGCAACAGGAGTTGCTTGAGTGGGTACATGAGAAAACCCACGGGCTGCTCAATGTGATGGAAAGAAGTCGCCAGGTAGCCATGACCGGCGAAGTCTACTGGTAACCTTTACCACGGAACTGAAACGCAATGACCACCCAACACATGATCCCGCTCTGGACTGCCGGTGTGCTTACCGTCCTGTGGCTGTGTTTACTGTTTAAAATCAGCCGGACCGAGGGCGCGGCCACCGGGTTTCCCGGGTTCTGGCCAGCCTTGCTGAGCTGGCCATTCCTGTTAGTCAGCGAACTATGGCAACTGGTTGGCACTGCGTCGTCCTGGCTGGCAGCCGCAGCTGTTATGGCTCTGCCCGTAGTGTTAGCCGGCGTCTACCGTAATCTGCTGGCCATGGTGTGGCGCAAACCAAAACCGCTTCTGTGGCCCTTTTATGGGGCGACTATCCTGTTGGCAGTATTAGTGGTGATCCAGGGCTGGTTGTATGGCGGGGACTGGCAGCAATGGCCGGGGTTAGCCCCGGTCGGAGACCCTCTGAGTTACTGGGCGGTGTATTTAAGTTATTTAATCCCGGCTTTTTTGTTTTTGTATATCAGCATTGTGATGATTGAGCAATTGCAGCAATACCATCATGAACTCCCTCTGCAAGTGGTCGATACTGAGATGTATCATATCAAAGGGGTAAGCGGGGCTTGCGGCTTTGCAGTAGGAATGGCTTTTTGTCTGGTTATCTTAGTGGCGGCGGTGGCCTTTGGCCTGTTACCTTTTTACCACTGGTTGTCCTGGTTTCATTCAGCTCTGGCGCTGACCACGCTGGTGGTGCTGGTGCAGCTTAGTCGTGCCCATAAACCATCACCATCGCCCTTCGATCATGACGCTATGAGTGCAGCGCCTAAAATGTCTCACAGTACTGCTCAGGCGGTATTAAAACGGGCTGAGTCTGCGGTGATTAGTCAGAAAGCTTATAAAGAAATTGGCCTGACGCTGGCAACGTTTGCCGACCGCGCGGATCTGTCGGCCAGTGAAATCTGTCTGGCTTTACTGGCAGGCAAAAAAATGCATTTTCGCGGCTTTATTTACCAGTATCGAATGAAATATGCCAAGCAGGTATTAATGAGTTCTGATACCAAACTCGACAGTGTGACCAAGCGCTTAAAGCTGGGCGTTAATGGCACCGCCAGCCGCAGCTTTTTAAAATACCTGGAAAGCCGCCGCTAACGTAAGCAGCGCCCGGCGATCACGCGTACATGGCCGCGTATTTTTCGGCCAGTTGATCCAGGGTTTCTTTATTCGCCGGGTCCGGTTCAATACACTCTACCGGACACACATCCACACAACGGGGATCGTCGTAGTGGCCCACACACTCGGTGCAGCGTGCTGTGTCTATCTGATAAATCTCATCGCCCATACTAATGGCCTCATTAGGACATTCCGCCGGACACAGATCACAGTTAATACATTCTTCGCTAATTAATAATGCCATGGTTATTCTCCCGGCCAGCTAAATTCTCTGCTACTGACTGTATATAAGTCTTTATTTATATGCAAAGCCCCTGACGCCATCGCTTGATTTAGGTCAAAGGCTCGGGGAGCGTATGGCTAATTACTGATCGAAATGGGTCTGCAGAATATGACTGGTGAACTGTTTACGCAGATAAAAGCCCCGCGGTCGGGTTTGAATTTTATTGCCTTCAGCATCCAGGGCATCGGTTAACACCTGCCCGCTGGCCGCTTTGGGGCGAAGCTGCATAACCTCGCCATGGCGGGCCGTAATCGATTCAACCTGGCCCAGTGCAATCATCTCGGTAAGCTCTTCCCAGTCCCGTTGTAACAGGGCGTTCTGGACTTCGCTGGGTTGCCATAAAAAGGGGGTAGCAATACGTCGTTCTGCAACCGGGATTTGGCGCTCGCCCTCAACCGGTACCCATAACACACATTGCAGCTTATTTTTGACATTACAGGTTTGCCAGGTGATTAACGGCGGCAGTAAAAGAGGGGCATAACAGACGTAAGTGGTTTCCAGTGGCTGCCCGTGCTGATTAATGGGCAGGGTTTTGAGTTCGACGCCGAGCTCGGGAAAATCCTGCTGGGGTTTCGAGCCCGCGGTGGCCCCTAACCAGGTTTCAATAAGTTGACCTGTCCAGCCTTTATGGCGTGTAAAGTCGCGTGGAATGGCAATATTGGCCATGTCAGCCAGTTCGCCAAGACTGAACCCGGCTATTGCCTGGGCGCGGCTTTCCAGTTCTGACAAATCACCGGGCGCAGAGGTTGGTACTTGCAAACCTTCCATCCCTTAAAAACCAATTACGTTAAACATATGTGATAAATACTTTGCATGCACAAAGGTTTGTGAAAGAATGCTATCACAGAACAATATAAAGTGCCCGGGAGTCTGAGTGATAGATACCGATGGATTCCGTGCGAATGTGGGCATAGTGATTTGCAACAAAATAGGTCAAGTATTTTGGGCAAGACGTTATGGCCAACATTCATGGCAGTTTCCCCAAGGCGGAATAGATGAAGGGGAAACTGTAGAGCAGGCAATGTATCGTGAGTTGCATGAAGAAGTAGGGCTTACCCCGAAAGATGTAAGCATTCTGAGCGTGACACGAAATTGGGTGCGATACAAACTGCCCAAACGGTTAATAAGGCAAGGTAGTAATCCGGTTTGTATAGGACAAAAACAGAAATGGTTTTTGTTGCAACTGGATTGCCAGGACAAAGACGTAGATGTACTGAAATCCGGTCATCCCGAATTTGATGACTGGCGCTGGGTGAGTTACTGGTACCCGGTGAGAAATGTGGTGTCCTTTAAACGCGATGTCTACCGCCGTGTAATGAAAGAATTTGCCGGAACGGTGATCACCTCGCAGCCGCGACACCAGCATCATCATTCCAAGCAGCATCGTCGCAAACGACGAGGATAAGGGTAGGGTCACTCTTGGCGGCAGAAACGGGTCGAAAAAGCAGTATTCTAACGGTACTTAAGAGTATTGTTCAGGAGGTCAACCAAATCCCCCGGTTGACCGACGCGCTGTTTCGCCTTGCTGAACGCGTTAAACAAACAATGGGAGTCGACTCCTGTTCTATTTACCTCGCCGACTATAACGCTCAGGCCTTTGTTCTCAAGGCTACCGATGGTCTGGCTCCCGATGCGGTTGAGCTGGTTAAAATTGGTTTCTCTGAAGGCTTAATCGGGCTGGTGGGGCAGCGGGAAGAACCGCTGAATATTGAGGATGCACCGAATCACCCGCGCTTCAAACAGTACCCGGAAGTCAAAGAAGAAAGCTACCACGCGTTTCTGGGCACGCCGATAATTCACCAGCGTAAAGTGCTGGGGGTTATCACCATGCAGCAAAGCGCTATGCGTAAATTCAGTGAGGATGAAGAAGCCTTTCTGGTGACGCTGGCTGCGCAAATTGCTCTGGAAATCTCGCATGCTGAAACCCGCGGCGCACTCAACCCGATAGCCGGCATTTACGCCGGTCATATGCAAAAGAATGTCCGCGGGGTACCCGGCTCACCGGGGCTGGGCATGGGGGTAGGCTATTCGCCTCATGCGGCCTATACGCTGGCCACCTGGATTGTTAAACAAACCGATAAAACCCAGCAGGAAATCGACTACTACCGTAAAGGCGTAGAGGTGACCCGGACACAGGTAGAAGCACTGTCACAGCGCCTCGAAGGTCAGGTGCCCGATGACGTAAGGGCCATCTTTCAGCTTTATCACCAACTTCTTGATGCCAACAGTTTAGGGCGCGAAGTCGAAGCGAAAATACGCGACGGCTGGGACGCAGCCTCATCATTGAAGCTGGTGGTGGAAGCCTACGCCGCCCGGTTTGAGGCGATGGACGATCCGTATATGCGCGAACGGGCTATCGATATCGTCGATTTATCCAACCGTATTCTGGTGAATATTCTGCAAGTCATCAGTGGCAAAAGTGAGTCGGTTAGTGACCGCCCAAGCGAGCCCAGTATCCTGGTGGCCGAAGAAGTGTCGGCGCCCATGCTGGCAGAATTCCCCAAGGAATATCTGGCCGGGATCATATCCATTCGTGGCTCCAATAACTCTCATGCTGCCATTCTGGCCAGAGCAATGGGGGTTCCCGCTGTGATGGGGTGCCAGAACGTTTCGCCAACCCTGCTCGAAAAGAAAGAGATTCTGCTCGACGGCTATGCCGGTGAAGTGATTGTTTCACCAGAAAAGGCGATCAAAGCCGAATTCAGTCAGCTGATTGAAGAAGAAAAATTACTTTCTGAGCGCATTGATAAAGAAGCTGGCAAGCCATGCCAGAGTGAAGACGGCTGCCGCATTAATCTGTTGGTCAATGCCGGGTTATCGGCTGAAATAGAGACGGCAGTGCGCTCCGGTAAAGTAGGAATAGGGCTCTACCGCACCGAAATCCCGTTTATGATGCGTGAGCGGTTTCCGTCGGAAAGTGAGCAGGTTGAGCTGTATCGAAATGTGCTGATGAGTGCGCCGGACCGTGAAATTGTGATGCGAACGCTGGATGTGGGCGGTGATAAACCGCTGCCCTACTTTCCAATTACTGAAGAAAACCCCTTCCTGGGGTGGCGGGGCATACGCCTGACACTGGACCATCCGGAAATTTTTCTGGTTCAGATCCGCGCTATGTTACGCGCCAGTATTGGTTTGCAAAACCTCAGTATCATGTTGCCGATGATCTCCAGTGTTGGCGAAGTAAACGAAGCCCGCAGACTGGTGGAACAGGCCTTTTTTGAGGTGGAAGAAGAAGCACGGCTGAAGGGCGAACTGCTTTATCGTCCGCGCCTGGGCATTATGCTGGAAGTGCCATCCGTGCTTTATCAGTTGCCGCAACTGGCCAAGAAGGTCGACTTTTTCTCAGTGGGCAGCAACGACTTAACCCAGTACCTGCTTGCCGTAGACCGCAATAATACCCGGGTGGCCAGCTTGTATAACAGTTATCATCCGGCGGTGCTTTCGGCGCTTTATGATATTGCCAGGCAGGCCGATCAGTATCAGGTGCCGGTATCGGTCTGTGGTGAAATAGCCGGTGAACCCGGCGGCGCTATCCTGCTGATGGGAATGGGATACCGAAAGCTCAGTATGAATGCTTTTAACCTGCGTAAAATTAACTGGGTAGTTCGCAACGTGAATCTGAGCGAAGCCCAGTCATTACTATCTTGTGCATTAACTTCAGACAGTTATGAAGAAGTCTTTAATCACATCAATCAGTACCTGGAAGTGAAAGGGCTCGGTGGACTAGTTCGGGCCGGTTCTTAAAATCATCACATTGCGCGGCTATGCTAACCCCCTCCCGGTTGGACTTATGGTATGCTAGCGACCTCAATTATCACGGAGACTTAGATTGGATCCTCTGCTACTCATTTTCGTCTGTTGTATGGCCCTGGGAATGCTCACCGGGACGTTGGCTGGCATGCTGGGCATTGGTGGCGGCCTGATTATTGTGCCGGTGCTGTCTGCGTTGCTTACCGGTATTGCCGGTATTAGCCATGAACTGGCTATGCCCATGGCGATAGCAACGTCCCTGTTTACCATTATTGTTACCGGTTTTTTCTCTGCCAAAGCACATTATTCTCTGGGTAACATTGTGCCTCGGGTCATTGTGCTAAGTGGCACCGGGATTGCCTTTGGTGCCATTGCCGGCGCTCAACTGGCCAGCATGTTGCCGGCCGATATTCTGACCAAAGTGTTTGCCGGATTAGTCATACTCATTGCCGCACAAATGGTCTTTGGTAAGCGCACTGCCTCGAGTAAGGCTTACACGCCAGCCATCCTGATTACCGTGGGCGCCATAGTCGGAACAATCTCCGCATTAATGGGCATTGGCGGCGGTGCTTTACTGGTGCCAGCGCTGGTTTGGTTCCAGGTGCCTATTCGTCAGGCAATTGGCTGTGCGGCAGTCAGTGGTCTGGTTATCGCATTATTTGGTACCGGAAGCTTTATCCACGCGGGCTGGAATTTACCAGGTTTACCAGACTGGTCACTGGGGTATGTTTACTTACCAGCAGGATTTGGCATTATGGCCACTTCTATATTTACTGCTGGCTTTGGCGCCCGGTTAGGGCAAAATATGCCAACAGAATTACTTAAAAAGATTTTAGCGGGCCTGCTGGTGTTAGTCAGTATCCGCATGATAATAGGAATGAATTAATCCATGGGTGAAACAGACTTCCTGGTATTTCCCAATATCGATCCGGTTATAGTCAGTCTTGGGCCGCTTAGCGTGCGCTGGTATGGCATGATGTATCTGCTGGGCTTTATAGCTGCCTACCTGCTGGCCAAAAAGCGCTTACCTAACTCCCCCTGGAATCGTGACCAACTGAGCGATTTATTATTCTGGGGCTTTGTGGGGGTGATCATTGGCGGGCGTCTGGGCTATGTGCTGTTTTACCAGTGGGGCCTGTTTGTTGAAGATCCTACCTACCTGTTTAAGATCTGGACCGGGGGGATGTCTTTCCACGGCGGTTTGTTAGGCGTTATTGCTGCCATGGTCTGGCAGGCCAAACGTCTGAATGCCAGCTTTTTCCAGGTGGCCGACTTTATTGCGCCACTGGTGCCTATCGGTTTAGGCGCCGGCCGCATCGGTAATTTCCTCAATGCGGAACTGTGGGGGCGCACTACAGATGTGCCCTGGGCGATTATCTTCCCCGGCGCAGGACCGCAACCACGCCACCCTTCGCAACTGTATGAATTTGCCCTGGAAGGTGTGTTACTGTTTATTATTCTCTGGCTTTACTCTGCGCGTCCAAGGCCGACGGGCGCTGTTGGCGGCTTATTCCTGATGGGGTATGGCACTTTCCGCTTTATCGTAGAGTTTTATCGCGAACCCGATGCGCACATTGGTTTGTATCAGGTTGGCCTGAGCCAGGGACAGTTATTATGTATCCCGATGATCCTCGGTGGCCTGGGGCTCATCCTATATGCCTATAAAAAGAATGGTGTGGTCACCCCACCGGCTAACAAAACGGTAAAGAGCTAAACGACGCATGAAAGAGTACTTAGCATTAATGCGCCATATCCGTGACAATGGCGTAAAAAAAGAAGACAGAACCGGTACCGGTACAGTGAGCGTATTTGGCTACCAGATGCGCTTTGACCTGAGTGAAGGCTTTCCGCTGGTGACCACTAAAAAGTGTCATTTGCGCTCCATCATTCATGAATTGCTATGGTTTTTAAAAGGCGAAACTAACATCGCTTATTTAAAAGAAAATGGCGTATCCATTTGGGATGAATGGGCTACCGATGAAGGCGAGCTGGGGCCGGTTTACGGTCATCAATGGCGCAGCTGGACCGGCGCCGATGGCGAAACGGTCGACCAGATTTCAGCGCTGATCAACGAAATTAAAACTAATCCGGATTCCCGCCGGTTAATCGTAAGTGCGTGGAACCCGTCGGTATTACCGGACCCGACCATGTCGCCTAAGGCTAATGCCGCCCACGGTAAGCAGGCTTTGCCGCCTTGTCATACCCTGTTTCAGTTCTATGTGCTGGAAGGGAAACTGTCTTGTCAGTTATATCAACGCAGTGGTGATGTGTTCCTGGGTGTGCCATTCAATATCGCCAGTTATGCCTTGCTTACCCTGATGGTGGCACAAGTGTGTGACCTCGAACCCGGTGAATTTATCCATACATTGGGTGATGCCCATCTTTATGTTAACCACCTGGAGCAAACCGAGCTGCAATTAAGTCGTGAGCCTTTTGCGCGCCCAACCATGCGGCTCAATCCTGAGGTTAAGGATATCTTTGGTTTTAGCATTGATGATTTCACGTTAGAAAACTATCAGTCGCATCCGCACATTAAAGCACCGGTAGCAATTTAGGGTGTGCTATGAGTAGAACCAATGTTCTGATTTGTGATGATTCGGCATTTGCCAGAAAGCAGATGGCAAGGGCCATTCCGGATGGCTGGGACGTGCTGTTGCACTTTGCTAAAGATGGCCAGGAAGCGTTAGACATGATCCGCGCCGGTAAAGGCGATGTGATGTTTCTGGATCTGAATATGCCGGTTATGGATGGCTATGCCACCATGGAAGTTATTCGCCGCGAAGACTTACCTTGTCTGGTGATTACCGTGTCGGGTGATGTACAGCCTGAGGCGCGAACGCGCATGCTGGCGATGGGCGCACTAGACTTTATTCGCAAGCCTATCGACAATCAAAAGCTCATCACCTTATTAAAGCAGTACGGTATTTATACCGGCGACGCGCGCTCTGAACAACGTAAGAAACAAACCACTCTGGCCGGCAGCAGTGACAGTGAAAAGCTTGATGCTTACCGCGAACTGGTGAATGTGGCCATGGGACGTGCCGGTGAAAACCTGGCGCGCCAGCTAGGGGAGTTTATCGACTTACCTATTCCCAATGTGAATATCATTGAGAACAACGAACTGCATATGGCCTTTGCCGAGGTTAACCGTAATGACAGTGTTTCGGCAGTCTCCAAAGGGTTTGTGAGTGCCGGTATCAACGGCGAGGCGCTGGTGATTTTCAATGATACGGATTTTGAAAATATCATTACGCTATTAAATTACGACCAGTTGTCGGCCGCGCCCGCGCAGCTTGAGGCGTTGATGGACATTTCCAACATTCTGATTGGCGCCTGCCTGAATGCCCTGTCTGATCAGCTTAATGTGACTTTTAGCCACTCGTCACCGATTATTCTGGGGCGCAACCGTGAACTGGAAAGTATGTTAGCGAATACTAAACAGCGCTGGAATCGCATTATGGCGGTGGAAATAGGCTACGGTATAAAGCAGCGGGGTATTCATTTTGAGTTGCTGTTGCTGTTCCCGGATACCTCCATGGAGCGTATATATTCACGACTG
The DNA here is from genome assembly GCF_913058315.1 of uncultured Alteromonas sp. Lineage (GTDB taxonomy): Bacteria > Pseudomonadota > Gammaproteobacteria > Enterobacterales > Alteromonadaceae > Alteromonas. Next base: position 18,576 of record NZ_CAJXQY010000004.1, on the reverse strand, counting down.
GTAGATATTGAGGACTGATGCCGTGAACACTGATGTAATGGAAGAATTAAGCCGCCAGCATTGGTTGCATGACTTACTGAGTTCCGTTGAAGTGGGGATTGTGGTGCTCGATCGCGACTTCAACGTGGAAGTGTGGAACCAGTTTATGGAGAACCACAGCAATTTACGGCCCAGCCAGATTGTGGGCGGTACCCTGTTCCAGCATTTCCCTGAAATTGAGCCGGACTGGCTGATGCTGAAAGCTGAGCCGGTATTTAACCTGAAGTCGCCGGTGTTTATGATTTGGGAGCAGCGCCCTTACCTGTTTAAATTTGGCTGTAACCGGCCAATTACCTCTGAGCTGGATGTCATGTATCAGAACGTGACCCTGTTTCCCTTGTCATCACTCTCCGGCAAGGTAGAGCGCATGTGTATGCTGGTTTACGATGTGACAGACCAGGCCAGTAGCCGGCTGAATATTGAGGGGCTGAACGACCAGCTCACCGAAATGAGTCGCGTGGACGGGTTAACCCAGTTATACAACCGCCGCTACTGGCAGGAAAGGTTCCAGAGTCTGTACCGTTTGGCAAAGCGCCGTGACTCCGTAAATACTGCAATGATGCTGGATATCGATCACTTTAAGGCGGTCAATGACAATTACGGCCATCAGGCCGGAGACAAAGTCATTCAGACCCTGGCGAAGATTATTAAGAAGCAGACTCGCGAAACCGATTTAGCTGGCCGTTATGGGGGTGAAGAGTTCGCGATTATCTTGTCTGATGCGGGTGGTGAAGGCGCTATGCAAGTGGCGGAACGGATCCGCAAGGCCGCCGAGGCCACCGAAGTTACCCATGATGGCCAGACTATCCAGTTTACCGTGAGCCTGGGGCTGGCGGAGTTTTCCGCGGCGTTCCATAATGAGATGCAGTGGCTGGATATTGCCGATCAGGCATTATATGAAGCCAAGGAAAGCGGCCGTAATCAGGCAATTTTGCGATCGAAATAAACCTTTCCGCTTAACCGGCTGAACTACCATGCCCTTTTTCAAGGGCAGTAATGTTATGCCGCAGCCGGTACAAAATCACCAGGCTGGGGATCACCATCACCGCGGTAAGCACAAAGAATAATGCCCAGTTACCGCCCATCGCATCTACCAGAATGCCACTGGCAGACGCCAGTAACGTGCGGCTGGCCACACTCAAAGAAGCCATCAACGCATACTGGGTCGCCGAAAAAGCCCGGTTACACAGCAGGGATATAAAGGCCACCATGGCGACGGTACTCCATGCTGAGGTAAACCCATCCAGTACAATGGTAACCACAAACCAGCCTTTATGCGGGCCGATTTCGGCCATCCAGGCAAACATCAGATTACTCGCCGCCATAGCAATTCCGGCAATAAACAACCCCCGGAAAATACCGTAGCGAATATTGACCAGCCCGCCGATGATAGAAAATACAATGGTGACCCACCAGTTGAGCAATTTTGAGTAGGTGCCTATATCACTGTTACTGAAGCCTATCTCCTTGTAAAACACAATGCTCATCCGGCCCAGAAAGGCTTCGCCGATTTTAAACAAAAATACGAACAGCAATATTTGCAACGCCAGTTTTACGCCGTTGCGGCTGAAGAACTCCCTGAAAGGCTCTATCAGGCTCACCAGCAGCCAACTGGTTACTTTGCCCAGCAAGCTGTCACCGGCACTTAACAAAGCCTGATATCGCGCCGTCGCCGCATCCAGCATCGCCTGCCGGTTGACCTTGGGCTCTTTTGCGACCACCAGGGTTGAGATCAGGCATAACGCCATAATCACGCCTAGTAACAAATAAATCTGCTGCCATTCCCAGCCGGGTAAATCGGCAACTAAAAACGGAATCGCCCCCAGACCGCCATAACCTGTCCACCAACCGGCGGTGGCCAGTGAGGAAGCGGCCGACATGGCATCTGTTTCGTGCTGGGCGATGCTGTCTATCCTGAAGGCATCAATGGCAATATCCTGCGTGGCAGAACTCAAGGCGATAATTAAGCCGCACAGGGCAATTTGATACAGCGACGTTTGGGCATCGAGGGTCGACATCCACCCGCAGCAGCCGATAATGAGCAGCTGCATCTGAGCTATCCAGCCGCGGCGTTGGCCCAGTACCAGCGGTTTAACTCGGTCGAGTAACGGTGCCCATAAGAAGTTGATGGAGTAGACCGCAAAGATAGCGCCAAACAGGCCAATGGCAGAGCGTGATAAAGATTCATCCTTAAGCCAGGCTGACAGCACCGAACCAATCATGACCCACGGAAAGCCACTGGCAATGCCAAATACAAAAATGCTGAATAAGCGCTTATCGCGGAAAATCGCCAGGGAGGTGCGCACTACAAAGACTCTTTTTAGCTATTGTTATGGGCTTATTGGATCATGGATAGCCCATGGCTGCAAGTAAAAGTCTGACTCAAAAGGTGGGCGAGGAGCGTTGTGATTAAGGGCGGATGCCAATACAGTCCATGGGAAAGACGGACTCGCCTTTAAGATATGCCACGCAGTGAGTTAACTCTTCACGCAAAATTTCGTCGTCGTTGAGCTGATCTTCGCGCCAGTAATGTATTTGGTGCAATAAGTGCCAAAACACGCGTTCTTTGTGCGTGCTGGGTTCTAAATCGTCGCTACGATAAAGCGACCACTCTTCCAGTGTATCCCAGAAGAAATAATTGAGTTCCTGATAATTCAGGGTGCCCTGCCAGAAAGCGCATAAATAAAAACACAGCTGACGGGATTTTTCCTCAATGAATTGACTGATACTCACGCTGGCAACCCGGTTTAAAAACTTAAACGAAGTATAGTCCAAATTTCTAAAGTCACCGTTAGAAATGCAAAAATGCGATGAGTAACCGCACACCCCTGTATAACTCCGTATACCATACAGGCTGTGGGCTGTATGAGAATTAACGGTCTCAATTCCCGGCGTTTCAGAGAAGAATTAACCTTCACATGTAAAACTATTGAGAGTTCAGCGTTTTTCGATTGCCACTATGCCGTCAGACACGTTGTTACCAGCCAAGATAGCGCAACCAGCTGTATATTTCGGTGCTTAACCAGGCACTGCCGGGGCGGGGTAAACGGTCGCCTGCACCGCCATAACTTTGCTGTGCTGTAAACGAGCGTTGACGATAAAGCTGTTTCAGGCTCGCTGCAACAGCCGTTCGACGCTGTTCAACGGTGGCTGACTGCCACTGGCTTAACGAGGGAATACTGATATCCAGCACCGGGTAACTGCTTTGCGCCAGCATGTCGGCGAGGGCGTTATTCTGGCTTCTGGCTGGCCAGAATGCGCCAACGCTTACCAGCGTATCAGGCGCACTGAGGAAACCGTTATGGATGGCATCGAGCAACACAGCTGAGGTCATGCCCTCGGCAACCAGAAAGGTGTAGCCTTTAAACTGGTTAGCCCGGGTATAGGCAGCGTTAGTCAATCCGATTATCTGCAGCCGGTAGGCGTCATAATCTACCGGTGCGGTCAGCAGGTTGGCTATAGGTTTGTCGCTGGTTATGGTGGCGGGCTGGGTAGCCTCCGCCTGAGTAAAGTCAGTGGGAATAAGCAAGGTGCGCCAGCCTTTTTCGCCGAGACTGTCTGCCAGTACCAGTCCGGTATCCAGATTGAGCGACTGCGACTGAAGTGACACCAGTATAATGGCGGTCCCCCGCACCAATGGCACACTTGGCTGAATTTCCAGAGCCGGAATTTGCTGGTCGGCCACCGCCAGGCTTAGCAAATCATCGTCATGAAAGTAATGGGTTAAGTCATCCAGCGTCAGTGCATACCCCTTGCCGGGTATACTCAGTAGTAAACTAATGACAATAAACCACCTGAAGCGGTGAATGCTGCGACTCATGACTAAAATACGCGGACCGAATAAACATTAATAATAGGTTATCGGCGGCGATTGGTAAAAATTAAGCCGCTGGCTGGTCTTCTGTGAAAGGGGCGGGCGTATATTGACCGAAAGGTAATGGTGCACTGAACTGCAGGCGTTGTTCCGTAGCCGGATGGCTAAAGGCCAGGGTTTCTGCATGCAATTGGAGCCGCGAGGCACTGGCGATGACCGCCGGTGAGCCATACAAACGGTCGCCCAAAATCGGGTGGCCAAGTGCGAGCATATGCACTCGCAACTGATGTGAGCGACCTGTCACCGGGGTCAGGGCAACCATTGCTTCGGTAGCGCAGTACTGTACTACCTCGTAGTGTGTTAGCGCTGGTTTACCGGTCTCGTGATCGACTTTCTGCTTGGGCCGGTTCGGCCAGTCACAAATTAAGGGTAAATTAACCGAGCCGGCTGATTGCGCCGGAACACCATCTACTCTTGCATAGTAGCGCTTAGCGGTCTGGCGCAGTTCAAACTGGCGTGACAAGATGCGGTGACTGTCTTTATGCTGAGCAACAACCATTACCCCCGAAGTCGCCATATCCAGCCGGTGGACGATCCTGGCGTGAGGATAAACGCGCTGGATGCGAGCAATCAGCGAGTCCCTGTGCTCCGGCGCTTTGCCCGGCACGCTCAGCAGTCCGCTGGGCTTGTTGACTACCATCACATCGTCATCGTGATACAGCAGGCTTAAATAGGGCGATTGTGGCGGACGGTAAACAAACTCCGGATTAGCACTCATAGCAATTCGCTGACCTTAAGGGTTATTGACCAGTACCCGCACTGCGTCGAGCTGAACATCGCTTTCCCGCAGTACTTTGGTCAGTGCCTCCATTTGAATTTCGATAAACTCGATTTCGCTGTCACGAATGGCCGGATTCTGCTGTTGCAAATCTTTCATGCGCTGGACTTCGCCGCCTAATGTTGACTGCATGGCGGCCATTGCTTCACTTAACACATGGTTTGCCTGCTGGTGAGCAATATCGCGGGCATGTTGCAGATGTTGTTGTAACTGCGGGGTTAAAGCCTGCACCAGCTGGGTTGCTACTTTGCGGCCCAGCGGTCGGTGTGCGGTCGTATCAAGGTCTGACAACTGGCTCTTGGCATCCAGGCATAAGCGGATTGGCGTGGGCGGCAGGAAGCGCTCTAATTGCAGTGCAGCCGGCGCCTTTGCCGACAGTACAAACAAGGTTTCCAGATAGTAAGCCCCTTTCGGCTGACTGGTATCGGCAACAAAGCCTACGCTGCTTTTACCGTAAATGTCGGTCATTACCATTTCCATGGCATGATGAACAAGCGGGTGATCCCAGGTGAGGAAGTGGACGTTTTCCAGTGTGGTTGCGGTGCGGCGACGATAGGTGACGGTCATGCCTTCCGGATCCAGGCCCGGCAGGTGGCCAATCATCGACTCAGTAGGGCGCAGAATAAAGCAATCCTGCCCCTTTTCTTCCTGCTGAATACCAATGGCATCAAACAGACGGCCGGCAAATTTAGGTAATTCACTGGCACTGTCCTGCGCCACTATTTGCTCAAGCAGTGTATCTACCCGGCCTACCCCGGCCGCATTTAATTCCAGCAGCTTATCGCGTCCGGCATCCAGTTTTGCTTTAAGCTCACTGTTAAGTTGCTGACTTTGCGCTACTAGCTCCTGCTGCAGTTCGGTATCGAATGGCGTGAGACAGTTCATGACCAGGGTTTCTTCAACCGTATCGAAGACTTTACCACCGGTAGGACAGGTTTGTTCAAAGGCATTTAAGCCCTCGTGATACCATTTAAGCAACACAGACTGGGCCGACTCCTCAATAACCGGCACGTGGATTTGAATATCCTGGGTCTGGCCGATACGGTCAAGTCGACCAATACGTTGCTCCAGTAAATCTGGCGTAAGGGGTAAGTCAAATAACACCAGGTGGTGGGCGAACTGAAAGTTTCTTCCTTCACTGCCAATTTCACTACACAGCAATATTTGCGCGCCGTTTTCCGGGTCGGCAAAGTAGTGGGCGGCTTTATCCCGCTCAACAATGCTCATGCCCTCATGAAATACCGCCTGACGGATACCCGTGCGAACGCGGATCACTTCGGCCAGTTGTTGCGCCGTGGCGGCACTGGCACAAATTAGCAAAATCTTCTCTGGCTTAATCTCTCCCAGCAAAGATAGTAGCCAGTCTACCCGTGGATCCGAGTCGAGCCATAAATCAACCAAAGCAGGTTGCCGTTCAGGATAGAGTGCCTCCGTTAATGACGTGATCTCGTCATTGTCGTAGAGCTCAGGTTTGGCCAGCGGATAGGCATGCAAATGGCGCGACGGAAACCCTTCAATCGCGGCACGACGGTTGCGGAACAACAATCGCCCGGTACCGTGACAATCGATGAGCTGATGCAAAATGGCATCGCGGTTTTCTGCGCTGTTAAAATCATCAAATTGCGCCATAATTTCCGGCGCCAGTGCGTTCAGCTGTGCGATTTGTTGTGAACTTAACGCATCGCCTTCAATCAGCGGTGCCACGGCTTCTGCCAGTTGAGTATACTGAGACTCTTCTTTAAGGAAGGCGGCGTAATCATAAAAACGCGCGGGATCCAGTAAGCGTAAGCGCGCAAAGTGACTTTCATGGCCCAGCTGGTCTGGCGTGGCGGTAAGCAGCAACACACCCGGTGTTGCTTCGGCCAGCTTTTCAATGGTCTGGTATTCCAATGACGGTTCCTGCGCAGACCAGGCCAGGTGATGAGCTTCATCCACTACCAGTAAATCCCAGGAAGTTTCCTGAATTTGTTGCTGGCGTTTGGGATTAGACGTTAACCAGTTAAGTCCGCACAGGATCAACTGGTCGTTATCAAAAGGGTTGTCGCTTTCATCTTCCAGTGCCACGCAGCGGCTTTCATCGTAAATGGCAAACGCCAGGTTCACGCGACGTAGCATCTCAACTAACCATTGGTGCAGCAATGTATCAGGGACCACGATAAGCACCCGCGATGCGCGCCCGGTGAGGATTTGCTGGTGGATAATCAACGCCGCTTCAATGGTTTTACCCAATCCGACCTCATCGGCCAGTAATACCCGCGGTGCATAGCGGCGGCCCACTTCAGAAGCAATATGTAACTGATGAGGAATAAGCTCGATACGTGCGCCCACCAGACCTATGGTGTCAGACTTAGCATGCGCATGTTCATTGGTTAACGAGCCGTGGCGTAAATCAAACCATTTGGGATGGTCGAACTGATAATTGAATAAACGCTTCTCGGGCTGATTCAAACGAATGTGATGGTCGAGATTAGGCTCGGCCAGGGTGGCTGCCTGCTTGGTATCTTCACGCACGCCGTGATAAATCAACACACCCTGTTGTTCGGTGATTGACTCAACACACAAACTCCAGCCTTCCTGGGATTTCACCAGATCACCTTCTACAAAGGTAAGACGGGTGAGGGGCGCATCGGCTTTGGTATAAATGCGGCTTTCTTCGGTGGCCGGGTACAAAACCTCGATGGAGCGAAAATCCACGCGAATAATCGCGCCCAGTCCAAGTTCTGTTTCGGTATTACTCAGCCAGCGCTGGCCAATGGCAAATTGTGTGTCGGTACTCATATTCAACTACTCCGCGATAACCGGGGGGCGTATTGTACTGATCCCCACCTTAGCTGTCTTGCTCAATATAGCAATCAGTCACGATCTTGTCGTACTGGGTGAGCACATAAGCCGGTGTGAAAAATTAATTTGCAGAAAATAGCCAAAAAACGTGAATAGTTTTAAAAACTGGATTATGGTGGAGTAGATGGTCGATGTGATGCGGAGTGTCAGTCGGCTTGTTACTCCGTGTACATCGGCTCGTTATAGCACGTCGACAATTAGACGAGCTTGGTCATGTTCATTGGAGTAACGGATGCCAAGAAATAGCAATGCAGACACCAGAATATATGTCCTAGATACCAATATCCTGCTACACGAACCCCTCGCTTTCCTCTCTTTCAAAGAAAATGATGTAGTAGTGCCCATGACGGTACTGGAAGAGCTGGATTATATAAAAGACAGTAAGAAAGACGTAGCCCGCGATGCCAGGGTATGCATACGTGCCATGGAAGATTTATTACGTGATGCGACGCCCGAAGACATGCTGGCTGGCGTGCCACTTAGTGGATTCGGCGCCGGTGATAACCGACCGACCGGGACGTTATCGATTTATGCTGATTTAAATATGACCGAGTCACAGCAAATTTTTGCCAGTGACGAAAATGACAATCGTATCATTAATGTTGCATTGCATTTGCAAACAATGTTCGCTTCGCAGGAAGTGGTGCTGGTGACTAAAGACATTAATATGCGCCTCAAAGCCAAAGGGGCCGGGCTTGCTCATGTTGAGGATTACCGTACCGATCAGCTGATTTCAGACATCAAATACCTGACCCGCGGATACCATCAGTTTGAAGGGGATTTCTGGCAACGGGTGAAGTCGGTAGACAGTCGCTCAGAAGGGCGCGATACCATTCATACTGTGCCGCGTTCATTATTGCCCGAAGCTTATATCAACGAGTTCTTACTCGACGAAAGCAATCAGTTTGCCGGTCTGGTGGAGTCTATGGACAGCGACCAGATGGAAATCCTCGACCTGGGGTATGAACGTCTGATGTCCCGTCATGCCTGGGGCATTAACCCAAAAAATATTGGTCAGGCGATGGCGCTGCATTCCTTACTCGACCCGCATATCGATCTGGTGATCCTCACTGGCCCGGCGGGTAGTGGTAAAACCCTGCTGGCCCTGGCCGCCGCGCTGGAGATGGTGGTAGAGCGGAACATGTACGATAAGATTATCGTGACCCGTAATACCCCGGAAATTGCCGAATCCATTGGTTTTTTACCCGGTACCGAAGAAGAGAAAATGGCGCCCTGGCTGGCGGCTATTACCGACTCGCTGGAAGTGCTGCACAAACACGATGAAAACACCAAGGGCTCCATGAGTTATATCATGGAAAAAGCCAACATTCAGTTTAAGTCGGTTAACTTTATGCGGGGGCGAAGCATTCAGAACTCCATCGTTATTCTGGATGAGTCACAGAACCTTACTGCATCTCAGTTAAAAACCATTATTACCCGCTGTGGTGAAGGGACTAAGCTGATTTGCAGTGGTAACCTCGCGCAGATAGACAGTAACTACTTGTCGGCAGTTACCTCGGGCTTAACTTACCTGGTGGAGAAGTTTAAAGACTTTTCTGGCAGCGCTACGATTAACCTCGATGGCGTGGTGCGCTCCCGTCTGGCAGATTTTGCCGAACACCATCTGTAAATGCGACTGCCATAAGGGAATGAAACCGGTAACTGAGTTGGTTTTATTCCCAGTTGCTATTGCGTTTTCTACCCACACAATCATCCCGGTTTCGCTTTGCCAAACCGGGAAAGACTTTTTCCGGTAAATCTCCAACCTATTGCTGCCGCGCCACTGCCGGCGGAATGACTTCCAGTGTGTACTGCTTAGAAGCAATGGCTTGTTTGGTGGACTGGCTGACTTCACCCAGTGTCATCTGGGCCGGTCCGGTTGGGTCGAGTAAAATAAACGGCATGCCGTCTATCATCATGGTGGTGTCTTTAGTCAGCGGTGTCATGGCAATGGCCAGTAGTGCATGATTGCGCAACAACACCAGGCGCATGGAGTTATTCGGCAAAAACGCTCTTATCAAAGAAGCAGTAAGTACTGACTTACTATCGCAGTCACCGAGGTTTTGATTGAGCACGGCCAGCGGCGGGGAAAAGCCTGAACCATTACTCGATACGCGATTGGTCAGTTCATCGTAGGGAATGGTTTGTGCCCAGCTAAGCAGTAAATTAAGGTAAGAGCGCGCATTGGATTGCTCATCAACAATATCATACAGCGACTGGGCTAACGGGATCAGCGGCAGCGTGCTTTCTTCAATGTAGCGTATATGGTTGGGTTTGATTGCTTCCTGTAACAGCGGCGTTTTGTAATGCTGAAAATAACGCTCGGTCAGGTAGTTATTGAGGGCGGTTTCCTGGGTTTCCTTTAATTCAGTCGTCAGTTCATCAAGGCGCTTTTCATCTTTACCGCTTAAGCTGAATTCCAGCGAATCATGGCGGTTAATCAGCTTAAAACGAGCCTCTCGGGGATCAATATCCCGCGCAGCTTTGAGTAACTCTATCTCGACTGCCCTGAGTGCCAGTTGAGGGTTGTAGTTAACCTGCTGAACAGGCAACTGCCGGCTACTGTCATCCGGCAATAAAAAAGAAATTTTACGGGGTTTATTGTCGTGATCGAGCCAGGCAAAAGTGTAATGCGTGCCTGCTGCTTCCGCCGTTCGTCGGTAAGCGGTTTGCTCTGCAAACGCAATATTGATTACACAGCACAGCAAATAACAGCAACAGGTGAGGCTAAAACGTTTCATTGGCAACGACTTAACGGAGACATCCGTTAAGTGTAGCGCAATTTTTCAGCTTAAACAGACTGACCAGGTTCAAACCAGTTGAGCTGTTTTTGCAGGCTCACAACACCGCCCACAATAATTAAGGCCGGTGGTTTGATTTCCCCCAGCTGAGGATGATTCGGCATATCGGCCAGTGTGCCCGTGATGACTTTTTGCTGCTGGGTAGTCGCCGATTGCACCAGTGCAATGGGAGTAGATGGCGCCAGGCCATGTTTGATTAACTGTTCACAAATAATCGGCAGGCCGGTGAGCCCCATGTAAAAAACGGCGGTTTGATTAGGCTGTGCCAGAGAAGGCCAGTTTAAATCGATGCTATTGTTTTTTAAATGACCGGTGGCAAATACCACCGACTGAGCGTGATCGCGGTGCGTAAGCGGTATTCCTGCATAACTCCCTGCACCAGCGGCTGCGGTAATACCTGGTACCACCTGGAAGGAAATGCCTTCTTCTATCAGGCGCTGGATTTCTTCACCGCCACGACCAAAGATAAAAGGGTCGCCGCCTTTTAAGCGCACAACCCGGTTACCTTCTTTGGCATATTTTACCAATAGCTGATTGATGTCGTCCTGGGGGACGGTATGAATGCTTTTTGCTTTGCCCACGTAGACTTTTTCAGCGTCGCGACGGACCAGTTCCAGAATTTGCGGCGACACCAGACGGTCGTACACCACCACATCCGCTTTTTGCATCAGGCGTAAAGCGCGAAAGGTCAGTAAGTCCGGATCGCCCGGGCCGGCGCCAACTAAATAGACCTGGCCTTCTGTTTGTTTATTCTCGGCGGCAGCGGCCAGCGCCGACTCAAACTTTTCTACTGCTTTATCGTTATTGCCCTGGGTGACTTCCTCTGCGATGTCACCATCGAGCACGGACTCCCAGAAATAACGACGGGCGGTAACCGATGCCAGTGTTGATTTTACCTTGTTACGGAAGCGTTCCGAAAATGCCCCCAGTTTGCTCACATTCGCCGGGATCAACGACTCCAGTTTCTGGCGCATGTAACGCAGTAATACTGGCGCATGACCACCACTGCTCATGGCAATAACAATCGGGGAACGATCAATAATAGACGGCGTAATAAAGCCACAAAGAGGAGTGTTATCCACGACATTAACCAGCAAGCCCCGGGCTGTGGCTTCAGCATGGATTTCAGCATTCAGGGCTTCGTCGCTGGTAGCCACAAAGACGACTCTTACATTGTCGAGATCGGAACTGGTAAATGGACGTTGATGCAGGGTGACTTGTGAAGCGCCCGCTAAATGCTTAACGGTGCCACAGACATCAGGGGCTACTACAGTAACCTGTGCTTCGCTTTTTAACAGGAGTTCGAGTTTGCGGGCGGCCACTTCACCTGCCCCCACTATCAGGCAGGGCAGGCTCTGGGTATCAATAAATAACGGGAAGTAGCGCATATCAAACTCTCAATGTATCTAATTGCAGCTAGTGTGCCCCGATATTTATATTGTTCAAACGAATAAAAAAGAATTTTTTAGACGTTATTGTTATTTGCCGCGAGGTTTACCTTTACCTGCGCCAGGGCCTTTGCCCTTACCTTTCGCTGGTGGTTTATCTGACCATTCACGAAGCGCCAGTCGCTGGCCTGCTACCCGTGTACCCTGAAGGGTTTGACGTGTTTCTGCAGGCATTGCTTCTGGTAAGTCTACGGTACTGAAATTATCGTAAATTTCGATAGCGCCAATATGCTTACTGTCGATATTCGCTTCATTGGCGATAGCACCCACAATGTTGCCCGGCTTAACGCCATGAACATGACCAACCTCAATGCGGAAGCGTTGCTTACCTTCATCAGGACGGCGGCTATCACGCGGTGATTTACGACGTGCATCACGGCCTTTGCCGTTATCACGATCGCGGCGGTTTGCACCATCGAAATCGCGCTCACGGCGCGGGTTGCTATGCAGGTCCGGACGATCAGACTCTTTTAACAATAACGGCTCATCACCCTGGGCAATTTTCACCAGTGCTGCCAGTAATACTTCCGGGCTGGCTTCAATTTCTTCGCGCAGCATGTCCACTATCGGCATCAGGTTTTCAAGACTGTCGTCTTTGGTGGCCTCGGAAATGCTTTGTTTAAAATTACTCAGGCGGGTTTCGTTTAATTCCGTGATCGATGGAATTGGCATTGCTTCAATGGTCTGGCGGGTGGCCTTCTCAATGGATTGCAGCATGCGCTTTTCGCGATGAGAGATAAACAGGATTGCATCGCCGGTACGCCCTGCACGACCTGTACGGCCAATACGGTGGACGTAACTTTCCGTATCGTAAGGCACGTCGAAGTTAATAACATGGCTAACACGCTCAACGTCCAGACCACGGGCAACCACGTCGGTAGCTACCAGAATATCAATTTTACCCTGTTTCAGACGGTCAACGGTGCGCTCCCGGGCATTCTGGGGAATGTCACCATTTAACGGCTCAACATCATAGCCTCTGGCCGCCAGTTTTTCGGATAATTCCAGCGTGGCAGTTTTGGTGCGCACAAAAATAATCACCCCGTCAAAAGGCTCAACTTCCATGATGCGGGTAAGCGCTTCAAGTTTGTGGTGCCCGGCTACCTGACAGTAACGTTGACGGATAGTACTCGCGGTACTGACCTTTGACGCAATTTTGACATGCTTGGGATTTTTTAAATAACGTTCAGTTATCTTCTTGATCGGCCCCGGCATGGTAGCAGAGAACAGCGCGGTCTGACGCTCTGCCGGTGCATGGCTTAGAATAAGTTCTACGTCATCTATAAAGCCCATACGTAACATTTCGTCGGCTTCGTCAAGGACCAGGAATTTGAGCTGATCGAGTTTCAGTGTGCCACGTTTAATGTGATCGATTACCCGCCCTGGGGTTCCAACAATTACCTGAACGCCGCGCTTTAACTGACGGATTTGATTATCGTAAGACTGACCACCGTAGACTGGCAGTACCCGAATTTTTTTAGAGAAACTGGCGTAAGCCTGGAAGGCTTCGGCAACCTGAATTGCAAGCTCGCGGGTTGGTGCCAATACCAGTAACTGCGGATAATTGGCTTCGACATCTAGGTTGGCCAGCATTGGCAGAGCAAATGCTGCCGTTTTACCGGTACCGGTTTGTGCCTGACCTAACAGATCGTGTCCGTCCAGTAATAACGGAATACTTTCCGCCTGAATTGGCGACGGTTTCTCGTAGCCAACTTTCTCTAAGGCTTGTAAGATAGGCTGCGGAAGATTAAGGTCTGTGAAGGTCAGTTCGACATTTGTGGTCATTAAATTACGGATCCTGAATAACTCGGATGGGGCATAGCAGAAAGCCAGCTGATTATTAAAACACTATTATAGGCCAATAGTAGTATGGATACCACGTCTGATTGGTATTAGTGCTGTAACAATATGGAAAGTCTGAGAATCAATTGCAAGGTAAGCTTTATGAAAAGAAAGTCGTTTAATCGTAATGCCGTGTTGGGCGCTGTACTGCTGGGTATTGCCAGCCTCTCACTGACCGGCTGCGGTCAGAAAACCAGTGAAGAACACATGCTCGCAGCGCGCCAGTTTGTTGAAGCAAAAGACAGTCAGTCGGCCATTATCGAGTATAAGAGCGCCATTCAAAAAGATCCCAAGGATCCAGACGCACGGTTTGAACTTGGCCAGCTCTATCTCCAACAAAAAGACTTTGCGGCCGCCGAAAAAGAACTCAACCGGGCATTGGACCTCGGTTATGAAGTGAGCGAAGTTTTGCCACTAATCACCCGGGCCTATCAGGAAACCAACTCGGAAGTTGCGTTGTCTGAAATCAACCACAATGTCGACGGTTTAACCCCGGTAAAACGGGCCGAAGTAACTTACTACAAGCTTGAAGCCCTGCTGCGACTGGAAAAGAACAAAGAAGCCAGAGTCCTGCTGGAAGATATTGCAAAAATAGATACATCGAGTGTGTACAAAGGGCTATCTCTGGCACTGGGTAAGGTGCTGGATGAAGATTATGAAGGCTCATTACAGGCCATCAATACCCTGCATCAGCAGGCGCCAATGAATAAAGACGTGTTGATGCAACAAGCACGTTTGAATATGTATCTGAGAAATCTCGATGCCGCGGTAACAGCCTACGATGCGTATCTGGATGTGGCGCCGGATGACACTGAAACCAAATTTATCCTGACCGCCATCCTGATGGATGCCAAGCGCTTTGAAGACGCCAGTCCATTGGTTGATGAACTGCTGGGAAAAAGCGCTAACCACCCCTTACTGAATCAGTTTAAAGGCGTTATTGAAGTTCGAAATGATAATTTCAGCGCAGCTCTCAAGCACCTTGAAACCGCCATTCAAAATGGCCGCAACGATCCTTTAGCCCGGCTGTTAGCCGGATTCAGTGCTTATCAGTTAAACGATTACGCGGCCACCACCCGCCACCTGTCGATGATTGCCTCAGATTTACCGCCCTCACATGCGGCACTTCGAATGCTGGCAAACAGTTTACTGCAACAGGGGAAAAGCGAGGAAGCCACCGATATTCTGTCCAGAGTAGACGGTGAAGCCGATAACGATGCGATGTTGTTTTCAAAAGCCGGTTATCAGTTACTGCAAAGCGGTAATGTGGTGGATGCCAGAGCGATGATTGAAAAGTCGGTGCCGATAGCCACCACGGCTGAAGATTTAACCCGCATAGGCGTACTACAGCTGTCGATGAATGATGCTGAAGGCCTGGTAAACCTGGAAGCCGCGGTAGAACGTGCGCCGGAACTGACGGTCGGGCAACAGACCCTGGCTAACGCCTACATTACCACCCGTCAGTTCGACAAAGCATTGGAAGTTGCTGAAAACTGGCAAAAAGCCGAACCTCAGAATGCCGGCCCCTGGCTGGTGAAGGGGCAGGTTTATATCGCTCAACAAAACTTCGAAGCCGCTGAAGCCGCTATTGCCAAAGCCGAGGCGCTGGACAATAAGAGCCTTAAAGCAAAAGTACAGCGGGTGTCACTTGCCATGTTGCAGGAACAACCTCAGCAGGCACTGGAGGCAATCAAAGAGGCGCTTAACATCGATGCCACCGATCAGGCATCACTGGCGCTGCTGTACATAGTGCAAAAGCAAATGGGTAAAGCCAACGAAGCGGTTAATTACCTGCAGGAAGTTGTTGCCCGTCACCCGGATGCCGCGGTGCCAAAAATCTTGCTGGCCAGAGTGTACCTGGCTGAAAAGAGAATCGATGACGGCATTAAGCTGATCCAGCAGGTAGCGGTTAATGAAGATACCCCGAGTTTATTTTGGGATACCAAAGGGCGATTGTTGCTGGCCGGTTCTCGGATCAACGAGGCGAAAGCGCATTACGATACCTGGCTGACCGAACAGCCAAATCACAAAACTGCTGTGCTTGGCTTGGCGATGATCCTGGATTTGCAAAGCCGCTTCCAGGCAGGCGTAGAGTTGATGAGTGGTTTTCTGGAAAAGCGCCCCGACCGTCAGATTGAAATCGTTAAGGCGCATTTCCATGCCATGTTGAGGCAAATTCCACAAACGGAAGCCATCCTCAGTCAGCTGTCGGAGCAGGAGCAGTCGCTGCCTTATGTCAGAGGCATCAGAGCGCGCTTACAACTTTACCGGGATAACCCGACTGGCGCTATCCCTAACGCGTTAGCCGCTTATGAGGCAATACCCAACACCCGTAACTTGCTGTTGGCCATGGCCGCACACGAAATGGCTGGCCAGTCTGATGAGGCTTTTGCGCTGGTCACTGCGTTCAGAGAAAACAATCCGAACAATACTCAGGCCATGCTGTTGTATGCAGAGCGCCTGATCCAGCGCGATCGCGGTAAAGCCGTCGAAGTGTATCGCCAGCTTGCTGAAAAGCAGCCGGAAAATGCCATTGCCTTAAATAATCTGGCCTATCTTGAACATCAGGAAGGAATGCTGGATGAAGCCGAAGAGCATGCCCGGCAAGCACTTGCGGTAGTACCAAAGGCACCGGAAATTGCCGATACCCTGGCCCAGGTGTTAATCGATAAGGGTGAAACCGAAGAGGCCAAAGGGATCTACGACAGTGTGATGTCGGAAGAGGTACGTAGCGAGGAGATTTACCTTAACTACGTTGAGTTACTGCTGAAGATGGATTTAAAACCGTTGGCAAAGCGTCGTCTGGCCGATCGTATGTTTGAATCTGCCGATGCCAAAGCCCGGGTGACACAGCTCGAAACGCAATACAATCTTTAACTGCCTGCGGTGATACGGGAGTTGGCTCGTATCACCCTCCCCATTCTCTTTTTGTTTTAGCCTGCAACTGCCAGATGTCGCTGGTTTACAGCCGTCAGGCTTTGTAGTATTCAAACTCACGCGCGTTTTGTGCCATTATGATAAGCGTGATTACAATAAAAAGAGAGCGCTAATGACACTATTTAAATCATTTCTCCTGCTGACCGTGGGGGTTACATTACTTGCATCCAGGCCAGGTCTGGCTGAAGACTACGGCCGTAGTATCGAGCCCGACAGCACCGTGGTCACTGAGCACAAAACCACGATTAACGGTGACCGGTTAAATTACACCGCCACGACTGGTACCCAGCCGGTCTGGAATGATGCAGGCGATGCCGTTGCTACCTTGCATTACACCTATTACAAACGCAGTGATATCAAAGACGACAGCACGCGCCCGCTGGTCATCAGCTTTAATGGCGGGCCTGGCTCCGCGTCGGTATGGATGCATATTGCTTATACCGGACCGGTTATCCTGAATATCGATGACGAGGGTTACCCGTTACAGCCTTATGGCGTAAAAACTAATCCTTACTCTATTCTGGATGTGGCCGACATTGTGTATGTTAATCCGGTCAACACAGGCTACAGCCGGGTATTAAAAAACGAAGAGGGTGAACTACCGTCTAAAGACGCGCAAAAAGACATGTTCTTTGGTGTAAATGCCGATGTGAAATATCTGGCAGAATGGCTGAATACCTTTGTTACCCGCAATAACCGCTGGCGTTCGCCTAAGTATCTGATTGGCGAAAGCTACGGAACCACCCGGGTTTCAGGGCTCGCTCTGGCGTTGCAAAACAGTCAGTGGATGTATCTCAATGGCGTTATTCTGGTATCGCCAACAGACCTGGGGATCAAGCGCGACGGGCCGGTAGAAGTAGCCAACCGGTTACCTTATTTCGCCGCGACCGCCTGGCACCATAAATTGCTGGCGCCGGAGTACCAGAATATGGCGCTGGAGGAATTCCTGCCTCAGGTTGAAGCCTTTGCGCTGAACGAGTTACTGCCAGCAGTGGCCCGTGGCGGCTTTATCAGCGACGCCGAAAAACAAAAGATCGTAAAACAGGTAGCCGCTTACTCGGGGTTATCGGAACAAGCCGTTGCGCAGAATAATCTGGATGTCAGTACCTGGTATTATTGGAAAGAACTGCTCCGGGAAGAAGGGAAGACCGTAGGTCGGCTGGATAGCCGATACCTGGGCATTGATGGTAAAGATAGCGGCAGTCGCCCGGATTACAACGCCGAATTAACCTCCTGGCTGCATTCATTCACGCCAGCGCTGAATTACTATCTGCGAGAAGTCCTTAATTATAAAACCGATATAAAATACAACATGTTCGGCCCGGTTCACCCGTGGGATCGCAGTAACGATAAAACCGGCGAAAACCTGCGCCTGGCCATGGCGGCTAACCCCTATCTGAATGTGATGATCCAGTCAGGTTACTATGACGGTGCAACGAACTACTTTGATGCCAAATACACTCTGTGGCAACTGGATGCGAGCGGTAAAATGAAAGATCGCCTGAGTTTTAAAGGTTACCGCAGCGGCCACATGATGTACTTGCGTCACGAGGACCTGGAGTCGGCTAACAACGATATTCGCGACTTCATCAAAGCCTCACTGCCGGGTAAAAATGAAGCGGCTAAATACCCACGTTAGGTGGGTTTTAACACTTCAACTTAACAGTTGCCAAGCCATCATCGTTATATCGGTCAACACCTCAACGTAATACCGGCCTTGAGCCGGTATGCACTATTCCGTCATCCCGGAAAGCACGCAGTGCTTATCCGGGATCACCTGAACAGGCTGGCTCAGCCAAGATAGATTTTACTCCGTCATCCCGGAAAGCACGTAGTGCTTATCCGGGATCACCTGAACAGGCTGGCTCAGCCAAGATAGCTTTTACTCCGTCATCCCGGAAAGCACACTGTGCTTATCCGGGATCTCCCGAACAGGCTGGCTCAGCCAAGATAGCTTTTACTCCGTCATCCCGGAAAGCACGTAGTGCTTATCCGGGATCGCCTGAACAGGCTGGC
>NZ_CAJXQY010000003.1 GCF_913058315.1 uncultured Alteromonas sp. | reverse complement strand
TCAAATACGAGCTGTTGCTGCAGCGCCTGATACATGCCATGGCTCTGTTCTATATAGCGTTTACTGGCGGCGATTGCCTCACTCGCCTGCTTGTCATCGCTCCGTTGCAGCGCCAGGTCATCAAGGCGGCTGACAAAGGTTTCAGAACGGGTTTCAAATTGTGATTTGCTGCTTTGCAGCGCTGGTAAAGAACTCACGTGATAGCCGTTTGCGGTAATCGTGGCCAGTGTCAGTATTTGTGTATTAACCTCGTTCATCAGAGTTTGTACGGGCATCTTCTCTTCAATGACGTCTTCGGCAGACGATTGAATACCTGACAACCCCCAGTATGAAAGGATGCTGGTGATTAACAATAAACAACCGAAGGAAGCGAAACCCAAGATGATTTTATTAACGACTGTTATGGGCATTGATATTCCTGTTTGCAACGCTGTACTAAGTATAGCAGCGAAGGGGTTAATGACTGTCGGCGACAACATACCGTTTAATCGGCCTCAACATAAGAAGACTTAAGTTGAAAATTTCCGCGCTCCAGCCCTAAATCGATGAGTTAAAGGCGCTCCTGAGAGCCCCTGCAGTGCGAACGTTAAAATCAGCACATCTCATTCACATTATTTAAAACATAGTGTATACCCTATACGTTTAAGGCAAAAATAGACATTATTTATAGAAATCGCCATTTTCTATGCCTCGTTAGGCTTTCAAATCTGCTCAACTTACCTATAATAGCCTGAAATTCGCATCCCAGATGTAGGCACCCAATGGACCAAAATAAAGAATTAAAGAAAGCCGGCCTCAAAGTTACCTTGCCTAGATTAAAAATCCTGCAAATATTGCAAGAGCCAAAAAATCAACACATCAGTGCAGAAGACGTGTATAAGATTTTGATCGAACATGGTGAAGAGATTGGTCTGGCTACCGTGTACCGGGTACTCAACCAGTTTGACGATGCCGGCATTTTAAATCGCCATCATTTTGAAGGCGGCAAATCGGTATTTGAAATCAGCCACAAAGAGCATCACGACCACTTAGTGTGCTTAAAATGTGGCAAGGTTATCGAGTTTGAGGATGACCTGATTGAACAGCGTCAGGAACAAATTGCCAAAGACAACAAGATGAAACTGACCCACCACAGTTTGTATCTTTACGGTGAATGTACCGACGAAAACTGTGAAAACCTCGATTAATACAAAAAAGGAGTCTGACGACTCCTTTTTTATTTGGGATTAAAAGCGACCTGCTACAAAACGAACTTCTGTTCGCTGTAAAGGGCAAACACTTTTTCCCAGATTTCGCCCACCTTGCCGTCGCCAATCTGGTTATCACCGACTTTCACGATGGGCAGGATCTCTTTTCCGGAACTGGTGATCCACACTTCGTCTGCCGACAATAATTCGCCCAGGGTAATCACTTTCTCTGATACTTTTATCCCCGCCAGCCTGAGACATTCGAGTACCAGCATCCGCGTAATCCCCGGCAATAACTGATTATCCAGCGGTGGGGTTGCCGCCTCGCCGTCTTTAACAATAAACACATTACTGCTGCTTGCTTCGGTGATCTCGCCCTGATGGTTGTACAGCAAGGTTTCTGCATTACCTTCTTTAACACTTTGCTGGAAATGCATGACATTACCGAGCAGCGCCGTCGATTTAATGTGACACCGTTCCCAGCGCAAATCTTCAGCCAGCGAGACACTGGCGCCAGGATGTGCGTGCCGATCAGCTTTCACCGGTGCCGATAACGCAAATGCAAAGCCAAACACCGTAGGGGTAACGCCTTCCGGATAAGCATGATAACGGCGGGTATCTGCGCCGCGACTAATATGCAGATATACCCCGATATTGTCACCCAGAGTCTCGCGGTTTTCGTCTATCAGACGTTGTACCACATCCTGCCATTCATCCTTATTTATCTTGTAATCAATCTCGATGGCAGCCAGTCCTTTGGTGAATCGTGCCATATGCTGGCTAAATCCAACCATTTTGCCCGCATAGCTTGGGATCACTTCATAAATGCCGTCACCAAAAAGAAAACCGCGATCCAACGGTGAAATACGGGCTTGTTCCAACGGCACAAACTCGCCGTTTAAATATGCTATGGTCATGAGAGTCTCGTTGAAAAAACGCCAGGTCCTGCAAGACCTAAAGGGATAACCAGCGCTCGATAGCCGCTAATTGTAGCAACCATTTAGCCCTGGCATCATCGGCGTCGAGTTGATAAAAAGTTATCTTATCACCAGGAATGCCCTGTGCGAAATGATTCAGATCACATCGCGCAATAGTCCCGGCTTTGGGATAACCGCCCAGGGTTTGCCGATCGGCCATCATCACAATAGGCTGTCCATCAGGCGGGATTTGCATTGCCCCCAGTGCAATGGCTTCTGAATAAAGCGCCCTGGAGGGCAGCTCGATAGCCGGGCCACTTAGGCGGCAGCCCATTCGGTCAATCTGGGGAGTTACCGTATATTCACTGTTGAATAATCGCTGCCATTGCAGGCTGTCGAGCCAGTCATGCTGATAGCCAGGCACCAGGCCTACCCGCACGGCAGACGAGTAATCGGGGATCAATGGCTGAGGTAACGCTGGCGGAAGGTGAAATCGCGACGTTACAGCCAGGCTTTGTACCTCATCGTGCACGTTAAGCGGCTGGCCATCATTGTGCAGACCGCCCAGCTTTTCACGTTTCACCAGGCTTGCACTGTTTATCACCTGCGGAAAGTCAAAACCTCCCTGAATAGCCAGATAATGCTTGCTACCAGGGCGAGCAGGCGTAACGCTAAGATGCTGACCAGCTTTAACATGCAGGGTTTGCCAGCATGGCTGATGTTGATTATCCAGGCTGATCTCTGCTGTCGCGCCAGTCACACTCACCACCGCCGGTGCGGTAAATTCCACCCGTAGCCCGCCCATAAACTCAATGGCCGTGGCGCTTCTCTGCCCGCACAATAAATTAGCCACAGTAAAGGCGTAAGGATCCAAGGGGCCGGACTGACAAAATCCCTGATGGAGCTGACCTTTTCGCCCGCCATCCACCGGATAAGCCGCTAAGTCGATACCGGTAATCCGTATAGCCATTAGTGCGACGCTCCGGCCTGTTGCACCAGCGCATAATACTCATCTTCGTTAATGGCATAAAAGGTAACCTTATCACCAGCCTGTATTAACGTAGGTTCACTTGCATCAGGCTGATATAACGGCACCGGACACAGGCCCAGCAAATGCCAGCCTCCGGGCGATACGTCCGGATATACGGCAGTTTGCCGATCGGCAATGGCTACTGCGCCTTTGGGTACCGCTTTACGAGGATTCGCCAAACGTGGCGTGGCCAGTTCGGCGTCTAACTCCCCCAGGTAGGCAAAGCCTGGCGCAAACCCTACTGCATAAACGTTGTAGGGCGTTTGTTGATGACGGGAAATGATGTCTTCGTGGCTTAACCCGGTGACTTCGCTCACCAGCGCCAGATCGTTGGCATCCGGCGCGCCGTACCACACAGGTAAACGGTGTAACCTGGCCTCAGCGCTGTGCGTACCTGAAGCTGTTGGCAGGTGAGAGACAAACTGATAAACCGCATGGTAGTCGACCTGTGTCATATCAAACACCAGCATCAGACTATCGTAAGCAGGGACAAGCTCGCTAAGCCAGTCCGGACGACGGGCTGTGATTGCATGGTGTAATGACTTCACCGCCTGATTCTGCGCCGCCAGTGTGGCGCCGGTGGTGTAGAAAATCAATCCATCCTCCCCGGCAAACTCAATGGCCCGAATCGCTGCGAAAGGTTGCATATCAGGCATCGGCTCCCGGTCTGACATTGGTCAGCTTACGCTTGGTCAGAGCCACCCTTAACGACTCGGCCATGGCCACAGCTCCGGGGGAGTCACCATGCACACACAAAGTATCTACCGGCATGCTCAGCACACTGTAATCGCTGGCAATAATAATTCCTTCGTCCATCAGCCGGGTGGCCTGCTCATAGGCTTGTTCTTCATTTAACACTGCACCGGATTCCTTGCGCGACATCAGATAACCCTCCGGAGTGTATTTGCGGTCGGCAAAGGCTTCAAACAGTAATACCAGACCAAACTCTGCGGCTTCACGGCTCAACTGCTGATGGTCGGGATGGGCCTGAATCATCAGCGGTGCATTCGTTACCGAACAGCTTGCAACGGCTTGCATAACGGTGCGTCTTAGTGCCGGCTTCTGCATTAAATCATTATACAGCGCACCGTGGGGTTTAATGTATTCCACTTCCCCGCCCTGCGCTTTAGCCATGCCGTCGAGGGCGGCAATCTGATAATGCAGACAGGCAATCAGCTCATCATCTCCCATGGCCAGACTACGTCGGCCAAACCCCGCCAAATCGGGATAACTGGGGTGTGCACCAATGGCCACATTGTGCCCAATAGCCAGTCCAATGGCTTTTTGCAGGGTCAGCGGATCGCCGGCGTGAAAACCACAGGCAATATTGGCCATATCGATATGAACCATGATTTGTTCATCAACTGGCATTGTCCAGGCGCCATAACTTTCGCCTAAATCGCAATTTAACATCATAAGCGGTTAGTTCTTCGTGACATATCGGTTATCATGTTACTTGTTTTATTTTAAAAGTCAGTCCCCATGCTAAAAATTGGTCAGATTAACCCGCTTAAAGTGGTTGGAGAGTTTCCTTTTGGTTATCAGTTGTCCCACTCTGAGGATGACCGCAGTATTGTTTTATCCGAAGAAACAGACCAGCCTCTGGCGGTCGACAGCGAAGTACAGGCCATGGTCTATACCGGCGAAAACGGACAGCTGGCGGCCAGCCTGGCCACTCCCAAAATCACCACCGGTCAGGTAAAAGTGCTCAAGGCAGTCGGCGTTACCGACTTCGCCGCTTTTTTTGACTGGGGTCTGCCGCGTGACTTAATGGTCCCCCGCCAGAACCAGGCGATGCCGGTTAATCAGGGCATGCTTTACCCGGTTTACCTGTACTTTGATGAGGCTACCAGCCGCTTATTAGGCACCACTAAACTGCATCCCTTTTTAAGCGAAAACGGCGTTTACTTCAGTCCCGGACAGGAAGTCGACCTGATCGTCTGCGGCCAGACTGACTTAGGCTATAAAGTGGTCATCAACCAAACCCATCTGGGACTGGTGTTTAGTAGTGATGCGTTTAAAACTTTACGCGTTGGCGATGAAACCACTGGTTACATTAAGCAGATTCGGGAAGATGGCAAAATTGATGTGGCCCTGCAGCAGGTGAATGCCAGCGGACGGGATGCATTACAACAAGCCATACTTGACGATCTTGAGGCACACGGGGGGTTTTCTACGTTAACCGACAAAAGCCCGCCGGAAGAAATTTACGCCCACTTTAACGTGAGTAAAGCGGCTTATAAGCGCGCCTTAGGTGCCCTGTATAAACAACATAAAATTAAACTGGATAAACAAAAAATCACCCTGGTGGAATAATAACAATGAAAGCGACAGTCAGTTGGCAACAAGCCCTTACCTTCTCTGGTAAAACCGACAGCGGATTTAGTCAAACCCTCGACGGCAACGGTGAAACCCTGTCACCTATGGAAACGGTCCTGCTGGCCGTGGGTGCCTGCTCCAGTATCGACGTAGTGGATATCCTTAAAAAACGCCGTCTGACCATTCATGACTGTCAGTGTGAACTCGACGCAGAGCGCGCTGCAGAGCCTCCGCGTGTGTTCACTAAGATCCACGCGCATTACACCGTAAGCGGTGACAACTTAAAAGAAAAAGACGTTGACCGCGCGGTGTCACTGTCGGCGGAGAAATACTGCTCGGTAATGCTGATGTTAAAAGGCAATGTGGAAATCACCACCAGCTTCAGTATTGTTGATTAGTCCCGCGGCTAACGGGACAGTGCAAGCGCAACGGCCCCGTTAGCCTGCTACCAGCGATTGCTGACGAATTCTCGGTACGGGTCGCTCATCAATAAACACGTGCACTACTGCGGTTACCAGCGCAATCGAACAGGCACTCCACCACACGACATCGTAAGACCCGGTAAGGTCGTACAGATACCCGCCTAGCCACACACCGCTGAATGAGCCTAACTGGTGGCTCAGGAACACGATCCCATAAAGCAGCCCCATGTAGGGCAAACCAAACAGCTGCGCCACCAGTCCCGAGGTTGGTGGTACCGTAGCCAGCCAGAGTAAGCCGGTAACAATCGAAAACAGATAGACCGACATTTCACTCATTTCAAACAGCATAAAGGCGGCAATAGCAATGGCTCGCAGGGCGTAAATAAGGGTAAGCAGATTCTTCTTCGAGTACTTCCCCGACCAGGAGCCGGACAGTAAACAACCAAAAATATTGAACAAGCCGATAAGCGACAAACTCACCACGGCGGTTTCGGCAGAAAATCCGCGATCGCTTAAAAAGGCCGGCATATGCACCGTAATAAATGCCAATTGAAAACCGCAAACAAAAAAGCCCACCACAATTAACCAGTAATGCCAGTAACCACAGGCTTCTTTGAGCGCCTCCAGCATGGTTTGTCGGGTACTGTCTTTGTTAACGGCCAGTTGTGCGGCACTGGAATGGCGAAAATTGCCAGCTAAAACCGCCATTAACAAGGAACAGCCGGCCAGTAATAACAACGCATTGACCCAGCCAAAACTCAGAATAAATTCCTGTGCAACCGGCACCACCAATAATTGACCGGCTGATCCGGCGGCACTGCCCAACCCTAACGCAAAAGCCCGTTTTTCAACAGAGACCATGCGCGCCATGGCTGGCAGTACCACGCCAAACCCGGTTGCAGCGATCCCCATGCCCATAAGCAAACCTGCGCCAGTATTGAGCCCGGCAACCGTATCGGTGGTCGCCGTAACGACCAGGCCCGCCGCATACAGGCAGGCTCCCACTACAACGGTTCTGCCTGTGCCGTATTTATCTGCGATAGCGCCAGCCACAGGTTGCGACAGCCCCCACCAAAGGTTTTGCAGGGCAAGCGCGAAAGCAAAGACTTCCCGGCCATAACCAAATTCGGTGGAGACCGGCTCCATAAAAAACCCCATGGAGGAGCGAATACCAAAATTGAGTGCCAATAGAATGCAGATGCAGGCAATGGAAAAGCTGACTAATTTAACCGGTGCTGACATGAATTATCCGAAAACGCTGTAGTAAAAACCGTGGTAACGCCTAAGGCCACAATTGTTACAGTCCCAGCAACAATTGTCGCGCGTTGATTCGGTTTTTCTGCATTTTTTCAGCCTGAATCGGGCTTTTTGGCTACTAATACACACAAAAGTAGCCAAAACACTCAACAAGTAAGCAGTTAACTTAAAAGTTAGCCGTTACCACCACTTCAAATTGATACAATTCCTTACACAAAGATACAACTGCTCGCTAATTTATTGTTTTATGGGGATTTATAATTAACTTAACAATCTGGCACAGTGAATGCTGTCAGGCGTATATAACTATATACTTTCAAGGTAAAACCATGGAACACGTAAAAACCCACCGTAACATTAGCTCCTTACTCATCGCCGGCCTGCTGGCGAGCAGCGTCACATTAACCGGTTGTATCAATGCTGAGGCTACCGACAGTAAAGCTGAGCAAAAAGAAGAAGTGGTTGTCAGCATTCCGGTAGAAGCCTCGCCTGTCACGATGGGAAATATCTCATCGAGCTACCAGACCACCGCAATTTTAGAAGCTAAAGAAGAAGCCTTTGTTGTGGCCCGTGCGTCTGGCATTGTGGAGCACATTTTCGTTGAAGAAGGCGACTATGTAGAAAAAGGCCAGGTCCTGGCCCAGCTCGATAAGAAGCGCTACGAGCTGAATCTTAGTAAAGCCCGTGCCGACCTGACTGGTATTGAAAAAGAATTAAGCAAAATTAAAAAGGTGTACTCCAGTAAACTGGTGAGTGACGATACCTTTGATAAGCTCACCGCCCAGTATGAAGCAGGAAAAGCGGTACTGGCGCTGGCAGAACTGGATTTAAAAGAAACCACTATCACCGCCCCCATCAGCGGCTTTATTGCCGAGCGAAATGCCAAAGTCGGTAACCTTACCGAATCTTTCCAGCGCGAAAGAATGTTCCATATTGTTCAGCAAAAAGCGTTACAGGGGATTGTTTACTTACCTGAAAGTGAAATGGCGTCCATTCAGTCCAAACAAAATGCCAGCCTGAAAATTGCTGCACTGGGCAATGACACCGTGACCGGTTATGTTGAGCGGATCAGCCCGGTTGTCGATGCAACCACCGGGACATTTAAAGTTACCCTGACCGTGCCTAACACCGACGGTCGCCTTAAAGCCGGTATGTTCTCAGAAGTGGCTATTGATTACGCAACCCATGCCAATGCAACGTTGTTACCACGTAAAGCGCTGCTCACCATCGACGATAAAACCAGTGTATTTGTGGTAGAAGAAGGCGTTGCGAAAAAACTTGATGTAACCACCGGTTTTGAAAACGGTGAATTCATTGAAATTACCAATGGCCTGTCAGGCTCAGAAACCGTTGTTACCGTAGGGCATCACAATCTTAAGGATGCGTCACCAGTTGAAATTGTAAACAGCTGATAGCCGCCAGGAGATTGTTATGCAACTTGTTGATATTGCGGTAAAGCGCCCCGTCGCGATTGCCATGTTTACGCTCGCCGTGCTGTTGTTTGGTATGGTGTCTTTAGGCCGCTTGTCGGTAAATTTATTACCGGAACTGGCTTACCCCACTCTGACCATTCGCACCGACTATACCGGCGCGGCGCCGGCTGAAGTAGAACAACTGGTGTCTAAACCCATTGAAGAAACCATCGGTACGGTAAAAGGGGTTCGCACTGTAAAATCTATCTCTCGCCCGGGTCAGTCTGATGTGGTGCTGGAGTTTGCCTGGGGCACCGCCATGGATTTCGCCAGCCTGGAAGTGCGCGAAAAGCTGGATATTCTGCAACTCCCCCTGGATGTGGATAAGCCACGGTTATTGCGTTTTAACCCCAGTCTCGACCCTATCCTGCGCTATGGTTTAAGCTTCAGTACGCCGGAACCGTCGGTTGAGGCCATGAAGTCATTACGTATTTATGCCGATGAGCAAATCAAACGCCAGTTGGAGTCTATTGAAGGGGTTGCCTCGGTAAAAATTGGCGGCGCGCTGGAAAATGAAATACAGGTTCTGGTGGATCAGCGCCGGGTGAGCCAGTTAAACATCAGCATTAACAGCATTATTTCCCGCCTCAAAGAGGAAAACCTCAACACCGCAGGCGGACGCATCGACAACGGTAATCAGGCGTTTTTAGTCCGCACGCTCAACCAGTTTACCGACCTCAACGAAATTGGTGAGCTGTATATTGCCAACCGCAACGGCAAGTCTATTCGCTTGCGCGATGTAGCCACCATAGAGAATACCTACAAAGAACGGGATGCCATTAGTCGCTTTAACGGTAAGGAAGGCGCTGAAATCGCTATCTATAAAGAAGGCGATGCGAATTCAGTGGATGTGGCGCGTCAGGTAAGCATTGCCCTTGTGCGCATTCAAAACCAACTGCCTTCAGATTATGCCCTCGATAAAGTCTACGATCAGAGTGAATTTATTAAACAGGCCATCGAAGATGTAAAATCTTCAGCGGTCATTGGTGGCATTCTGGCCATGATTATTCTCTATCTGTTCCTCAAGGATTTCTGGCCAACCCTGATCATCTCGGTATCGATTCCCCTCTCGGTTATCGCCACGTTTAACCTGATGTACGGTAACGACATTAGCCTCAATATTATGAGCCTTGGCGGTATTGCGCTGGCAGTAGGCCTGCTGGTGGATAACAGCATTGTGGTGCTGGAAAATATCGACAAGCACAAACAACGCGGTAAGGGGCTGGTTAGTGCCGCAACCGCCGCTACCGAAGGAACCAAAGAGGTATCCAGTGCGATTCTGGCCTCTACACTAACGACCCTGGCGGTATTTGTTCCGCTGATTTTTGTTGAGGGCATTGCCGGTCAGCTCTTCAGCGATCAGGCTATGACCGTGTCGTTTGCCTTAATTGCCTCTTTGATTGTAGCGCTCACTGTTATTCCCGCGCTGGCGGCCAAGGCCCATCGTGAGGACAATTTTGCCCAGCAATCTGCGCTTGAGTCCACGCCAACGGTGCGCCCTGAGGGCTGGCGCAAAGTGGTCTTTTACATTACCTGGCCGCTGCGGATGCTGGTGAAACTGGTATTCGGTATTATCCCTATGCTGATCACAACTGTTGTTATTACTGTATGGCGCGCAGTCAGTACCGCTCTGTCGTTCCTGTTTAAACCGCTGACCGGCTTGTTTAGCCTCGCTTTTGGCGGCCTGGAAAAACTCTATAATGTGAGCCTGAAAGGTGCCCTGAGGGCCCGCTGGCTGGTTTTAGGCTGTGCCGTTGCCCTCACCGCTTTTGCTTTCATGCTGATCCCACGTCTGGGTATGGAATTGATCCCGCGGATGTCACAAGGGGAGTTTTTTATCGAAGTTACCCTGCCAGCAGGCTCACGGGTAGAACAAACCGATAACCTGTTAACCCGCCTGGCGGTGTATACCGAATCGTTACCTAATGTGAACCGCACCTATTCACTGGCCGGTACCGGCAGTCTGATCAGTGCTGCGCCCTCACAGGGCGGCGATCACTGGGGTAAATTAAACGTTGTACTCAATAAAGACGCCAGCGAAGCAGATGAAGCCAGTGTTAAAGAGTCGTTACGCGCCTATCTGGCTAAGCAGGCTGGTGTACAGAGCAAATTTGGCTATCCCGAGCTCTTTACTTTTGCCGCCCCGATTCAGATTGAGCTGCAGGGGTATGATTTAGTCCTGCTCCAACGCAGCGCCGACACACTTAAACGGGCATTGGAAAGCAGTAACCGTTTTGCCGACGTTACCAGCAGTCTGCGCGTAGGCAACCCGGAGCTGAAAATTAACTTTAATCATGCTGCTCTGGCCCGCTTAGACCTGGATGCCTCTACGGCCGCCAAACTGGTTGCTGCGCAAATTGGCGGTGAGGTGGCAACGCAATACAGCATGCGCGACCGCAAGGTAGACATTCTGGTGCGTACCGCCGATACCCAGCGCGACCAAATTGACGATATCAGTCAAATCATCATTAACCCGGGTGCAGAGCAGCCGGTCCCACTGCATGCGGTAGCCGAAGTTTTTGTCAGTAACGGTCCCAGTGAAATTACCCGTGTTGGTCAGCAGCGCGTGGCATTACTGGAAGCGAATCTTCGCTACGGTGATTTAGCTCAGGGTGTCGCTGAAGCCGAGCAGATCATCCGTGATATCGCCCTGCCACCACAACTGCGCGCAACCATTGCCGGTCAGAGTGAAGACATGCAGCAGAGTTTCGACTCGTTATTGCTGGCACTGGCTCTGGCTATCTTTATGGTGTACCTGGTAATGGCCTCGCAATTTGAATCCCTGGGCCACCCCCTGCTTATTTTGTTTGCCATTCCAATGGCCGTGGCCGGCGCAATCTATGGCCTGCTACTGACTAACACTAATGTCAGTGTGGTGGTATTCATAGGGTTAATCATGCTGTGCGGTATTGTGGTTAACAACGCGATTGTGCTGATTGATCGCATCAACCAGCTGCGTGAACAGGGTCAGGATAAACACAGCGCCATTGTTGACGCTGCCAACGGCCGTTTACGTCCAATCATCATGACCACGATGACGACCATTCTGGGCCTGTTACCGATGGCAATAGGCTTCGGAGAAGGTGCAGAAGTGCGCACGCCAATGGCCATTACCGTGATCTTCGGACTCCTGTTCTCGACCCTGCTTACCCTGATCCTGTTACCGGTTATCTACTCTTTGTTCGACCGTAAACAGTTTACAGTAGCAGCCTCTCAAACCGCCGGAGACAATGTCTATGGATAAGTTTGCTCAGGCTGGCGCCACTTTAACCAGCTTCGCGCTGCGTAAACCGGTGACTATCTGCATGTGTTTTTTATCCATGCTGATATTCGGCATCGCCGCGGGGCGGTTGTTACCGCTGGAGAAGTTTCCTGGCATTGATATACCACAAATGGTCGTTCAGGTGCCCTATCGCGATGCTACACCGGCCGAAATTGAACGCATGATCACCCGTCCGGTTGAAGAGGCTATTGCCACGATGTCGGGCATTAAACGCCTGCGGGCCGCCTCGTTTGAAAATCGCGCTGAAGTGTTTGTGGAATTTGACTGGGACGCCAATATCAAAGCCAAAAGCATTGAAGCCCGTGAGAAAATCGATGCCATTCGTGACGAACTGCCCGACGACGTTGAGCGCGTCATGGTCTTTAAATTTAATACCAATGACATGCCTATTTTTCAGTTACGGGTATCCAGCGAGCGTGATTTGTCGAATGCCTATGATCTGCTCGACCGTAATCTGAAAGGGGAAATTGAGCGGGTGCAGGGCGTTTCACGGGTTGAACTGTACGGCGTTGAGAAAAAGCAAATCAGTATCCGCCTGATCCCCGAGCGCATTACCTCATTGCATATTGATACCAATGATCTGGGCAGGCGTTTACGTGAGGCCAATTTTTCCATGACCGCCGGCCATTTTTTTGCCAACGATCAAAAATTTATTGTGAATCCTCAGGGCCAGTTCTCGGACATGCGCGATATCCAGCAGTTGTATGTAGCACCGGGGATTATGCTTAAGGATATTGCCACCATCGACTATGAAACGCCTGAGCGAAATAATGGCCGCCACCTCGATCGCGCCTATGCGGTTGGCCTGAATATTTTCCGCGAGTCAGGCAGTAACCTGGTAGAAGTGAGTGAGCAGGTTATGGCCGTGGTTGAAAAAACCAAACAGGACCCGGCGTTTAATGGCATAAATTTATACGTGATGGATGACGTGGCAGAAAGTGTTACCTCGTCGTTATCAAACCTGGTGGAGGCCGGCTTGTACGGTGCGCTGCTGTCGATTGTGGTGCTGTACTTGTTCCTCCGGCAGCTCACTACCACACTGCTGGTCGTATTATCGGTGCCCTTCTCCATCTGCATTACCCTGGGCGTGATGTATTTGCTTGGTTACTCACTGAATATTCTGTCTTTAATGGGATTAATGCTGGCTGTGGGTATGCTGGTGGATAATGCGGTGGTGATCACTGAAAGTATTTTCCAGCAACGGGCCACCCATAGCGACGCCGAACAGGCCACCCGGTTAGGGGTTGGTAAGGTGAGTCTGGCGGTAATTGCCGGTACCACTACCACGGCCATCGTCTTTTTACCCAATATTGTGGGCGTAAAAATTGATGTCACCGTTTTTCTGGAGCACGTGGCCATTGCCATTTGTATCTCGCTGTTTGCGTCATTATTAATAGCACAAACGCTGATCCCGCTGCTGGCCTCAAAGGTTAAGCCCCCGGCAGCTCATCATGCCAAACCGGCCGGTTATATCAGCCGTTATCGCCGGATATTAAGCTGGGCCATGCATAATCAGGGCAAAACGTCTGTGATTGCTATAGCGATTCTGGCCAGTACGGCTATTCCCCTGGGCGTCATTTCCAACGACGATGAAGGCAATGATGACCGCTCACGCGTTTGGCTTAACTATCACATCAGCCAGAACTACACCCTGGAGGAAGTCGAAAAAACGGTCGATAAAATGGAGGCTTATTTGTATGGCAATCAGGAAGCTTTCTATATTAAACAGGTATATACCTATTATGAAGCAGGTGAGGCAACGTCTGGTATCACCTTACAGGATGACTTACCGGTACCGGTCAGCGAAGTTAAACGCCTGATACTGGAAAGCATGCCGAAGTTCGTACGGGCCAAACCGTCTTTCCGCTGGAATGAAGGCAACGGCGGTGGTGTCAGACTCACCCTGCTCGGCGATTCTTCTGATCAACTCAGAGTCATCGCAGATCGCGTAGTAGATGTGCTGGATAATGTAGACGGCTTAACCGATGTTCGCGCCGATGTGGGCAGCGAACGTCAGGAACTGCAAATCCGTATCGACCGTGATAAAGCTTATCAGCTGGGCCTGACTACGCAGCAAGTATCCGGCCTGGTGGCAACCGCGCTGCGCGGAAATAACCTGCGCACCTTCCGCTACGGCGAGGCAGGCGAAGTTAACGTTAAACTGATGTACGGCAAGTCTGTACAGGAGTCGCTTAGTGCGCTGCAAAACCTGAATTTGGCCAATAATTCCGGGCGTAACATTACCCTGGACATGGTGGCTGATATTACCGTTACACCACAGTTAGCGCAGATTAACCGTTACTACCGTCAAACGGCGATAGCGATTGGGGCTAATCTGCTCGATGGCACAACCATGGAGCAGGCGCGCGAACGGATAGAAACGGCAATGCAGTATATCAGTTTGCCTTCCGGCTACAGCTGGACACTGGATGGCGGCTTCCGTCGTCAGGACGAAGCTTTCGCAGTTATGCAGATGAATATGCTGCTGGCGGTATGCATGATCTACATCGTGATGGCAGCGCTGTTTGAATCGTTATTGTTACCCACCGCCGTGATTACCTCGCTGTTATTCAGCATTACCGGGGTTTTCTGGGCCTTTATGGTGACAGGCACATCCATGTCGGTAATGGGCATGATAGGGATGTTGATTCTAATGGGGATAGTGGTTAACAACGGGATAGTGTTAGTGGATAGGATTAATCAGTTGATTGCCGAGGGCGAGGAGTTAATCCCGGCGATTGTCGACGGCTGTAGCTCAAGGATCCGGCCTATTCTGATGACAGTCTCTACCACAGTACTCGGCCTGGTGCCGCTGGCAATGGGCAGTACTCGCATTGGTGGTGATGGACCGGCCTACTCGCCCATGGCGATTGCTATTATTGGCGGTCTGGTCTTTTCCACGCTAACCAGTTTGTTTCTGGTACCGTTGGCCTATGTGTTGTTACTGAAACTACGTTATCGGGTGAGCAAAATGATATTCCGCTCGAAAACGCAGGTAAGTCGGTGGATTAAAGCTTAGAAATAGTTGTGATATACACTAGGAGGGAGTTAAACGGGAACTCGGTTTTTTGACCACTGCGGTTCCCGTTTAATGATTCCCGGCACGATTAGCTGCGTGCAGTCAGGAATTGATAGACGTTTGATGCGTCACGAGACTGAGAAAACTCAACCAGAGAAACACCATTACAAGTAACACCGTCTTTTGCGCTGATGACTTTCAGTACTTCACGTTGGCTCGCACCAATCAGACCAATGTTACGAGATACAGAAGAACGCAGCAGACGCACGTCATCTTTTACTACCGCTTTACAGAAACCAGCAAATTCAGTATCGCCAGTAAAACGAACGCCTTCAGCAGTTACGTCAGCAGCAGCAGTTGATACACCCATTACCGCAAATACAGCAGCAGCGATTGTAGATTTAATTACTTTAGTCATTTATATACCCTCTCAGATTGTTTGATATGCTCCGACACAAAATGCTTGGTAGCGGTTAAGGTGTCTTGGAGTCAGCCCAACGATTGGCGCAGAACGTTTCTCGTTGGTGCACTATATTTATGCCCCATCTGAAAGAAAATTACTGTTTTATTATTGTATAGGGTTGGTGAACATTGCGTAAATTATAATGTTAATCACCCATTAACAACATAAACCACTGTTATATAACGACATTTTCTAAGTGAATATTACCATTCAGAATATCTATTACACTTTGGATATAAAAAAGTTCTAAAAAACACGGTCATTTCTGAAAGTTTTTAGTCTTAAAACAGCCTTTATTCACAAATTTATACAACTTAAGTCGATAAAACGGCCCTTGAAGGCGGTTTAAACTGTAATTTAATTACAGAAATAATGTAAAAAGTATGAAAATTTAGCGTTTTTGAAAGTTTTCACGGGAAGTAAATGCGGATAGTCAGCGAGCAACAATGCGGCTCGGTGTAATACCAATAGAGAGAATTAAAGACCTTAGCAGCGACGATAAGAAAACTGATTACGGGCCGGGTTTACTCACCGGCCCGTAATTAAAGTTAACGGAGAGGTTGCAAAATGGGTTATACGTAATCCCGTTCCCGTTTGGTTTCAATGGTATCAATATAGCCGTGCCATGAGGCATAGCCCAATAACGGCATCAGAACTATAAAGCCTATAAAGCCGGTAACAAATCCAATGGCAACCAGTGAAAAGATAATCCCGGCCCAAATGAACATGGGAACTTTATTGACCCACACCGCATTAACACTGGTCATAACGGCGGTGGCTAAATCCACTTTACGCTCCAGTAATATAGGTTGGGTAAAAGCAGTCACGAAAAACATACCGATACAGAATAAAGCCCCCACACCGGTACCTAATATAAGAAACGGCATCAAACTTTCCAGGCTTTCTATCTGGTGCTGCGGATACAGTGCGTGGATCAGTGAAGCAACGCGCAACCAGAATATCATCAGAATCATCAGCAAAATGCCAAACCCCCACTCATTCACCGCGTTCCGACGCATAGCACGCAACGAATGGGATAAGGTGGGTTTATGGCCTTTTTCATGCTCCCAGCTTATGTCGTACAAGCCGGCCGCTAAAAAGGGTCCAATAAGCATAAAACACACAATAGATGGCAGAATAATCAGATGCCAGCCAGTCATCGCTACTAAGAATGAAATTAACCATGGAACAACGGCAAATAAAAATCCGTAGAAAACAGATAACAGTGGCGTCTTAAGTAAATCCTGAAAACCCAGTGACAGCCATTTTATCGGATCGCCGACGTCGAGCTCTTTGCAGGGGATAACCCGGGCAATCCCGCTATCGGTAATGGCATTTTGGGGTGTTTCTTTAAAGTGTTGTGACATAAATTCACTTCCCTCAGTTGTGACTGTTGTGCGCATAACAGGGGAAAATTCACTTATCCATGATGCCTATCAATCTTCTTTACGGATTGATGCTTATTACTTCAGAATCTTCCCCACCGTTATATATACGATAGATCCAATTGCAAAAGTTCACAATTTATTAACAATAAAAATTAGGAAAAGCGACCTAACCGCACCGGTTGCCAATATAACCGGCGATGAAAATAGCGGTTCACCGCTACATTGAAGTCGTAAAAGCTACAGACCGCGCTTTTTTCGCCGCTAACACATTCAAAGGTAAAACGGTGGCAGTTATTGCCCCAGGGATGGTATTCGATATAGGTGTAGATACGCGCTATTGCCCGCTCAGCGGCGCCATCCACCACCAGCGGCTGCAAGTGTTTATCGCACACCATGTAAATTTGCTCACCGCTGCGGTCGTTTAAGAATCGTTGAGGAGACACGGCTTTCACCAGTCCGCTGCCATGCAGTTCAATAACATGGCCGTCCAGCCAAATACCGGTGTGTTCAAAAACGCCATAAATTCCACAGCACACCATGGCACCATCAACGGGTGCAACAGCGACCTTACTCTCCCCCGGATAATGCTCTACCCCGGCACTGTGATCGACCATTACTTGTGCATGACGCATACCCTGACACCCTGCCTGTAAAAAGACTTATACTCCAAAAAGTACTATTTTGAGTTATAGCGCTTCCCTTTTGATGACTCAAGCCGGTTTTTGTAACAGTTTATGCAAGATATTTGCGCTAAAGCGCAAAATTTGCTTAACAGCCTATAGTCCGATGCGATACCCTGAAAGCCCCGTAATTTAAGTAGTTTAAGATGAAACCGGTACACAGTTCGCACAAGTTAGATAACGTTTGTTATGACATTCGCGGTCCGATCGCCGCGCAGGCTCGCAAGATGGAAGATGAAGGCCATCGCATTCTCAAGCTGAATATTGGCAACCCTGCCCCGTTTGGTTTTGATGCGCCCGACGATATCCTTAAAGATGTCATTCATAACCTGCCTACTTCACAAGGCTATTCTGACTCAACCGGTATTTACGCCGCCCGTGTAGCCGTAATGCAGTACTACCAGCAAATGAACATTCGTAACATTCAGGTTGACGATGTGTTTATTGGTAATGGCGTCAGTGAAATGATCATGATTGCCATGCAGGCACTGCTTAATATGGGTGATGAAGTGTTGTTACCCAGCCCGGACTACCCACTGTGGACGGCTGCGGTAAGCTTATCTTCCGGCACGCCGGTACATTACCGTTGTGACGAACAGGCCGGCTGGTTTCCGGACATTGACGATATAAAAAGTAAGATCACGAAAAAGACCAAAGCGATTGTGCTGATCAATCCCAATAACCCAACCGGTGCGGTATACAGCAAAGAACTGTTGCAACAAATTGTGGATTTGGCCCGCGAACACGAACTGGTGGTATATTCCGACGAGATCTACGATAAAATTCTCTACAACGATGCCAAGCATACGTGCATCGCGTCGCTGGCCGATGACGTGTTCTTTGTTACCTTTAGCGGTTTATCCAAAAACTACCGCGTAGCGGGTTTCCGTGCTGGCTGGCTGGTAGTCTCCGGCAACAAGCGGTTGGCTAAACACTATATTGAAGGGTTAAACATTCTGTCATCCATGCGAATGTGCGCCAACGTGCCCTGCCAAAGCGCCATACAAACAGCGCTTGGCGGCTATCAGAGCATCAACGACTTAGTGAAACCCGGTGGTCGGTTGCAGTTGCAGCGGGATCTGGCCGCCCGTCGGCTTAATGAGATAGACGGTATCACCTGTGTAGCACCCAACGGTGCCATGTACTGTTTTGCCAAAGTCGACGCAGAGAAGTTTAATATCGCTAACGATGAACAAATGATCCTGGACCTGCTGAGCAGCGAAAAGATTCTGCTGGTGCATGGCCGCGCCTTTAATTTAAATGAAGGCATTTATTTCCGCCTGGTATTTTTACCGCACAGCGATATTCTGGCGCCGGCACTGGATCGGATAGAAAATTTCTTTAATGGCTACCGCCAGAAAGGCAAAAAATAATGGCTGACAACAGCCATTTCTTTGCCCATCTGGCCAGGATGAAACTCATTCATCGCTGGCCGTTAATGCATAATGTGCGGATTGAAAATGTGCAGGAGCACAGCCTGCAGGTGGCCATGGTTGCCCACGCGCTGGCGCTCATCCGTAACCGCTTTTTTGATGGTCAGCTGAATCCCGAGCGGATTGCCACCCTGGCCATGTTCCATGATGTGTCTGAGGTGCTCACCGGCGATCTGCCTACGCCGGTTAAATACTACAACCCGGCCATCAAGGAAGAATATAAAAAGATTGAGAAAATCGCCGAGCAGAAGCTAATCGATATGGCCCCGGAGCCCTTTCGCGAAGATTATGCTGAGTTAATCAGCGGTGACAAACACAGCGAAGACGAAGCCTTTATTGTAAAAGCCGCCGACGTAATTTGTGCTTATCTTAAAACGCTGGAAGAACTCAGCGCCGGTAACCGTGAATTTACCCTGGCCAAAAAGCGCCTTGATAAAATGCTCAAAGACTACCATTCAG
Organism: uncultured Alteromonas sp.; assembly: GCF_913058315.1. Lineage (GTDB taxonomy): Bacteria > Pseudomonadota > Gammaproteobacteria > Enterobacterales > Alteromonadaceae > Alteromonas. The sequence goes on along the minus strand of NZ_CAJXQY010000003.1, from coordinate 67,525 downwards.
ACGAAGTGGATTATTTTTTGAAGCAATACGTGCCCAGTTTCTCTTTGAGTCTGGATGAAATCACCCAGGAAGAACACGGCGAGTAATAAAGGAGTCTGCATGCAAACCAATTGGCAATCCAACTGGTCGGAACGCCGGTTGCCCCGCACTCAGGCAAGAGACGGCGACCATCGTTCGCCTTTTCAGCGTGATAAAGCGCGGGTACTGCATTCCGCGGCCTTTCGCCGCTTGCAGGCCAAAACCCAGGTACTGGGGGTGGGATTAAGTGACTTTTACCGCACCCGCCTGACCCATTCACTGGAAGCCGCACAAATTGGTACCGGGATCACCGCCCAGCTACAGGGCAAGTTTCCGCGCTTAACCGAGTTTGTCAGCCTTGATCCGTATTTAATTGAAACTCTTTGCCTGGCTCATGATATTGGCCATCCGCCCTTTGGCCATGGCGGTGAAATAGCCCTGCATTACATGATGCACAAACACGGTGGGTTTGAAGGCAACGGCCAGACTTTCCGTATTGTGACACGCCTGGAGCCTTACACGGCGGAACACGGCATGAATCTGAGCCGTCGCAGTGTGCTGGGGTTAGTGAAATACCCCAACTTTATCGACACCCTGACCAATCAGGACATTGTACCGGCCGATGATTTGCGCATGCGTCAGATAAAAGCTGAACACTGGCATCCGCCTAAAGGACTGTTCCGTTGCGATGAAAACCTGTTTGACTGGCTACTCGACCCATTAAAATCAGAAGAACGCGATGCCTTTATGGCCTTTAATCAAAGCGTCGATAAGCATGGTAAAACCCGTCATAAATCCTTTGATTGCAGTGTGATGGAGCTGGCCGACGATATTGCCTATGGTATTCACGATTTGGAAGATGCCATTGTGATGGGCATGGTGAAGCGCGCTGAATTCTCTGAAGAACTGGAAAAGCCATTAATTGAACTCAAGGTGCCCTGGCTGTCTGATGCGATCAGTCAGCTCGGTGACCGCTTGTTCAGCATTGAACAGTATGAACGCAAAAACGCCATTGGCGCTCTGGTTAACTGTTTTATTACTGCAATTCGTATTGAAGATAGTCCACAATTTAGTCACCCGCTGCTGTGTTATCAGGCGGTACTGCCTCATCACCACAGCGAGGCACTGACGCTGTTTAAACAGTTTGTTTACCGCACGGTCATTCGCAAACCCGAAGTGCAATTGCTGGAATATAAAGGCCAGCAGGTGGTGATGGAGTTGTTTGAAGCGTTTAGTTCTGATCCCACTCGTCTGCTTCCCGAAAATACCCGCAGTCGCTGGTTACAAGCCGAGGAGCAAGGCAACGGTCACCGCGTAATTGCCGATTATATTTCAGGCATGACCGACGAATTTGCCGCTCGCCTCTATTCTAATATGTTTGTCCCCAAGCGTGGTGGCGTGCTCGATACTTTGTCACTTTAAGCACCGCTCTGGTTAATCTGCTGTCACCGACAGGATGTCATTTATGCGCAGGATCCGCCTGATTATTCTCATTGTTTTTTGTATGTCGACATTGCCCGGCTGTGCCTCGTTGCTGGCCAGCCAGATTGCCAAAGGCGGCGGCTCGCAAGTCACCGGAAACTTTGGCTGGACTGTTGAAGAAGTAGTTTGTGATACTTCTCACCATTGTGTCCCCGTTACACGGCTTCTTGACAATGAGAGCCTTTCTCTCACTCTGGAGTTTGATTTTTACATTAATCAAAATCACAAAATTTGGCATTTTGAAGCGCTCACCGATAGCCAGCAGTCTAAACCACTGGAAAATGATCTTATCCTGCTTTTTGCCGGCTACAATCAGCCCGCGAAAATCCTCACTCTCCACCAGCAATGGCTTGAGGTGATCACCGGTGCAGATGTGTGGGTGGTACCTGGTGCTGAGCAGGCGGAACACTTTACCTTTGGCCTGGATTATGTAGCCCCGCTGGTCAGTGAGATCTCACGTCAACAGCCAGAGAAAGTGCATTTGGTAGGCTTTTCCATGGGCGCACTGGCAGCCCGTGGAGTGATGGAACAAATCGATAATGGCCGACTGTATTTAATCGCGCCAATGACTGATTTCCGGGTAGCGGTCAACGCGCTTTGGAATTCCGCTTATAAAAACAAGTTTTACACCCTTTTCATTGGCGATGAAACCGTCGAGGAAGCAGTAGATATCGTTTATGAGCGGGCCGGGAAAACTGCTCAGGATACGGCGTTGGTCCAACGTATTGAGCACATGCAGGGCACTGCCTTTATCTATGCGTCACTCGACGATAAGGTAACCCCTGCTTCAAAATGGTTGCAGATAAAGCGCGCTGGATTACAGCTTAAAACCTACCCGCAGATGACTCATGTGGAGATGGTCGCTTTGTTCAGACAAGACTTGCTAGAAGACGTTACGGCCGACCTGCTCGGCCGCACCATTACCTCTGCAGACACCGACATCATTGGCATAATGTGTGATGCCAGCGACACTGAATGCCTTAACCGTCTGCCCGCTGATGATGACGGTTCAGAGGATTAGCAACCGTATTAGTGCATGGCCAGTTTCACCGCATTTAACTCGCTGGTTTCTGATGTTGTAGGCATAGCTTTAGCGTCTTCCACCATCACCGCCATGGAGTCCAGCACATCGAGAAAGTCCTTTAATTGCTCTGGGCTCAGTTGCGCAGACAGCGACTCGATTTTGGCGATCAGGCTTTTTGTTGGTAATCTCATAAGTGTCAATATTCTGTGGTTATAGGCATTGAACCAACGATGTTACAAATACCTTGCCAACTTGTGAGGTCAGCGCAAGCCGACGACACTGCTACGAATACTCACCGGCGTGGATGAAATTTTTTTGTGCTTAATGCGGTCTTAGTACGTAACCAGAGGTATAAGTGTTAGCAAATCAGGCATTATGACTAAACGATTCAAACCATCACAACGTTTCAAAAGCAGTGAAATTACCGACGAAGCAGTGTTTTCATCGCGCCGTAGTGTGCTTAAATCCATGGGCTTTGTTGGCGCTGGCGCATTGCTAAGTGGCTCGGCGGCAGCCCGCGGTTGGTTCGACGATGATGATAAGCCAGCCTTTAAGGCCCGGCCGCTGGACTTTACCCGTAATAACAGCCTGTCGACCGACGAAACCATGACGCCCTATGCAAAAGTCACCTCGTACAACAACTTTTATGAGTTCGGCACCAGCAAGGACGATCCGGTAGAAAATGCCCAGGACTTTCAGGTTGACCCGTGGTCACTAAAAATTGACGGTATGGTTCGCAACCCCATTACCCTGAGCTATGACGATATCCTCAATAAATTTCCATTAGAGGAACGGGTGTACCGGTTAAGATGCGTTGAGGCGTGGTCGATGGTTATCCCCTGGCTGGGGTTTGAATTAAACAAATTGATCAAGTTGGCGGATCCCCTTGGTTCAGCAAAATATGTAGCCTTTAAAACCCTCTTCGATCCCAAACAAATGCCGGGCCAACGTAATCCATTTATGGGGGGCGGCATCGACTATCCCTACGTGGAAGGTTTACGACTCGATGAGGCCATGCATCCCTTATCGCTGATGTCGGTGGGCGTGTATGGTAAAACCCTGCCACCTCAGAACGGTGCGCCAATTCGCTTGGTGGTACCGTGGAAATATGGCTTTAAAAGCATTAAGTCAGTGGTGCGCATTACGCTGACCGATCAGGAACCACTCACCACGTGGAATCGGTTGGCTGCGCATGAATACGGGTTTTACGCCAATGTGAATCCGGATGTGGCGCATCCACGCTGGAGTCAGGCCAGTGAACGGCGCATTACCAAAGGCGGGCTGTTTTCACAAAACCGGATCGATACCGAACGATTTAATGGCTATCAGGAAGTTGCCCCGTTGTATAACAATATGGATCTTACCCGGTATTACTGATTGTCAATGAAGCTGTTAAATAAACCGTTAAAACTGTCTGCGCTGCAAATCAGGCTAACCAAAACACTTTTGCATTTACTGATCCTGGGTTGGGTTATCATCACCTTTTACCAGAGCGTCACTGACAATCTGGGAGCCGATCCGGTTAAAGCGCTGATTCATTTTAGCGGCATCGGCGCGTTAAACCTGTTATTAATTACCCTGCTTATCAGTCCGGCTGCACGCTACCTGCCAGCGCCGGCATTAATGCGCTTCAGGCGCATGCTGGGTATTTACGTGTTCGTTTACGCGGTCATCCATTTACTCACCTATATTAGCTTTGAATTGCAGTTTGACTGGTCTTTGGTGGTGAGTGAAATTATCAAGCGTCCGTATATCACCGTCGGCATGGTGGCGCTATTACTCCTAACGGCTCTAACAGCCACTTCGCCCAATAAAGTTCGCCAGCGCCTCGGTAAACGCTGGCAACGCTTGCACAATTCTATCTACCTGGTGGTGTTTCTGGCCCTGTTGCACTTCAGTTGGTCGCGAAAAACCGGCCTGCAGGAGCCATTAATTTACTGGTTTATTGCCCTGCTGATAGTGCTTCCCCGCCTGCAAACCCTCAAACAGCGTGTAACGCGATCCCGTTAATCGGTTTGCGTTATGTAAATTTTATATAGGATTAAGTGAATATTTCTTTCCGCGTGGCATAACCTCAGCACTATAAAATCTAACTAATTGTTTTACCATTATTTTTTATTCGGCATAACAATTGAATCTGCTCCCTGTGAAATACATTAAATTCACGTTGTGCACAGCACAACAGCGAAGCGGAGCTCACTTATGTTTGTTGAATCGGTTAAAACACAGGGCATTGCGCACCTTTCTTACGTAATAGGCAGCAACGGAGAAGCCTGTGTTATTGACCCTCAGTTAGATACTCAGCATTACCTGTCGCTTGCCGACAATCATGCCTGCCGGATAACGACCATCATCGAAACCCATCGCAACGAAGACTTTATCTCTGGCGCTGTAGCGCTGGCCAATCAGACCGGCGCTGAGATTTACCATGGTAAAGACGCCGACGAACCCATTGAATACGCCCGCCAGGCAAATAACGGCGACACAGTTGAAGTGGGTAAATGGACACTGGAGGTCATCGCCACCCCCGGCCATACGAAAGACAGCATATGCCTGCTGGCTATCGACAATGAACAGGATGGTCAGCCCATTGGCGTATTTACCGGCGATACCTTATTTGTCAGTGAAGTCGGCCGCACGGATTTTTACCCCGAACAAATGGCAGAGATGGCGGGCCTGCTTTATGACAGCCTGCAAACACTCGCCGCGCTTGGCGACGATATCATCGTCTACCCTGCTCACGGTGCCGGCTCTGTGTGCGGGTCTGGCATGGCTGAACGGGAGTTTACTACGATTGGTATTGAGAGACGGCAAAACCCCGGCTATCAGTGCGCCTCTAAAAAGGCGTTTATAGAACGAAAACTAGCCGAAAAGCATTACATAGCCCCGTATTTTAAGAAAATGGAGCAGTCTAACCTTACCGGCCTGGATACCCCTGTACCGTCTGCCGCCTGTCAGTTACTGACGCCTGAATGGCAGTCTGCATGGCAACAAAGCGCAGAGCGCCCCGGCGTTTTAATAGATGTGAGGAGTCATGCCCAGTTTCGCGACGGTCATTATCCGGGCAGTCTGAACTTACCAGGGGGCCTGCTAAGCGCCTATGGCGGCTGGTTTCTTGATTATTCCACACCGGTAGCGCTGGTTGCTGATTCCGCAGCTCAGGCCGCCGACAGTGCCCGCCAATTATGGCGGATGGGTTATCACCAGATTGCTGGCTACCTGACCATAGTACCGGCTCCGGTGACCGTTGAGGATTATCAGCATCAGCATGTTAAATCTGTCACCGCAGATATCGTGGACCAACGCATTAAAGCATCGCCAGCCAACTGGCAACTGCTGGATGTGCGTAAGCACGAAGAACTCGACAACGCCGGGTTTGCTGATGCACAGCATCTTTATTTAGGCTATTTACCTGACAGGCATCATCAACTGGACAAGTCATGTCATTACACAGTGGCTTGTGGCAGTGGTAAGCGCGCCACCGCGGCTGCCAGTTATTTACTGGCACAGGGATTTGAACAGGTCGATATCTTTATTGGTTCGATGCAGGCCTGGCAACGCTACCAGTAAGACAGTCTGCACAGGTCTTAAGAACATGAAAAACACAGCTGGCAAGGAGGCCGGATGTGTTGCCCCTTCATGCTGCTCTGCTTGCTTTATAAGCAGAACACTGCAATATTATTCAGGTAACAAGGACTTATCGTTACTCCATTTACCAGATTTCACGGATTGAAAACATGGCAGACCACACATTCTCTTTACTCCCTCCAGGCCAGTCCTTTCACTGTTGGGGGTGGTTATGTATCTGAAAAGACTCACTACGGGCTGTGTTATTGCAGCAATACTCTACTGGGCATACCATATCAGCTCGCCAAGCATCAGCTTACTCAACAGTTCCGACAGCGAAATTATTCAGGCCAGCATTAGTCTGAGCGACAACAAATTATCTTTTGGCGCGCTGGAAGATGGTGAGGACAAAGAGCTGTCTTATTCATTACTGTCGGGCAGCGGCGAATATACCTATTACTTCAGACTCAGTAATAACATCGTGCTAACCGGTAAGTGTGGCAACTTCAAAAGCTTTGAAATCAGCAAACGGGTGATATTTCTCGTTAGTGATAAAAAAGTCATTTCTCAAAACAGTAACGGTGAACCGCTAAACTGTGAAAGTAGCCAGGTGTAAGCGAACGTTGGCTTCGGTATACACCTGGAAGCTGTTAGTTAAGAGTGAGTGTCATTAACTGCCAGCGATCTTCAACCCGCCCCCCCTGGCGCTGATAAAACCGTTTAGCCTGATGGTTGGCAGCCAGCACCTCCCACTTTAGTTTGCTCCCTCCCACAGCTTTACAAAGGGCTTTAGCTTCGTTAAATAACGCTTCACCCACGCCTTGACCTCTGGCATGTGGCGTCACAATTAACTCTTTGATCACCAGCCACGGTTTGAGGTCGTAAGTAAACGGCTGATAGAAGTACACCAGAATGCCCGTGACGGCTGACGGACTCTCCGCTACCAGCACACCGGTATGCCGGTTATCCGTAATGAGCTGCGCCAGGCTGTGACGATCCACTTTAAAATGGTGGTGATAACCTTCAAATTCTGCCAGCGCTTCCATTAACGTCAATACTGCATCAAGGTCGCTTTGAACAGCCTGGCGGACAGTCACTTTATTCATCACTGGCTAACTCAAAGCCTTCATCGAGCCAGCCGGTAACCCCGCCAATCATTTTTTTAACCGGACGACCTAAGCGCGCCAGTCTGATAGCGGCTTTTTCGGTAGCGTTGCAGTGCGGTCCGGCGCAATACACCACAAAGACCGTTTCTGCAGGATAAGCCGATAATCTGTCTTCGTTTATCTGGGCATGAGGCATAAACGTTGCGCCTGCGATGTATCCCAGACGGGCAACCTCTTCAGCACGCACATCGAGCAATACAAAATCGGTGAGGTCATTGTGCAGTGCATAGTGTACATCCCAACAATCGGTTTCAAACTTCAGCAAGTTTTGAAAATGGGCCAGGGCTTCTGCGCTGGCAGCGGGTCTGGGGCGAATAACAGTAGATGGCATAATAAAGCTCCTTTGATAACGGTAAATTAATTATCACCGCCGATTCGCGTTGCCCCAACTGTCTAAAATGACTATTATCGATAATATATAGACAACCTAAAGCGCAGATAGCGCAAAATAGTATGATAAAAGTCACCATTTTGCTGTGTGAGACGCTCTCTTTGTTTGAACTCGGCTGCGCTACCGAACTCTTCGCCCTGCCCCGGCCCGAGTTTGAAGACTGGTACCAGACCCAAACAGTCACTTTGAGTGATAATACGTTTACGGGCCCCGGTAACACGGTGTTTAAGTGCCCTCGTGTCGTTAAGCTGCCTGACACTGATTTGCTGGTGATCCCCAGCTTTCCGGTAAATATCGGGACCATTGACCCATTGCTGGCCAGTGAAGTACTTCGTCATTACGAACAGGGCGGCCGGATTATCAGTTTTTGCTCCGGCTCATTTTTGTTGGCAGCTCTCGGGCTACTCAACCAGCGTACAGCCATAACGCACTGGCGCTATGCAGGCCAATTTAAGCAGCGGTTCCCCCACATTACCTACCGGGATGACAGTTTGTACTGGTATGACGGCAAAATAGGTTGTTCGGCAGGCAGTGCCGCCGCTATTGATTTGGGCGTGGCAGTGATCCGCGACGATTACGGCTACGAGCACGCCAATGCGGTAGCGCGCAGATTGGTTTTACCGGCTCACAGAGACGGTGGGCAGTCTCAGTTTGTCCAAACACCTCTGGCCAGGACCAATTCGGCGTTGGCGAAAGTGCTCGACTGGGCGGTTAAACACAGCGGACCGGGCTTAACGGTGGCGCAAATTGCCAATAAAGCGAATATGACCCGACGAACCTTTGACCGGCACTTTATCCGCCAGTTTAATATGACCCCCCATCAGTGGTTGTGCGAACGTAAACTGGAAGTTGCCCGCCAGTTACTGGAATCCACTCATTTACCCATTGAGCAAATTGCTGAACGGGCAGGCTTTGAAAGTGCCGTAACCCTGAGACACAATTTTAATAAGTATCTTTCGGTATCACCGTCGAAATACCGTCAGACATTTCAAAACGTTAAGCCGATCACTTAGGCTGTTGAGACAGCGGCCTGGCCTTTTCCCACTTATAGATACCCAACCAAAACCCTAACTCCAGCAGCATTCCTGAGATAACCAGAATAAAAGTGCCGGTGGCAAACCCGGCCTGATAACAAAGCAAGGCACCTAACAGCAGTGCTGCCAGTAACAAAATACGTTTAATCATAGCCATAAAAGCCGCTCCTATTAGTTTGACTCTACTGAGTAAAGCGCTGAGACGCCCTTTACGCAATAAAGAAAATGTAACCGGGGGTGACATAGTCAGAGTGTATAGCTGGGTTTTCCTGTTTGCCCTGCATTTACTGCACAAACAGATCGATTAAAAAAGTAGCAAAAAAACTTGCATGTTGTTTTATACAGTATTACTGTATATCCATACACTGTATATATTAACAGGAAAGCAAAATGACATTGGCAACCACTACATTTGAAACTGAAAGCAACATACTTCAATTTCCTCAGCGCGTGGCAAAACGCGTACCGGCACAAAAAGGCTGGTCATATTTGTTGTCTAACTCCGTGGCGTTTCAGAAAGATATCGACTACGCCATACGTATACAGAAACCTGATCAGGAAAAAGTACCTGCCTGGATCCGCCGGCTCATTACCAGTGGTCAGTGCCGTTCAATTTACGTGGAAGATCTTATCCTGACGCCTCAGGAGCGGGTTTCCATTAAACAACTGTGTGAACAATATGCAGTGTCGTTGGTAGCGGTATCCGTTAACGACAAAGTGGCCGGTAATATTTTACAAGGTCCTTGGTAAACCAAACGACAGGCCTTACACTATCGGCATTACCCTGAAAACGGAATAAGCCGGTGTTGTGTTATTGTTGTAGTAAGAAGCTGTACAGTGAATGTTGCGAACCCAAACATACCGGGGTAGCTATTGCTGAGACAGCCGAAGCGTTAATGCGCTCACGCTTTAGTGCTTACTGCATAAATAACTGGGCGTATATTTTAAAGACCTACGCTAAAAGTCAGCGTAAGGCATTAAATGAACAAACGCTCGAAGACAGCGCTCAGGGAACCAAATGGTTGAGCTTGTCGGTAGTCACACCACCATCCAAACCACATCAGGGTGGCAGAACAACAGACCAGGTGGAATTTAAAGCCTACTATACACTGCACCACAAACCTTACCTGATGCATGAAACCAGTGACTTTATTGTAGAAGACGGTGAATGGCGTTATACCACAGGTACTATGCACAGCGATTCAGGCTTGCTGAAAACTGGCCGAAACGACCCCTGTTTTTGTGGCAGTAACAAAAAATATAAGCAGTGCTGTTTGAAGCGATTATAACGCTTTCACCACAATCGCAGTGTTACTTATGAGCTAAACCCCTTCTCATTTTATTTCCGTACTGATTAATGCCCCGCCCTAAATATCACTGATGAAAGCACGTCAGCCCTTATTGCTGCATGCCACTTGGCTTTAGCTGGGAATGTGATTACAGTGTAACAACGCAGCGATAAGTGGCCCCTGTGGGGTTACTGATAGAACTGCCTGAATCATTGCAAGATAACAACAAGGGAATGAATAGCATCAGGCTCTTCAATTCTCAACAACGAGAGAAGCATTATGAAAATGACCCGACTTTCTTTAGTTTCACTGGGCCTGCTTGCCGCATTAGGCGGCTGTCAGCCAGCCAGTGATCCAGCACAGGAAACCACCGAAACCACGCCCATGTACACCGCTGAAGATGCCGCCATGTTTGTCGAATCTGCCCAGCGTGAAATGGAAAAAATGCAGGTCCCCGCAGCAAAGGCGGCCTGGTTGTATGCCACCAATATCAATGAAGATACCGCTACAGTAAATGCCTATATTTCTGAGCTTTTTTCAAACCGGGCATCGGAACTGGCCAAACAGGCAGCAGAATATAACGAAGTCGAGGTTGATGCCGATCTGCGTCGAAAGCTCAATCTGATGCGAACGTCCCTGACCATGCCACCGCCGGCGAGCCCAAAGAAGTCGGAACGTTTAGCAAAAATCAGTTCTGAGCTGGATGGCATGTACGGTAAAGGTAAATACTGTCGCTCTGAAGATGACTGCATTGGTCTGGTCGACATGAGTGCTGAAATGGCCACTTCCCGTGATGCCGATTTGCTACTGGAATACTGGCAAGGCTGGCGCGAAGTGTCTGTGCCGATGAAAGACTTGTATGCCGAACAAGTGGTTATCGCCAATGAGGGGGCGGCGGAACTGGGATTTGCGAATGTCAGTGAACTGTGGCGCAGTAAATATGATATGCCCGCCGATGACTTTCCGGTAGAGCTGGACCGCTTATGGGGCCAGGTAAAACCCTTGTATGACGCCCTGCACTGTCATGTTCGTGCTGAGCTGGGAGAATATTACGGTGAAGATATCGTGCCTCAGGACAAACCGATCCCAGCCCATTTACTGGGTAATATGTGGGCGCAAAGCTGGGGCAACATTTACGATTTGGTCAAACCGGACGAGCCCATGGAAGTCCCCGATGTAACAGGCGCACTGCGTGATCAGGATTACGACGAAATCAAAATGGTCAGGCAAGCTGAGTCGTTCTTCTCCTCGCTGGGCTTTGAAGAATTGCCAGCAACATTCTGGGAGCGTTCACAGTTCAGTAAACCTGCCGATCGGGACGTACAATGCCACGCTTCGGCCTGGAATGTTGACGATAAAGACGACTTGCGCATCAAAATGTGTATTCAGATCACCGGCGAAGAATTTAACGTTATTCACCATGAACTCGGTCATAACTATTACCAGCGTGCCTACAATCAGGAACCCCTGTTATACCGCACGTCTGCCAACGACGGTTTTCACGAAGCCATTGGCGATACCATTGCCCTGTCGATTACCCCGAAATACCTTAGAGAAATTGGTCTGATTGATGAAATTCCGGATCCTTCCAATGATGTGGGTATGTTATTACAAACGGCACTGGATAAAATTGCTTTTATTCCATTTGGCCTGATGGTTGACCAATGGCGCTGGAAAGTCATGGCCGGTGAAGTCGGACCCGATGATTACAACGAGCTATGGTGGAATTTACGTCAGAAGTATCAGGGGGTCATGGCCCCGGTAGACCGTGATGCAAACGCTTTCGATCCTGGTGCAAAGTACCATGTTCCGGCCAATGTGCCCTACACCCGCTATTTCCTTGCTCACATTCTGCAGTTCCAGTTCCACAAAGCCTTATGTGATGTAGCTGGCGACGAAGGTCCGCTGAACCGCTGCTCGATTTACGGCAGTAAAGAGGCGGGTGACGCCCTGAATGCCATGCTGGAGATGGGCCAGAGCAAACCCTGGCAGGAAGCACTGCAAACGCTTACCGGCACGGATAAAATGGACGCAAGCACCATTGTTAATTACTTCCAGCCACTTAAAACCTGGCTGGATGAGCAAAATAAAGACCGTCAGTGTGGCTGGTAAGCCCTTAGCCTTATAAAGGCTGACAAATATTCACTGACTGTAACAAGCCGCTGGCAGGTTTACCCTCCAGCGGCTTTTTTGTAAGTAGGGTTACGCCGTACAGGATGACTTTCGGCGCCACTTCCCAATGACCAACCGTACCGGAAAATTACTGATCAGCGTACCGGCAAGAATTAGCAATAACGCAATAGTTAGCCCTGGCGTCCACTGCTCGTTAAACAAGGGCACAGCCAGAACACTGGCAAAAACCGGCACTAACGCCATCAGTCCGCCCATTCTCGTTGCTCCAATCAGATGAACCGCCCGACCGTACAATACCATCTGAATAGTGGTTGCCATTACGCCCTGATAAAAAGCCTGTAACCCCAGCATTTGCCAGGAAGCTTCGCTGAGATTATGTGGTAACCACAACACATAAACGGGCGTAAACAACAGCGTCGTCACGGCAATAATCCCCAGCGTTGCGTGCCATGGCGCAAACTGCCAACGTCGCAATAACACCGTAAATATTCCCCAGCACACGCACGCAAATACAAAACTCACATCACCGGACCAGTACCGGTTATCAACCAGCAACGTTTCAGTTAACAATGCAGCAATGCCCAGGCTGCTTACCGCAATACCAAGCCAGGAAGACAAAGTATGACGTTCACCGGCAATAAAATACGCAAAGACCGCAATCATAATCGGCATCAGGCCCGGTAATAATAGTGCGGCATGGGTTGCCGGCGCATTGGCAAAGCCGGTAAATACCGACAAGGCATAGGCTAATCCGCCAATACCGCCCAAAACGGCCATGCGCCACTGACAAATGACCTTGCGATGCTGCCAGATGAAAGGTGAGAACAACACAAAGGCCGTGCCAAAACGCACCATAATCATGTCCGGGATCGCAAGCGCTGCCAATGCGCCCGCCTTTGAGACTAAAATGAATCCAGTCCAAATCATGACCGCACACAATGCGTAGGCCAACCCCGCTTTGGGCAGGCTACTGCCTGCGTGGGGTTGCGGTTGCCCGTTAGTCTCACTCATTAGGTTACATTCCCTTCTTGATTTCATTGTCGATAAGTATAAGCTATCCAACCATTCACTTATAATGAATAATAAAGAAGGTTTCTTTCATTATTTATGAAAGAAACCGACCTCATTTTAATTCCGGAAGCCCAGATGGATATAGCCGACCTTACCGTTTTTAAAGCAGTCATTGAGCATAATAGTGTTAGCCGGGCAGCTGAGTCGCTGCACCGTGTACCCTCTAACGTGACCGCTCGTATCAAAAAACTGGAACAGGAACTGAATGTTGAGCTTTTTCTGCGCACGAATAACCGTCTCACCGTTACTTCCGCAGGACTCCGGCTGCTCGATTACGCCAACCAGATACTACACTTACACAAAAGTGCCCTGGCCGAATTAACCCAGGGAGAGCCCTCAGGATTACTCCGCCTCGGCTCTATGGAAAGTAGTGCTGCCTCACGACTGCCGCTTATTCTATCGGCGTTTCATCAGCATTATCACGCCGTTCAGATTGAATTACTCACCATGGCATCGATGCCGCTTATTGACAAGGTGATCGATGGCGAACTGGATGTGGCAATGGCTTCGGATCCACCCGACGATCCCCGTCTCAACAGCGTGCGGTGTTTCGACGAGGAGTTGGTCCTTATCATGCCCTCAGACTGGCCAGACCTAAACGACTTACCCGCCTCACTGACCATGGTAGGCTATCAAAAAGGCTGCTCTTACCGGCACCGCCTGGAAACCTGGTTTAAAAAGCATGGGCATACTTGCGAGCGAGTAATAGAAATCCCCAGCCACTTTACCATGATAGGCTGTGTTATAGCCGGTATGGGTATTGGTATGGTCCCGCGCTCCCTGCTGGCCCTGCACCAAACCGACGGGCTTAAAGTCGCAACCGTTGAACCGGATATTGCCAGTGCGCCGACCTATCTGGTGTCGCGCAAGGACAATCCCTCCAGTGCCATTCACGCCTTTATTACCTGCACCGGGGATATCGCAGCGACTGTGTAACTGCGGTTTTTTTGCTATGCTTGACTCTGGAGCTAACTCCAGGGTTTACACTAACAGCATGAAGACAAAACATTACAAAATTGGCCAGTTGGCTAAGCTTACCGGACTAACCGTCGATACCGTGCGTTTCTATGAAAACAAAGGGCTGGTGCACGCGTCACTGCGCTCGGATGCCGGCTACCGGTTGTTTTCAAGCACCGACCTCGCCCGCTTGCAATTTATTAAGCGAGCCAAAGCGGTTGGATTTACACTCGATGAAATCAGCGAGTTACTGGAACTGCGCCTGCACCCCGATGCGCACACCTGCGAAGAAGTGAAACAGGTAACAGCGCGCAAGGTTCAGGAGCTGGATGAAAAGATTGCGGAGCTGGAGAAAATACGCATGTCATTAAAAACCCTGCATACGGCCTGTTGTGGCGGCCCTGAAAGCGCCGAACACTGCTCTATCCTGCAGGCCCTCGATTCCATGGAGGCATCATGAGCGATATCGCCCTGTTAGCACAAAACTTTTTATTACTGTTTATGGAGTCAGCGCCGTGGTTATTGCTCGGCCTGCTGGTAGCCGGCGTAATGCATGAACTCGTCCCCATCAGTATGTTACAAAAACACATGGGCAGTGCCAGTGCCGGCGCCGTTGGTAAAGCAGCGGTGATTGGCGCGCCTCTGCCTCTGTGTTCCTGTGGGGTGATTCCTGCAGCGGTGGGCTTACGCCGTAGCGGTGCCTCAAAGCCCGCCACCGTATCGTTTCTGGTGTCGACCCCGGAAACCGGTGTGGATTCCGTTTCTGTGTCCTATGCGCTGCTTGGCCCGCTGTTCGCCATAGTCCGTCCATTTTGTGCCATCATCAGCGCTATCTACGCCGGTATGATGGTGAAATGGTTCGATAAAGAAGCATCAGCAACCAGCAATGAGTCACCTGCTACACCGGCCGAAGCCCCCCAAAGCTGCTGTAGCAGTAAACCTGCCGTAGAAGAAACATCATCATCCTGTTGTAGCAGCAAGCCAGCTGAGCCGGTCAGCACGCCATCCTGCTGCAGCACTGAAAAAGCACAGCCGACACCAGCGAGTACATCTTCTTGCTGCGACAGCGAAAGCAGCTCAGCCTCACATGCAAATAAACCCGGCTTTACAGATAAAGTCGCCGCTATCTGGCAATTTTCCAGTGGCAAACTGCTTATTGATATTACCGTCTGGTTGTTGATAGGTCTGGCGCTCGCCGCAGCAATTCAAACCTGGGTACCCACCGACTTTCTGACCAGCTGGGGCGATGGTCTGGTGGCCATGCTGGTTATGGCGGTGATTGGGATTCCGATGTATATCTGTGCCACAGCATCGACGCCTATTGCAGTAGGCTTTTTAAGTGCCGGCTTATCTCCTGGTGCCGTGCTGGTATTTTTACTGGCCGGCCCGGCCACGAATATTTCAACCATGGGGATGATTGCTAAGGAAATGGGCAAACGAACCCTCATGCTGTATATCACAAGTGTGATGAGCGCCAGTATTTTGCTGGGTTACACCCTGAACCTGCTGGTGAGTCATTTTTCACTGCAGTCGTGGATTGCGCTTGGTCAGTCAACCCACGAACACGGTGAGATTTCACCGATCTACGCACTGTGCGCTGTGCTCCTCGGAGCTTTAATGATTAGAAATGGCTGGCAGGCACTGCAGCAAAAAATGACTAAGTCTTCCCAGGCCAGTTGCTGTCACTAATGACCACTAACTGGCAAGGCCCTTGCAACATCTATGGTTTTCTACACAAATAAGGTGAAAACCATGGATATTCTACGCATATTATTGTCAATTTTACTGCCACCGCTGGGCGTGTTTCTGCAAGTCGGTATTGGCGCGCAATTCTGGATCAATATTTTACTGACGCTGCTGGGCTATATCCCGGGCATTGTGCACGCGGTTTATATTATTGCTAAGCGCTAGCCGCTTTAAGCCGGTTAAAATACTCCCGGTTTGTTGGCAACTGCGCTAACAGTTTATCGCCGTTATGCAAAAACTCCCGGCGCACCCGTTCGATTAGTGGTTTGCGCAGGCTGGTAGTGCCACCCGGCTGCCAGTCATGGGAGCGAAACCCCATACCATACAATACGTATTGTTTACTGGCGGAGGAAAAAAGCTCCTGGCGCAGATTAGTTTCTAACAGGCCAGGCGGCTGACTTTGCCATAACTGCAACGCTTCCTGCAGGCTGTCCGTCCAGGATGCAGGATCGGCATGGGCCTGCCAATAGGGGCTGTCGCGGCGCTCACTTAACACATAATGCAGTTTGATGAAGTCAATAATCTCGCCCCACCGTGCGTCCGTCATTTCATTGTAGCGTTTACGAAGCACCGCCATGGCAGCCCGGCTGCGTGGCAGTTGGTCGGCTATCCATTCTGCCGACTTTTCAATCAGTACCAGCGCCGTGGCTTCCAGCGGTTCAACAAAACCAGCGGACACCCCGATTGCAACGCAGTTTTGTTCCCAGAATCGCGCCCGGTGGCCGGGGTCGAAACGGATGGTCCGCGACATTATCGCTTTCTGGCTTAAAGACTCGTCACTGCTGATATAAGCTCTTAACGCGTCTTCGGCCTGGGTCTCGGTAGTTAACTCGCTGGCAAATACATGGCCGATACCGCGGCGCGACTGTAACGCGATATCCCATACCCAGCCGTGAGGTTTTGCCGTAGCAACCGTACACGAGGCGATTGGCGTTTGGTCACTGGCATGGTTCACCTGGGCTGCCACTGCCGTGTCGTTAAATAAAATATGCCGTTTAGAAACAAAGGGAACGTTGTAATGCTGCCCGATTAAGCGCGCACTAAAACCGCTGCAATCAATAAATAAGTCACCTGCCAACGGCTCGCCTTGCGCCAGTTCAACAGCGGCTATTGCGCCATCGGGATGACTCTGGATGCCGGCAACATGGGCGCTTTTATACTGCACACCGAGTTGCTCCGTGCAATGACGATGAAGGAGCGCAACAAATTTATCGGCGCTTAAATGATAGCCGTAATTAAAGTTGTAAGCGTATTCGGGTAATTGGGGCATTTTCGGCGCCTGATAGCGCTCGCATGCCATGCCCTGGGCACAAACCCAGGATTCAAAGTCGCCCGGACAGCCTTCATCGTGCCAGGCTTCAACCAGATTAACCGCACCAAAACCTGCAGGAGCTGTAAAGGGATGGTAATACTTATCCTCACCGCCCTGCTGCCAGCCAACAAACTTTGAAGCCTGCTTAAAACTGGCCTCACATTCACTGAGGAACTGCTTTTCGGCAATGCCCAGCAAACGCAGCGTATCGCGCATAGTAGGCCAGGTTCCTTCACCCACGCCAAGGTTTTTAACGTCAGGCGATTCCACCAGTATGACTTCAGTGTGACGGTTCTCGCCAACCAGTGGGTTCTTGGCCGCAATAATGCCAGCGGTAAGCCAACCGGCGGTACCACCGCCTACAACCACAACCCGGGTAATATTCTTTTGCATGCCTGGCCCTTACTTAACCTGCTCGCCGGCAGGACAATACCGGGCAATAAAGTCGGCATGGGCGGGTAACTGGCCCAGTGCATTATTAACCGATTGCTTAAATGCACTGAGTTGCTGTTTTAAGCCGTCGGTGGGTAACATTCGACTTGCCCCGTGATGCTGTGCTGGCATCAGGCCCTGGCCCATCATTACCTGCACCCAGGAATCGACTCTGAACAGCGCCACGTCGTCTGGCCACACATAGCCATTTTGTGCAAAGATAGCCATGCGATGGGCTAAGGGTTCCGGAATATCCATGGTGCGGTAATGATCCCAGAAATCACTGTCATCACGTTTGGTCAGGTTGTAGTGCAGAATAATAAAATCGCGAATAGTCTCCATTTCTTTCTGCGTTTCACGATTGTACTGCTCTGCCAGTAGTTCGTGATCGCTGCTGAATGGGAATAACTTCATTAGTCGGATAAGCGCGGTGGTAACCAGATGTATACTGGTTGACTCCAGCGGCTCTAAAAAGCCACTGGCCAATCCAACGGAAATACAGTTCTTATGCCAGGCTTTTTCCCGTCGGCCGGTCTTAAATTTAAGATAACGGGGCTCGGTAAGCATTTCGCCGTCGAGGTTTTGCTTAAGGGTTGCCAGTGCTTCCTCGTCACTTAAAAAGCGACTGCTATAAACAATCCCGTTGCCCACCCGTGACTGTAGCGGAATGCGCCACTGCCAACCGGCTTTATGAGCCGTGGCGATAGTGTATGGTTTGGGCGCTTCGGTAGATTGGGTTTGAATAGCAATCGCCCGATCGGCAGCCAGCCAGTGACTCCAGTCTTCATATCCGACACCAAGATGTTCGCCTATTAACAGCCCGCGGAAACCGGTGCAATCAATAAACACATCCCCTTCGATCGCAATACCCGTATCCAGTGTCAGGCGGGTTAAGTTACCACTTTGAGGATCGGTATCCACCGACTGAATTTTACCCTCACAACGGGTAACACCGGCGGCTTCGGATTTCTTTCTAAGGTAAGCAGCATAGGCCGTAGCGTCGAGGTGGTAGGCAAAGTTAAGCGGCCGATTACCAATCTTAGTAGCAAACTTATTGGCTTTGGCAGCTTTTAATTCCAGGCAATAGTCTTCCAGACTATCCTGCTGACCATTAGCCGCGGCTTCCATCCAGAACTCGTGAAATTCGGCCATCCATGAACGCTGGCCGATTTCGCCAAAAGAGTGAATATAACTGTCACCGTCGTTTGCCCAGTTATCAAACTGAATACCCAGCTTAAAGGTGGCGTTTGTTGCGGCCATAAACTCTTGTTCGTTGATGCCCATCAGTTGATGAAAATTGCACATGGTAGGAATAGTCGCTTCCCCTACTCCCACGGTGCCAATCTGATCAGACTCAACTAACGTGATATCCAGCACGTTACCTAAACGGGTCACTAAACTAAACGCGGTTAACCATCCGGCAGTGCCGCCGCCGGCTACAACAACACGGGTTTTCTTTTGCGCCATCAATTTAAGCCTATTTATCGATTAAGGTTATTCAGTAACATTGCGCGTAAACGGCGCGCCGATAATTCATCCATCTGCGCCAGGGGGCCATGACATTCCACCGGCAAATGCTCGATGACTTTTTCGCCGTCACCAAACACATAATAGTCAAACAATGCCCGCCACGCGGCTTTTTCCTGTGCCGGTTTATCACGCAGCGTCAGCATGCCATGCATCAACACATCCATCGGGTTGCCCAAATAAGGTTTAGCGGTCATCCACCAAAAGTTAACCATCACATTAAAGCGGTCGAAAGCCCTGACTTCATGCCACCACATGCTGGGGTAATACAGTCCGTCACCGGGTTGTAGATCAGCAATGTAGGCATTTTCCAGCGCTGTTTTTAAGCGTGGGAATTTTTCAAAGTCGGGCTCATCAAGATTAGCGGTGGTAACCACCTGCCCACCGGGCGTTGGTGACAGCGGACCGGGATACAGATTGTCTACCTGTTCAGGCGGAAATAACGTAAACCGGCGTTTACCGAGCACACAACAGGCAATATTTTTAGGTTGGTCGAAATGCGCGGCGGCCACCGATTCGGTGCCGATCCAGATTTTGGGGACCGGCTGGTTACCGGCAAATTCCGGATGCTCAAAATTAAGCGTATTCATTTGGTTAAGTGTTGGCAAACCGTGGTCAAAGCGCAGGGAGTTTATGTAGAGGTATTCGTGCTCCTCACTGCTGAGGCCAGCTTTGATCTCGGCCAGCACGTCGCGCAGACGGGCTTTTTCACTTTGGTAATTAAATCCCGTGCAGGTTTCGTTGTAGCCAAACCTGGCGTTTATGGTGGCTGGCGCCCGATACACCAGCAAAGGATTACCGGCGTCATGTTCACCGAGCAAGTCCATCACCTGCTCCGGCGATTGCATTCCGGCCTCAACCAATGGCCAGTGTTTTACCAGCCCTTTTAGAATGACCGGTTTATTTAACGCAAAAAGATCGTCAAAAGGAATGTTGTCGGGTGAAATGCCCTCTAACACAAGTACCTGATTGGCCGTCATGGTAATGCGTCCTTAGTTAATTACAGTACTGCCGATTTAGCATTCTTCAGTTCGATGAGACGCTGGAAGTTACCCATTGAAGACAGAATAAAAAATAAGGCACTAAGCATACCGTACTGATTGAGCCTGGCGAGTTGATTGTTGTCAAGTGCGCTAAGCTTTTGCTGATTAATCGTGTAGTAATTATTCAGGTTTACCTGCTCAACGTTACTCAGTTTGATCTGTATAGACACCGGCTCAAGTAAGTCCAGCTCATTGATTAAAGTAAACAACGTATGGTTGAATTGCGCGCCGGTTTCGATGGTTTGCAGGGCTGTTTTCACATACTGTAAATATTGCGATTCGCCGCCCATGGGCATAAACACCGCCTCCCCTTGAGAAGTATTAACCCGGGCATCGTCCATATCCAGGCATATTTTCGGATCGGTCGGTTCACCATTGTCATTTTTACTATAACCAATGCTAAACGGGCCGCGGGCCAGTAATGCCGGTACATAACGAGTCGTCCATCCGGTCGCGGATAAGAACAGGTTTTCATTTTTTTCCAGCCCCAGAATCGCGTGCAGCTGCAGCAGCTCAGAGCCTTCGGCGCGATAAATGAGGATGGGGAATTCTTTTTGTAATTCAGTGATCTCAGAGGCATAGATCTGACAACGATTTACGTTATCGCTAACGCTGTGGGTATCACTGACACTGATTTTGATATCGGCGTGATCAACGTTGTTTAAAACGGCAATATTAGACATAGGAAAATTCGCTAAATAGCTAAGAAGAAACTGTCAGTCTGCATCCTACCCTTAGCTGTGATGACAGGCAAATGCTGACTGGAATACAACAGGGAAATGCCTGACCGGCACAGGGGGCGCCGGTCAGGTTTTACATCACTTAGAACGTGTAACGCGCGTTCAGAACGTAGCGTCTGTCCAGTTCCTGGATAAAGAAGGTGTTGTTGTAGCTGCGTCCATACTGGCGCTGGCCTTCTTCAGTCAGGTTGATGATATCCATGCTGACAGTCAGATTTTCGCTGAACTCGTAGCTTACGTTAACGTCTACTTGCTCGTACTCGTCGATAAACAGCGGGTTACGAACAGAAGATACGCCACGGTTAACTTCGCTCAGGAACGAGTCACGCCAGTTGTAAGCAACACGCGCAGACAAACCGTCCATTTCGTAAATCAGAACGATGTTAGCACTGTCTGACAGACCTTCCAGAGCAAACTGGTCAAGGGCTGGATCAGCACCTACGTCGTAACCGATATCACCGTCTACGATGGTGAAGTTAGCCTGATAACCAAAGCCTGACTCACCGAAGAAGTGCTGCCATGCTAACTCGTAACCAGAGATACGAGCGCTTTGGTTGTTCACTGGCTGAGTTACCTCAAACAGCATGTTTGGATCGCCCGCTACCGGACCAACACTGTAGTTTGCAAATACGTCATCTGCAAACGCCTGACCTTCCTCGAAGTCATCTGCGCCACCCGGGAATGCATCCGGGTTAGACAGCAGTGCTGTCATGGTGAAGTAGTTACGTTCTGTAACTTCGATACCACGTGATTCCAGTTCAGCAATCGCATCGCCAGAAACGGTGCCAGCCTGACCTGAAGTTGGGTCAAGTAAGCCAAACAGGTTTTGTGATACCTGTTGAGTACCTACGAAGTTATCTACGTCTTTACGGTAGTAACCCACAGACACCATGCTCGACTCACCGTAGTAGTATTCCAGTGACAGGTCGAAGTTGTTTGACTCCAGCGGATCCAGTGCTGCGTTACCGCGACTACCAGAACCCTGACCACCCAGGTAAGTTGGGCGGCTAGGCGCGCCAATGCTGGTTGCAGTGTACATCTGGTTGTAAGCAGGACGAGCCAGGGTCATGCTGTAAGAGAAACGGGCTTTTAAATCATCGGTCAGGTTAACTGACAAATCGATGTTCGGCAGCAGTGCCTCATAAGAGTGCTTCTCTGACAATGCATCGGTACCGCTACCCAGCTGGATACGGAAATCGTTATCTGATAACCAGATGATTTGCTCAGGTACTGATTGCAGAGAGATAGACTCAACGTCTGTCTTCTCATAACGTAAACCCACTACCAGGTTAGCTTCAAAGCCACCAATTTCGCCGTCCATTGTTGCCATACCGTAAAGTGACATGATGTCTTCTTTAACAGTGTTGTTGTCAGACGCAACGGCTGGCAGATCGCCTGGAGTGAAACCGTATGCCGGAGCAACGCCTTCTAACAGGTGTACTGCGTTACCAACGAACGATACGCTACCCAGAGAGATAGTGGTCGCGCCAGCGGGAACAGCCATAGCGTCTGCACCGGCAACGCCGCTCATGTCATGATCTTCAAATGCACAGGCTGTACAACCGATTTCCAGCAGACCTTCAGGAATGTTACCTACATCAGATACACCCCAGCCACCCAGCTGTGCTTCAGTTTCGTAACGAACCTGGTTCATTTCAGTGCTCATGTAACCCACACCGAAATCAAGTTTGATATCTGAACCCTGATCCCAGGTACCGTCTAAACGGAACTGAGCAACGTCAGACGTCTGGTCAGAAGAAATCGCACGGGTAACCTGAGGACCTACGTCTGGCAGGTCGAAGATACCGTTATCGTTACCTTTCTGAGAATCGTCAACCACGATGCTCGCCTGTGGCATGCGCTGACCGAAGTCAACAGTCTGCCAACCCGCGGTTGCACCCGCTACGTTGAAACGAATTACGTTTTTACCATAGGGACCAGCACCGCCACTTTTTGCTTCCGCAACGTTCGCGTCAAAACGCAGGTTCAGTGAATCATTTGCCCACCAGTCAACGTTAAAGCCAAATGATGACAACTCATCTTTTGCACCCATAACCAGGTTTTGGAAGAAGAAGTCTTTACCGCCATCAATGTCTTCGGTAAAACGAATAGGCGTAGCCACTACCGGGTTACCGTCAAATTCCATATCAGTGAACTGACGTGCAAACCAGATACCGTCAACCACTGAAGTTGACTGAATTTCGTTGCTGGCATAAGTCGCATCGGCAGTGATCGTCATTTCATCACTTGGAGCATACTGAACAGTCAGCATACCGTTGACACGTTCACGGTTATCGTGGTTAACACCTAAACCCAGGTTAGATGGCATAGCAACCAACTGTCCCTGATTTGGTGCATTGGTGACGTTAGCGCCCTGCACCAGACCAAAAGTACCTGGTGAGTTTACGTCCCAGTTATATAACTGATAGTTTTCAACACTCATGTGACGGCTACCAGAATCACGCTCCTGGTAAGAACCGAATACAGACACACCGAAGTTACCGTTATCGTTAACCCAGTTGGCCACACCGCTCATCTCAGGTGTTACGCCATCACCACTTTCGTCTTTAACGGCTTTAACCCCTACCGACGCACGGTTATCACCCTGTGCCAGTGGCTTTAATGTATTAATGTTGATTGTTGCACCGATACCACCTGAAGGTACCGCTGCGCGACCTGTTTTATAAACTTCAATGCCGCTAACACCTTCTGATGCCAGGTTAGAGAAGTCGAATGAACGAGTGGTACCAGACGCGCCCTGGTCGAGCGGGTTACCTGTAATAGAGGCAACGTTAGCGGCTGGCATCTGACGACCGTTCAGAGTGATAAGGTTAAAGTTACCACCAAAACCACGAACGGTTACTTCAGAACCTTCACCGTTTACACGGTTAATCGATACACCAGTGATACGCTGTAATGACTCAGCCAGGTTAGTATCCGGGAATTTACCCATGTCTTCAGCAGAGATGGCGTCAACAACACCTGTAGACTGACGTTTTACGTTCATTGATTGTGACAGACTGCCACGAACGCCGCGTACTTCGATCTTTTCAACTGTTTCCGCTTGTTGTGCCTGAACGCCTGTGGCGACCATCACATATAGTGCCCCGGATACAGCAGTTGCTAGCTTGCTTTTATAAAACATAATTTGGTTTCCAATGAGATTAACACTTTTTTAATTATTTGCGCTGTTGGCCTTAATCATCGCTTATCTGATACCCAACCGATTAACCGGTAATTAAGTGCAGGCTGACCCGCTATTGCCTAAACGCAGTGCTAAATTCAATACAGTTCTCTCAATCCGTATTGAACCGTTACAAGCGGTAAATCAGGTTAACCGTTTGTAACGCCCCATATGTATAGTTACATTTTCGTAACAATGCAAGCTTTTTGTAAAGCACCTTAACTAATTGATAAGATTTTAACACTTTTACCTTATGTGGTGTGATCTTTGCTTTGTACTTAGTCACTAAAAAGTTAATGAAACACCGTCATTCTAATCGATAAAATGTACAAAACTGATGAATATCGGCTATCAATTCTGTGTATATTAAACAGGTGTTTAAAGGTAAAATTGAGCCTTTGAATGCAGAACGCCCAAAAAGGAATTTAATTTATTATTATATTTCAGAAGCTTATATTTACTATTTATGGTTTAAGCATAGTGTTAATTTGTACAATACTGGATTTTGTGCCTGACTTATTATCAATTAGTGCAAAGCAGCACTCATTTGCTGGAAAAGCCTTTTAAGAATTTAAAAAGCAGGTATATTAACAAAACATTTTGCAACGATGATTTAACATACCGCTAACGGAACCATTTGTTGCCTAATGAAATAATAATCAAACTGAGCGAATCAGTAGAGAAATGTGTTAATAAAAATGAAACAAACAGACCCCCTACAACAAGGCACACCACTCGCTCTGATGACCGACAGGCAATTTTTTCATTGTCTGAAAGAACATGGTCCAATGACGCGAGCCGCCATAGCCAAGAAAACCGGTATTTCCCGCCCGACGATTTCTGAATCTGCGCAGCGACTGGAAAAAAGCGGCCTGGTAGTAGAAACCACCAGAAAGACCAAGAACAAGCAGGGCCGCGCCGGTGTTATTTACGAAATTAACGCCGCAAAAGGGCTGACACTCGCCATTGCTATTGATGTGAAGCAGATCCAGTTAAGGCTGACTGATTTATCGCTTAAAGTGATCCGGGACCAGTGTTTTTATATTGACCCCGGATGGCAGCAGGCGGAACTCGCCAACGCCATCCTGCGCTTTATTGGCCTTGCAGTACAAGACCAGTCATCCCCGCTACTGGCGATTGGTGTTTCAGTGGCGGTGCCGGTGAATTCTCAAACCGGTGAGATCCTGGCGTTGCCCTACTCTAAATTCAGTATTATTCATGGCATTAACTTCAAAACGCTGCTGCAAGAGCATTTTGAATGCCCGGTCACTTTGGATAACGATGTAAACTGGGCCACACTGGCCGAGAAAACTCTGGGCATCGCTAAAAATGTATCCGATTTCGTTTTCATTTATTTTGGCGAAGGTATTGGCGCCGGGATTTATCTGGATAATCATCTGATTAGAGGCTCTACGGGCATCTCCGGCGAAATTGGGCATATTATGGTCAATAAAGACGAGAACCTGCAGGACTTTGTTTCTAATCATCACTTACAGCAAGCGCTGGAGGAAGGCGTGGAGTTAAGCCAACACCCCGCTATTGCACAAATCGGCAGTACATTGGCCACCATTGCCGCGGTCATCAACCCCAAAATGTTTGTATTGGGTGGACCAATGACCAAGTACCCGCAGTTTATTCCGGCGATTATTAAACAAATTCAGCCGCTGCTGTTTAATAAAGTCAGCTTTATTCCCAGCAATGCCCCTAACTATGCGCCTTTAAACGGTGTTCAGGCCGGCACTTACGAACTCGCTTTAAGCTCATTTGGCCTGCCCTCGCCCCCCGAGTCAGAATAAGCCAGCCTTAGAATACGGCGCTCAGCAGGAGCGCCAGTACAAACGCGATTGAGCCTAATAAGGTTTCCATTACTGTCCAGGTTTTTAACGTCGTCTTTTCATCCATTTGCAGTAACCTCGACACCAGCCAAAAGCCAGAATCATTAAAATGCGACAGCACTGTCGCACCACCGGCAATGGCAATCACAATACAGCATAAATCCACGGCGCTGAGGCCGGGGACCTGAGTCACGACCGGCGCAATCAATGCAGCGGTAGTGGTAAGGGCCACCGTGGCTGAGCCTTGTGCAACGCGCAAACAAACAGAAATCACAAATGCCGCCACGATTACCGGTAAACCGTTATCCACCAGTAACTGAGCAAAGGCATCGCCAATTCCCCCGGCCCGCAAAACGCCACCAAACATTCCCCCGGCGCCGGTAACCAGAATGACTGCGCTAAGCGGTCCGAGGGCATCATTGCAGAGTGCCTCGTATTGCTTACGGGAGAACTGTTTACGAAATAAACCAAACGCCATCAGTAACGTTAACAGCAGTGCCACCGGCGTTTTGCCGAGTAACCGCAGTCCACTTAACAGTGAGGATTGTTCCGGTAACATTCCGGCCACCTGCAACGTATTAACCACCGTATCAAGACATATCAGACCAAACGGCAGTAGCAGCACCGCAATAACCCTGGCAAACGAAGGCTGCCACTGGCCAGTACCGTGGCTATCGTTGTTGGTAAACCACGCTGGCAATTCGATAGTAAATCGTTTACCGGCATACATGGCATAAAGGTAGCTCCCCAAAAACCACGTGGGGATGGCGATGAGCGTACCAATAATCAGCAACAGCCCGATATTAGCGCCCAGTAAATCAGCCGCTGCCACCGGCCCGGGATGAGGTGGAACAAAGGCGTGCATTACCGCAAATGCGCCCGCAGCGGGTAACACGGTTATTAAGGTTGATTGCTGTAAACGTCTCGCCACGCTCAGTAGAATCGGCATCATGACGATTAAGCCGGCATCAAAAAAGATGGGAAATCCGAACAACAGCGAAGTAATACCCAGCGCCAGCGGCGCACGTTCCAGACCAAACAGACTGATCATCCGCTGAGCCAGTACATCTGCCCCGCCGCTACTCTCAAGTAACTTACCAATCATACCGCCAAGGCCTACCAGCAGGGCCACTGCAGCCAGCGTACTACCAAAGCCCTGCATCATCACGGGTAACACGTCAGCGGCACCGATACCGGTCACCAGGGCGGTGATCAGACTCACCAGAATTAACGCAATTAGGGCATGCACCCGGGCCACAATAATCAGTCCCATCAGGACTAACACCATAGTCAGACCGGTTAACAGTAAGACAATATTGTCAGTTTGATTGCTCGCAATATCCATGGAATCTCAGTTTATTCTTAAATTTACTATTCACACAGGTCGAAACCCGGGCTAAAATGTTACGCATAACATTTAGCAGAACATTTTTTTAACAAGAACGCAAGCAGACTCTATGACAACAATCGATAAAAACGCTGCGCCCAGTTGCATTATAGTAATGGGCGTCAGCGGCAGTGGTAAAAGTACGGTTGGAGAACGTCTGGCTGAGGCTAGCGGGGCTCGGTTTGTTGACGGCGATGACCTGCACCCGGCCGAAAATATTGCCAAAATGTCACGCGGTGAAGCGCTCAATGATGACGACCGTGCGCCCTGGCTTAAACTCATTGCCGCCACAGCTGAAAAGAGCCTGGCCGCCAACATTCCGGTGGTCATTGTTTGCTCAGCGTTAAAAAAACAATACCGCGATGTATTCAGACAACATATCAGCCGTGTGCAATTTGTGTTTCTGGAGGGGAGTTTTGACTTGATTAAGCGCCGTATGGAAGCGCGCCAGGCACATTTTATGAAAGCCCGCATGCTGACCAGCCAGTTCACCACCCTGGAACGCCCCGACGAGCGGGAACCCGATGTTTACACTGCTGATGTGGAATTACCCATCGCTGACCTGGTTGCGGATATTCAGCGTCACCTGCCCTTCAATGCACAGGGTTAACTGAGCGATTCACCCTCGGTATAGGAATACCCCAGATCAAACAGTTTGTCTGAGGGTACCTTACCGTTTATCACGTCAATTAGCAGGCGGGCACTTTTAATCCCGATTGCCTGACGAGGGGTGACCACACTGGTCAGTTTAGGCTGCATAGTCAGCCCGATATCCAGGCCGTTATAGCCCATTACCGCCAAATCATCCGGTACCCGTATCCCTTCATTATTGCAATATTGCATTGCCCCAACGGCTAAATCATCGTTAGTACAAAAAATACCATCCACCCTATCAAAGGTATCCAGCGCCTGCTGTAGCAGTTTCATACCTTGCGAAAAACTCGACTGAAAAGGGGTTGCGACCGTTTGCGGAGTCAACCCCGCCTCCCACATCGCCTGCTCATACCCCTGCTGACGCAGCATGGTTCGTCGGTCCAGCCGGGCCGCCAGATACACAATATGTTGTTTGTTGCTGGCAATCATCCGGCTTACTGCATTAAAAGCTGCCGCTTTATGATCCAGTCCTACCACCATATCTATAGGCGCTTCCGGCAACTCCATACATTCCACCACCGGAATACCTGCCTGTTTTAACATGGTTCGGGTTCGATCGGTGTGTTCGGTTTCACAAAGAATCAGGCCATCCACCTGATAAGACAGCAGCATTTCAATTTTACGTTCTTCTACTTTAGGGTCGTAGCCTGAGTGGGCGAGTAAAATGTCGAAGGATTCTGAATTGGTGATGGTTTCGATGCCATCCACCAAAGCGGAAAAGACCTGGTTGGATAATGACGGGATCACCACGCCAATGGTGTGACTCAGAGACTTTGACATCAATGCAGGCGCGCGATTATGAATATAACCGGCGCTTTTTACCGCCTGAGCAATTTTTTCGCGCGTGGCTGGCGCTACCTTTTCAGGTGAACGAAAATAACGGGATACCGTCATTTTGGTAATGCCCAGCTGATCGGCGATATCTTGTAGTGAAGCGCGATTGGTCATAAATGTTAACAGATGTACAAACAAGTCGGACAAACATGTTACACGTAACATTTTACCGAGGAAACCTGAATTTTTGTCTTTCGGCGCCAGACTGACCGCTTCAAAGTGGTGCAGAGTGCTATCTCCGGTGACTTAATACCGGGCAAATGACGGTTGAAGACAGGTAAGGCTCCCCCTCTCTTTTTACTGCGTATCACCCAGTTGCAGCAATCTGGCGTGGCTATTCTCGCACCAAAAGCAATTTTCTGCGGGGCGACGCTTTATTGCCTGGTTGAATGCTTGTTTTGCCTGCTCATAGTGCTGGCTCACGTAATAGGCTTCTCCCAGGCTGTCCCATAAATTCCCATCGTCACCATACAGCTCTACATTGAGTAACAACAGCGCAATCGCGTCATTATAAAACCCCTGATCCATTAACCGTAGCCCGGCACGATTAAGCGTGCGTTTTTCGTCAATAACACTGGCAAAGGTTTTCTGCACCTGTGCTTTTTTATGTTCAGGTGCTCCGCTGGTCTGCAGCGACAGTCGCACAATGTCGCTGGTGAGACCGCTCTCAAACGCTGGCAAAGGTTCACTCTCAAATAAAAACTGTTCAATGAAATACGGCAAAGCCATGGTACTTTCTACCAGTGCATTCGACGCAAACAGGATCAGCGTCTGTTCGTCCGGAAACCAGCGAAAGTCAAAATAGTAGGTGCCGTTTGAGCCATTGTGACCGATAAAGGGCGTTTCTCGTGGGGTGGTCATTACCGCCCAACCATAACCATAATGGCTGGTGCCCTCCTCGTTTTCTGCTACATGTGGCTGAAAAAGCCGGTTGCGGTATTTCGCCGCCAGTACGGAATCATTCTGCAGCGCCTGAGCCCATAGGTACATATCGTTCATGGTGGACAGGATCCCGCCATTCCCTTTCAGTGGCCATGCGATAGCCCCATCCTCAAAGTACTGGTCACGGGTACTGCCGGTTTCAGCTTCGCCGTATAAATAGCCCACTGCCGCAGGCAGTTCAGTCAGCAGCGGTTTCAGGTAACCAGTGTGGTGCATACCGGCAGGTTCAAACAGCGCTTGCTGAATATAGGCTTCATAAGGCATGCCACTGGTCAGTTCGATCACCCGGGCCAGAATACTGTAACCGGCATTTGAATAGGCATAGCCCTCGCCTGGCGCAAAATACAGCGGAAGTGCAAACAACCGGTTAAAAAATGCATCGGTAGGCACGTGACTGAAATCGCCTTCACCCATGCCGTTAGCCACCCCCGCCGAGTGCGTCAGCAAATGATGTAAAGTAATGGCCTGTTTGTCTTGTGGCACATCGTCAAAAAACTCGCTGAGAGACATGTTGGTGGTGAGTTTACCTTCTTGCACCAAATGCATCACGGCTGCCGCGGTGAACTGTTTTGACACCGAGCCAATATCAAACAGGGTATCAGCAGAGATAGTGACAGTCTCTTTACGGTCGACCTTTCCATATCCTTGCTTAAAGCGAACCTCGCCCTGTTCGGCAATTAATACAGCGCCGCTAAACCCATTGGTTACCGAGGCCGTCAGATATCGATCCAATTGTTTCAACTCGCGGCTTTCTGCAGCCAGGCCCCACTGGCTGCTAAATAACAGCAGCACAGCTATGACAGTTTTAAATAAACGCATCACAAACTCCATTTCTGGTGATTTTTATAATAGTCGTCAGGGCAGCGCAAAAAGTTCTATTGTTGTTGCTGATGTTGCCTGATGGTTTGCCACTGAGAAACAAAACAGTCGTATAGTGTCTGGTCGAAGAGGTAAAAATCAATCTCAAGGGTGCCGGCAAATTGTAAACAAGCATTAATGGCCACCTGCGCCGCTTCCGGATGAGGGTAACCATACACACCACAGGATATTGCCGGGAAGGCCACCGACTGACAGCCATTTGCCAGCGCCAGCCGGCAACTTTGCTGATAGGCGCTGGCCAGTGTTTCCGCCGGATGCGGATCGCTGTGATATACCGGGCCAACGGTATGAATAACGTGTTTCGCGGCCAGGCGACCGCTGCCGGTAATGCGCGCTTCACCCGGTGGACAACGCACTCCATTCGTCGCCGCAACCGCTTCACAGGCTTTCAGCAACGCCGCACCGGCGGCCTGATGAATAGCGCCATCGACACCGCCGCCACCGAGCATAGCGGGGTTTGCCGCATTAACAATAGCGTCGGTGGTGGCGCGGGTGATATCGCCCAGCACAAAGCGAATAGCCATTAGTGTTTACCGATTAGGGAATAAGCGCTTTACTATGCCACTGCCCCTGCTGTTTTTCAAAAAACTGCCGCTGCTGCGGGTTGCCGCGCAGATTAAGGTAATCCACGCTTTCCACCAGTAAGGTGAGCACACAGAAATGATCGGGCAAGACATCCGTATTAGCACCGTGATCAATGAGAGACTTTTTCGGGGCGGTGCGCTCGCTGCCGGGCTCGCCCCATAAAAACTGTTGCCGGGCTGCCACCGACAGGCGCTGCCAGTGCTGTTCACATAACGACTCATCGGTATCCGGAGTATCTACCCTGCAACGCACCGCCATTCGGTATTGCTCGCGGGTTTTGGCAAAATACCAGCATACCGCAGCGTGGGGACTAGCCTGGAGTTCGGCGATCTTTTTATTGCGGGTATCGGTTACCACCCACAGTACCGACTGCTGTTCATCAAACCCGCGACATACCACAGTGCGGTTATGCGGCAGGCCATCTTCGTCAACCGTGGCCAGTTGAAAGTAACGACTTTCCGGCATATCCCGGGTCTTATCCAGGCTTTTTAGCAATAACGCTGCCCAGTCACACATGGTGTTTAACCATTAACCTTAATACCGGAAAACAAGCGGTAAAAATTGGCAGTGGTGGCTTTGGCCAGCTCGCTCACACTGATGCCGCGCAACTCAGCTATAAACTCTGCGACTTCCACCACATAGCCGGGTTGGTTTGGCTTACCACGATGGGGCACCGGTGCCAGCCAGGGTGAATCAGTTTCGATCAGCAGTCGTTCAAGAGGAATCGCCTTGGTTACGGCCTGTAATTCAGCCGCAGACTTAAAGGTAACAATGCCGGAAATCGAAATATAGAAGCCCAGTTCCATGGCCGCCTGAGCCATTGGCAGATCTTCGGTAAAACAATGCAGTACACCAATGGTGTGTTCCGCTTTATATTGTTTAAGCAATGCAATGGTGTCTTCGCGAGCATCCCGGGTGTGAATAATAAGCGGCTTGTGCGTATCATTGGCCACTTTGATATGATCGATAAACGACTGAATCTGGACCTCGCGGGTATCTTCACTGTAATAGTAATCCAGCCCGGTTTCGCCAATCGCGATCACTTTATCGCTGCTGGCAGCGGCCAGTAAGGTGTCATAGTCACAGGCATCTTCCTGGTGTAACGGATGCACGCCGCAAGAGACAGACACATCATCAAAACCACTCACCGTACTAAGCATTTGTGGGTAATCTTTCACCGATACCGATACACACAGGAAGTGCTCTACCCCGCGTTGACGGGCAAAGGCCAGCGTTTGCGCCAGCTCTTCAGTATTTTGCTTTAAGCGGTCGAGATGACAGTGGGAATCTACAAACAAAAAAAGCTCCTTAGGCTTGTTTTAATAATGAAAAAATCTGACTCAGCAGTAAAACCTTGTTCACGCCGGGATGGCGTACCCTGACAGCATAATCAATGCAATGCTGATAGCGCTGCCAGTCTTCTTTACGCTGAGTTTTACAGTATTGATCATGATAATACTGCTGACACCAGTAAATCACCTGCTCTGCATGCTCCTGCCACTTCGATGCCACTTCCGTAACATCCTGATTATTCCCCAGCAACGCTTCCAGGCCGGTTAGAAAATCACGATAGCTCAGGGTGCTGTCGTCGGTTAACGCCTGAGCAACCCGCAAAGGCGCATTACCATAGGCATTGAGTAACGCCTGGTCAACTTCATCATGGCCCTGGGAAGCCAGCCATTGAAGACTTTGACTGGCAGAAGGCGTGGCGATAACGTGCTTTTCACAGCGGCTCAGAATAGTAGGTAGTAATCCTGCAACACGGTGAGTAAGCAACAGCAAATAGGTATTATCAGTGGGTTCTTCCAGTGTTTTCAGCAACGCATTGGAGGCTGACTCGGTCATGCGCTCGGCGGCCGGGATAATTAAAACTTTATGCCGGCCTATCTGCGCAGTGGTATTTAATTTACCAATAGCTTCACGAATGGCATCCACCCCAAGCTGTTTTTCGCTTTCCAGCACATACCGATCCGGGTGGGTTCCCGCGTCAATGAGCTTACAACTCTGGCATTGCCCACAAGGCCCCTGGGCTGTTGGTTGCAAACATAACACGGCCTGCATCAGCGCATCCGCCAATTGCCGTTTGCCCACGCCCTGCGGGCCACTAAGCAAAATACCGTGGTGCAGCGAACTCGACTGGAAACGCCGGACCAATTGTTGATAACGCTCGGTTAACCAAGGCAACGCTAGCATGAAAAATACTGCTCCAGAGTGCGCTGCACATCACGATGCACAGCCGCCATAGATTGCATGGCATCAATAGTCATAATACTGCTGTCAGCTGCAGCCAATTCGCGGTAGCGAGCCCGGGTGCGCTCAAAAAAGCCCAGCCCGGCAAGCTCTATACGATCCAGTTCGCCACGGCCTCGGGCGCGCTCCAGGCCCACCGCCGGCTCCACGTCCAGGTACAGGGTCAGATCGGGCTTAAAGCCCTTTAGCGTAATATCACTAAGCGCGGCCAGCGTGGTCTGGTCAATGCCGCGGCCACCGCCCTGATAAGCCTGTGAAGACAAGTCGTGCCGATCGCCAATAACCCAGGTGTCTGCCGCCATGGCAGGTTTAATCACATTGGCCAGCAACTGAGCGCGCGCAGCATACATCAGCATCAGTTCGGTTTCTTCAACCACATTTTCCTGCCAGTTTTGCTTTACGCAATTGCGGATTGCTTCTGCCATGGGCGTGCCGCCGGGCTCGCGTGTCGTGACAGTAGCAAAGCCCCTGGACTTAACCGCTTGTTCTACCAGTGCTATCACTGAACTTTTGCCGGCCCCTTCGAGGCCTTCAACGACAATAAACTTACCTGCCATCTATGGTTGTCCGTCCTTTCGGTTTAGCTGGAACTCTCGTACCGCTTGATTATGTTCTTCTAATGTATTGGAAAACTGATGACTGCCATCCCCCCGGGCGACAAAATACAGCTCCGAGGTCAGTGCGGGCTGCAAGGCCGCATCAATAGCCACCCGGCCAATCATGGCAATAGGCCCGGGAGGTAACCCTTTGTGTACATACGTATTGTAGGGCGTATCTTCTCGCAGGTGCTGCCGGGTCAGGTTGCCGTCGAAACGATCTCCTAATCCATAGATCACCGTTGGGTCGGTTTGCAGCCGCATGTTCTGTTCAAGACGATTAACAAACACTCCGGCTATGCGGGCGCGCTCTGACGCCAGGGCGGTTTCCTTTTCGATAATCGATGCCATGGTTAATACATCAACCGGCGCCTCATAAGGCAAACCGGGCTCACGTTTAGCCCATTTTTTCAGCAAATAGGTCTGCATAGCAGCAGAAGCCCTTTTTAAAATTTCACTGGCGGGTGTCTGATTGGTGAAATGATAAGTATCTGCCAATAATAACCCTTCAAGGTGGGTTAACGGCGTGGTGCTGTATTGTTGCCACCCGGTAAGTAAGCTTTTTACCAGTGCCTGCTCTTTGGCTTCCAGATCGTTTTTGAGGCGTGGATGTGCGCTAAGCGTTGCCAGCCACTGCGGGTAGGTTTGTCCTTCAATCAGGCTGATATCAAACTGCACTTCCTCACCACGGGAGAGCAACTCAAACGCATCAGCCAGCGTTAAGGGCGGCTCAAAAGCATATGTTCCGGCCAGAATAGGCTGGCCACTATAAGCAAATTTTAGCCACAGACGGGCAGCAAGCTTTGGCATGGGAAGCCAGCCCTGCTGATCAAACCGCTGCAGGGTTTCAATAGCGCCTTGCCCGGCAACGAGTGTAAATAACCTGGGCTCTTCGAGCTTAAGCGGTTTGCCAAATTGCTGGTGCAACCAGCCCATGGCTGCCATAGCGCCGCCCACTACAATAATTAACCCTAACGCCAGTTTACGCAGCACCGTATTCTCCTGCATAAGCCGCCGCCAGAGCACTCTGTAACGACAGTACCGGCGCAATAGCCAGTTCCCGTCTGGACTCACCCAGCGTGAGGGTTTTCACCGGCACAATTTGCATCAGTGCATTGGATAAAAACATCGCGTCTACGTGTGCTATCTCAGTTAACTGTTGTTCGATAATGTTGATATCCGGACGGTGGTCGAGGATAAACTGCCGCATAACGCCATTAACGCCAGCCAGCGCCAGCGAAGAGGTAAACCACTGATTGCCGGTCTGCCAGAAGAGATTAGCGGCACTGGCTTCAATAACATTTTGCTCAGTGTCGGTCACAATGGCGTCGTCGAAATCGGTTCGCACCAGAGCCTGTTTAATCAACACCTGCTCTAAGCGGTTGGCATGTTTTAACCCGGCCAGCAAAGGTTGCCTGGCTAAGGTCACAGGCACAGTACCTACATGAATACCCTGATGTTGCCAGCTTTGATAAACAGCAGGCACGTCGTGCCAGCTTACCGCAACGTTTACTGTTGGTTCGGCCAGTCGCGCATAGCCACGCCCCCCCTGCCCAGCGCCAATTAACACCTTTAGCACGCCGTCGCTGCGCGCTGCTAAAGCGGCCACTATGACCTTACGAATGGCGTCAGCGGCAACCGTTAAGCCAAGTGCCTGGCTGTCATTTACCAGACGATCAATGTGTCGATTTAACAGGGCAACCTTACCATCGGACACCTGCATAGTGGTAAACGTACCGTCACCATAGTTGGCCAGCCGGTCATTGAGGGCAAATTGTTGCAGTGGAGCCAGTCCATGGGTATCAGTCATACAGCGCGTTCGGCAGTTACCGGGTTAGTCAGTTTCAGTCGGGTATTGTATCAGTAATTCTGTTAATACCAAGCCGCAGCAGCGGATGGTTTTTTCGGCAAACAAAAAGGGAGCACCGGGCTCCCTTTATACTTTGTTGGATATCGGCTTATGGGCGCTTAAAGATCAAGCTGCCATTGGTGCCACCAAAACCAAAAGAGTTACATAATGCATACTCTTCCTCAAAGGCCTTGGCTTTATGGGGAACAAAGTCCAGATCGCATCCTTCACCCGGCTCATCCAGGTTAATGGTCGGCGGAGCCAGTCTGTCGCGTAGCGCCAGAATAGTAAAGATGGCCTCAACTGAACCTGCGGCACCCAGCAAGTGACCGGTCATTGACTTGGTCGAACTCACCAGCACTTTCTTCGCATGCTCACCAAACACGCTCTTAACGGCCGACACTTCAGCAATATCACCAGCCGGCGTTGAAGTCCCGTGAGCGTTGATGTAACCAATCAGGGTTGGGTCAATTTTGGCATCGTTAATGGCATTTACCATCGACGCTGCAGCGCCTTCACCATTCTCTGGTGGCGACGTCATATGGTACGCATCGCCACTCATGCCAAAGCCTACCAGCTCAGCATAAATAGTCGCGCCGCGCGCTTTGGCTGCTTCGTATTCTTCGAGCATAACCACACCGGCACCTTCGCCCATAACGAAACCGTCGCGGTCTTTATCCCACGGGCGACTTGCCTGTTGTGGTGAATCATTACGCGAAGACAGTGCCCGGGCAGACGCAAAGCCAGCCATACCCAGCGGAGTAATTGACGCTTCGGCACCGCCAGCCAGCATGGCATCGGCATCACCGTAAGCAATTGTGCGTGCTGCTACACCAATATTGTGCACACCGGTTGTACAGGCCGTGACAATATTCAGGTTTGGCCCTTTCAGTCCTGCCATAATCGACAGAAAACCTGAAATCATATTCGTGATAGTGGAAGGGACGAAGAACGGCGAAACCCGGCGTGGGCCGCTGTTAACCAGCTTACTGTGGTTTTCTTCGATAAGTTCCAGACCGCCTATCCCTGAACCAATGGCAATACCCACACGAGGTGCGTTATCGGCAGTAATTTCAAGACCGGAATCCTGTAAAGCCTGCTTACCCGCAGCTATCCCTAACTGGATAAAGCGGTCCATTTTTTTGGTTTCTTTTTTATCGATATAGTCTTGCGGATCAAAATCGTTGATTTGACCGGCAAACCGAGTGGAATAGTTACTGCAATCGAAATGGGTAATCTCGCCAATCCCGCTTTCGCCAGCCAGAATTCGGCGCCAGGTTTTGTCTGTCGACAAACCTAAAGGGGACAACGTACCCAAGCCAGTAACCACTACGCGACGTTTTGTCACAGAATGTCCTCGCATTGGAACTAATCAAAACAGCCCAACGGTTTCAGCTAAGAAACAAGCGTTGAGCTATCACAATACATACAAAAACGGCTCCGTTACAGAGCCGTTTTTTCACAATCTAAAAAAGAGGCTTACGCGTCTTTATTAGCGTTGATGTAGTCAACTGCAGACTGAACAGTAGTGATTTTCTCTGCTTCTTCGTCTGGAATTTCAGTGTCGAATTCTTCTTCCAACGCCATTACTAACTCAACAGTGTCAAGTGAATCAGCGCCCAGATCATCAACAAAAGATGCTTCGGATTTTACTTCTTCTTCTTTAACACCAAGCTGCTCAACGATGATTTTTTTTACGCGCTCTTCAATGTTACTCATAATTCTAGGTTTCCCTTAACGTCACTAGATACAAAAATTGTCGCTAGTTTATTTTGCAATATTATCGCTTGCAAGCGACCAGCTAGAACTATCTATCTGGTCAAACCAGCAACGAACCAAGTTTAATCAACAAGATTTTAACATTCAAGGCTTTCTCTGTCTGTGTGTCAATGCAAAACTGCAAAAATTCACACAAAGTAGAGTTAGCCCATGTACATCCCACCATTTACATGGATAGTCTCACCAGAGATATATGCCGCACCGTCGCTCACCAGGAACGCAACCGTTGCAGCAACTTCTTCTGGCTGACCCAAACGATTCGCCGGAATATCTTTGAAAATGGCTTCACGTTGCTCATCACTTAAAGCCTTGGTCATATCGGTATCGATAAAACCAGGCGCAACAACGTTTACCGTAATGCCACGAGAGGCTACTTCGCGAGCCAGTGATTTAGAAAAACCAATGACACCGGCTTTCGCCGCCGCATAATTAGCCTGTCCGGCATTACCCGAACTACCCACTACTGACCCAACATTCACAATGCGACCACAGCGTTTCTTCATCATTCCACGCAAAACGGCTTTTGACAATGAAAAGATAGCAGTCAGGTTAGTATCAATAATCGCCTGCCACTCTTCGTCTTTCATTCTCATTAGCAGATTATCACGTGTGATACCTGCATTATTGATCAAGATCTCAACAGGACCAAATTCATCACTGATGGCTTTGACCAGGGTATCAACGGCACCTTCTTCGGTAACGTTGAGTTTCATTCCTTTACCACCAGAGGCAGCCAGATACTCAGTGATAGCTTGCGCACCACCCTCGCTGGTTGCCGTACCGATAACCACAGCTCCCTGCGACGCCAGCAGCGTAGCAATCGCTTTACCAATGCCACGACTGGCACCCGTTACCAGGGCAATTTTACCTTGTAAATCGCTCATTTAACAAATATTCCTATTATTCTGCCTGCCAGGACGCCACCGAATCCGGTGTGTTGACAGCAATATAATTGACAGATTTAACAATCCGTTTGCCCAGTCCGGTTAACACTTTACCCGGACCGACTTCAATAATGGTATCGATGCCTTCTGCAGCCAGAAACTCTACCGTTTTAGTCCATTGTACCGGGCAATATAACTGACGCACCAGCGCATTACGAATACCGGCAGGATCTGATTCAACCGCTACATCGACATTATTAACCACTTTGACTGACGGTGTGGCCAGCGCAATGGTTTCCAGCTTGTCATCGAGGTCGTCAGCCGCCGGGCGCATTAATTCACAGTGTGAAGGTACGCTTACCGCCAGCGGTAAAGCACGCTTCGCACCGGCTTCTTTACAAGCATTGGCGGCTTGTTCTGCGGCGTTTTTCTCACCGGCAATAACCACCTGACCGGGCGAGTTAAAATTGACCGGAGAAACCACGTCTCCCGTGGCGACAGCCGTGTCCTGACAAATTTCTGCAATGCTGTCATCGTCGAGGCCGATAATAGCATACATAGCGCCGGCACCGGCAGGTACTGCCTGTTGCATAAACTCACCACGGGCCTCTACCAGCTTAACCGCAGCAGCAAAGTCCAGCGCACCCGCGCACACCAGCGCCGAATATTCGCCCAGGCTATGACCGGCCATGTATTCTGGTGCAATACCCTGCTCTTCAAGCAAACGGTAAATAGCAACACTGGCAGTTAACAACGCCGGTTGAGTCACCTGCGTTTCATTGAGTTTGTTATCAGGGTCGTTTTGCACCACGTCCCACAGATCATACCCCAGCGCTTCAGAGGCTTGCGCAAAGGTATCGAGAATTGACGGATGAACGTCGGCCAGCTCTTTGAGCATGCCAACCGCTTGAGAGCCCTGTCCAGGGAACACACAGGCGATACGAGTCATAAAGCATCCTTATAATTGTTCTAATTCAGGTGATGTTGGCTGCCAACTCACCATGGCATTTGTTAATACCTAACTAAAGCAGAAGCCCAGGCAAAACCACCACCGAATGCTTCCAGCAATAAATGTTGACCACGCTTGATTCGACCATCACGAATGGCTTCGTCGAGCGCTGTAGGTACCGTAGCCGCAGAAGTATTACCATACTTCTCCAGTGTCAGTACAACCTGGTCCAGCGACATGTCCAGCTTTCTGGCTGTTGCTTTTATAATTCTGAAATTGGCCTGGTGTGGTACCAGCCAGTCCAGATCACTTTTTTGCATATTATTGGCAGATAACGTCTGCTCAACAATTTCAGACAACTTGGTGACTGCTACCTTGAAGACTTCGTTGCCCTTCATCGAGCCCCAGTTTTCATCAATAGAGGCAGGATTCATTTTATCCGGATTGCCAATTTTCAGCAGGTCACTGTAAGACCCCGCAGCATTGATATGGGTAGACAGAATTCCCGGCTCGTCACTGGCTTCTATAACGGTTGCACCAGCGGCATCGCCAAACAGAATCACCATGGTACGATCGGCCGGATTGATATGCCGGCTCAGGCAATCAGAACCCACCACCAGAACCCGTTTAGCCATTCCACTTTTAACATACTGGTCGGCAATGCTTAATGCATAGCAGTAACCGGCACAGGCTGCCGCTACGTCGAAGGCCGGGATGTTATCAATGTTGAGAATATTTTGAATTTCACAGGCAGTGCTGGGTAAGGCGTGACGACCAGAAGTGGTCGCACAAACAATCATGTCGATAGAAGATGCGTCAATACCGGCCGCTTCAATGGCTTTCTTGCTGGCTTCTGCCCCCATGGTTGCAGCGGTCTCATCCGGACCAATAATTCTGCGTTCTTTAATGCCGGTTCGGTCCGTGATCCATTCGTCACTGGTGTCCACCATCAACTCTAAATCGGCATTGGTACGTATGTCGCTAGGATAGTAGCTACCTGTACCTATTATACGAGAGTATTTGCTCAAAGTTGCTCCAATAAAACGGTTTCTATTTTACTTTTTATTTTTTCAGGCACGTTCATCTCAGCTTCTTGCTTGGCCTGCAATATGGCGTAATAAAACGCTTCTGCCGAGGCATTGCCGTGACTCTTGATCACAATGCCGCGCAATCCTAACAGACTGGCACCATTATACTGGTCGGGGTTCACACGATTGTAAACTGTTTTTAGTAAGGGCAAAGCGATTCGGGCCATTAAGCGACTGAAAAAGTTAGCCTGGGACTGTCGTTTCACTTCATTTATAACGAGTTTGGCCAGGCCCTCACAGGATTTAAGTGCAATATTGCCGGTAAACCCGTCGGTCACCACCACATCGGCATAGTCAGTGAAGATGTCATCACCCTCCACATAGCCAATGTAGTTAATCCCTTTGGCATTCTTAAACAACTGATCGGCGTACTTAACCTGGGCATTACCCTTTATATCTTCTTCGCCTACATTGAGAAGTGCCACTCTTGGTGAGTCAATACCACTGATTTGTTCAGCCAGCACTGAGGCCATCACGCCATATTGGAATAAAATCTCGGAGGTACAATTAACATTTGCCCCCAGGTCGAGCAGAAAAACACGGTGATGGCTGGCGGTTGGCATATCAGAAACCAATGCCGGACGATCAATACCCGGCAGGGTTTTAAGCAGGTAAAACGCCATGGTCAGTAACGCACCGGTATTGCCTGCGCTAACGCACGCATCCGCTTCACCGGTCTCAACCAGTTGCAGTGCTTTCCACATGGAAGATTGTTTTTTATTACGCAGTGCCGAAGTTGGAGGCTCGCCCATTTCAACGATTTGCTCGCAGTGATGCACTGCAGTACGTTGACGTTGGTCGTCGGTCAGGGTTTCCAGAGCGGGAAGAATAACGTTCTCATCACCACACAAAATAAACTGTGCATCGGTAATGGACTGAATGGCTTTTTGGACAGCAGAAAGGATAACAGGGGGACCATGATCGCCCCCCATGATATCTAACGCAATGGTTAGTTTAGACAAAATGTCGGCACCAGTAACTTAGTTACCGATGACTTTTTTGCCTTTGTAGTAACCATCAGCTGTCACGTGGTGACGGCGGTGTGTTTCACCCGACGTTGCATCGACAGACAAAGTCTCGCCTGTCAACGCATCGTGTGAACGACGCATGCCGCGCTTACTACGCGTTTTACGATTTTGTTGTACTGCCATAACTTACTCCTGGTCTCGCTTAAGTTCTTTCAAAACCGCGAAAGGGTTTGGTTGCTTCTGTTCCGGTTCAATCTCGCCGAACTGCATATCGTCACTGGTGACTGCACACGCTTCCTCTGCATGAAGGGGCACAATCGGTAACGACAAAATCAGCTCGTCTTCAAGTAATTGAAGAAGATTGACTTCTCCGTGGTCGCCGACCTCTACCGGATCATAGGCTTCGGGTAATGCTTCTGCGTCTTGTTGTCCCTGCACCGGACTATAACAAAAATCAACATGAAGCGGACAATCAAATGCCTCGTTACACCGTTGACAGAGTAAAACTACTGCGGTGTCCAGAGTGCCATGAAAAACAGTAAGACCCTGCGCGTCTTTTTCGAACTGCACTTTCACTTCAACCCATTCGTCACTGCTGACGACGGAACCCATTAATCTCGCCATGTCTTTGGTCGCGATAACTCCCTCATAATCTGAGCGATTTAGCGCGCTTTTGACCGGTTCAACCTGGTGCGGTAATTTCACTTTCTGCATAGGGCGCGCATAATATAGCGTCAGCCCTTTACTGTCAAAGGATTAATCGTTTTTTTACCAATGTGGCAAAATCCGCTAAACTCTTTTTCAATTCCCTTGCTATAAAGGGGTAAATAAAGCGACGACAGAAATATAATAACGATGACATCACCAAGAATTATTCTCGCCTCATCTTCAGCATACCGCAGAGCACAACTGGCCAATATTGGCTTTCAGGTACCAGGCATCAGCCCCAATATTGACGAAACTCCGGTTCCCGGCGAAGCGCCTGATAGCCTGGCATGCCGGCTCGCTACAGAAAAAGCCCGCGCCGTGGCGGCTGACTATCCCGATGCCGTGATCATCGGTGGCGACCAGGTGGCTACCGTGACAGACAAACAGGGTCAGTGCCATATTCTCGGTAAACCGGGCACTCTGGATAAAGCCATCGAACAACTCCAACTGTGTTCAGGTAATAAGGTGCGCTTTATTACCGCGCTTAGTCTGGTACACCAGGCCCATCAGCGTGAACAAACTCAGTATGAAGACGTCTACGTAACTTTTTCGGCATTATCGGATTCGGTGATAGAGCGTTACTTACTCAAAGAGCAGCCCTATGACTGCGCCGGTAGCTTTAAAGCGGAGGGCGCCGGCGTATTGCTGTTTGACCGCATCGACTCGAGGGACCCGAATACCTTAATTGGCCTGCCGGTTATGCTGTTACGGGACATGCTGGCCAACTGGCAGATTAATTTACTCGATTTAACCCTGCGTCATTAACAGCGCATGCAGCTCAGTAATGGAATGCACAATAGCTTTTGGATGATGCTTCGCTAAATTAACCGGTGCGTGTACACCATAGCTAACCCCTACTCTGTCCATGCCAATAGCCTGAGCCATTAGCATATCGTAGGTAGTATCGCCAATCATGAGCGCTTGACCAGCGGTCAGGCCGCGTTCTTCCAGCAGCTGTAACAGCATGTCCGGTGATGGTTTGGAATCGGCTTCATCAGCACAGCGTGAGGTTGTAAAGAAATGCCCGGTGTCAGTTTGTTGCCAGGCCCGATTTAGCCCACGCCGGGCCTTGCCAGTTGCCACGGCCAATACATTTCCCGCATCGGTTAGCGCACTCAGCATATCTGTTACCCCGTCAAATAACGGGCATGGCGTGGTATCGGCACCAAGATACACTTCTTTATAGGCCAGGGTTAACCGCTCGGCCAATTCATCATCATCGGTATTAAACAACTGCTTAATTGCAGGCTTCAGACTAATACCAATGATATGGCTGACTGCGGCAGCGGAGGGAATAGTCACCTGGCAATGTGCTGCAGCCTTTTGCATACAGCTCACAATTTTGGCCGCTGAATCCATCAACGTGCCATCCCAGTCAAAAATGATCAGTTCGTACTGCTTGGTCATAGTATCCCGCGTGTTTATCCGTTAGTAAGCGTCTTTAAGGTGTTAACGGCTTTGGTAAGTAGCTCATCGTAAGGCGCGTTAAATGTCACCATTTGTTCAGTTTGCGGGTGCATCAGGCGTAAACTCGAGGCATGTAAAAACAATCGGTTCAAACCCAGTCGTTTCATTTGTTTATCAAAGTCTGCATCGCCGTATTTGTCATCACAGGCAATCGGATGGCCGGCATGTAAACAATGCACCCTGATTTGATGGGTACGGCCGGTGATCGGTGACGCTTCAACCAGCGTGGCATCAT
The DNA here is from genome assembly GCF_913058315.1 of uncultured Alteromonas sp. GTDB lineage: Bacteria > Pseudomonadota > Gammaproteobacteria > Enterobacterales > Alteromonadaceae > Alteromonas. The sequence goes on along the minus strand of NZ_CAJXQY010000003.1, from coordinate 23,520 downwards.
CGAACTGCTCCAGTATGCGATAACGGGTTTCTGAGGGCTTGCCCTGCTCAGAAACACTGACCAGACGCTCACCGGATTGCAGAATATTTTTCTGTAATGGGGCTTTCACTTTAAACCGGTTTGGCGGCCACTGACCGGCAACCAGTGCGTGGTAACGTTTATCCATCTGGCTGTTACGCAACTGCTCATGCATATGTCGCAGTGCCGAACGCTTTTTAGCCACTAAGATACAGCCGGAGGTATCACGGTCCAGGCGATGCACCAGTTCCATAAATTTTGCCTCGGGCCGCAGCGCGCGTAGCCCCTCAATCAACCCGAAACTTAAGCCACTACCGCCATGTACTGCCAAACCAGAAGGTTTGTTAAAAACAATAAGGTGCGAGTCCTCAAACAGAATATGCTGTTCAAGGCTGGCGATTTTGTCGAGTTTCGGAGAAGGTAATTCAGGCGTCTCACTGACTCTGACCGGGGGCACACGAATGAGATCGCCGGCAACCAGCTTATATTCAGGTTTCACCCGTTTCTTATTCACCCTGACCTCACCTTTGCGTAAAATTCGGTAAATAAGGCTTTTCGGCACGCCCTTTAAAAAGGTACGCAAAAAATTGTCGATGCGCTGACCGTCTAAATCAGGTTCAACTTCAACGAATTGGACCTGGGAGGTGGCTTTAGTATTGTCTGATGATGTCACGGGCATTGCGTCGGCTGTTTTCATAGGCTGCGATTCTAACGTATTTCCACAGGACATTCACTTAACTCCAGCCAGGTATGGCTAAAAACCGACATTGGCAAGGTCGGTATGACGGTATTTTGCGCTGAAAGCGACCTCAACACGGTTAATTAACACCTAATTACGGGTATGGCTTGCCTATTTCAATGCTTTGGTGCGATAATCAAACTGTTTTAACCGAAACGACACCGAAAGGTTATCGTCAGACTCGTTGTTAAAATAACGTTAAACTAAAAAGTTAAACAACCGGTCGCAGAGTCTGTATTACCACCAAACTACCCCATTGCGGATTTATCAATTGAGTAGGTAATACAACGTGCGTTGATGAACAATCACGTAGCTGAAAACTTGCGACAATGGCAAAAATAATTTGCCGTTTAGTTATACAGAATTGAATTGACATAGTTCACTGACCCGCGAAGTTCAGGTTGGTGAACAGATACATAAAACTTGTACAGGGCCGTCGTTCCCGACACCCAATAAAGACAGAAACGCTTTTTTGATGTAGTAAAAAGCGAATAAAATCAAGGGTAATGCGACAATACAACAGGATCCCTGCCCAACGTGAGGTTGCGCGGTGAGGTTTTGCACAGTCACTTTAATTGTGTATCTGAACGGCTGTAAGCAATAACAGAGTTAGATACAATGAAAAGAATGCTAATCAATGCAACTCAACAAGAAGAGTTGCGGGTTGCCCTGGTAGACGGGCAACGCTTGTATGATTTAGATATAGAAAGTCCCGGACACGAGCAAAAGAAAGCGAATATCTACAAAGGTAAAATTACCCGCGTAGAGCCCAGTTTAGAAGCTGCCTTTGTTGACTACGGCGCCGATCGCCACGGTTTCCTTCCTCTCAAAGAAATTGCCCGCACCTACTTTCCAAAAAATTACAAGCTCGAAGGTCGTCCTAATATCAAGGACGTTATCAAAGAAGGCCAGGAAGTTATCGTTCAAATCGATAAGGAAGAACGCGGCCAGAAAGGCGCAGCGTTAACCACTTTCCTGTCGCTGGCTGGCAGCTACCTGGTATTAATGCCAAACAATCCTCGTGCCGGAGGCATTTCCCGCCGTATCGAAGGCGACGAACGTACTGATCTGAAAGCCGCACTGTCGAAACTCGACCTGCCTGATGGCATGGGTCTGATTGTTCGTACCGCTGGTGTGGGTAAATCCTATGAAGAACTGGACTGGGATTTACGGGTTCTGTTAACCCACTGGGAAGCAGTTTCAAAAGTTGCAGAAGAACGCTCAGCCCCCTTCCTGATTCACCAGGAAAGTAATGTTATTGTGCGCGCCATTCGCGACTATTTACGTCGCGATGTGGGTGAAATCCTAATCGATAAACAGCGTGTTTACGAACAGGCATTGCAGCACATTGAACTGGTTCGCCCGGACTTCGCCAGCCGCGTCAAGCTTTATAAAGGCGACGTGCCGCTGTTCAGTCACTATCAGATTGAAAGTCAGATTGAGTCGGCTTTTGAGCGTGAAGTACGCCTGCCTTCCGGTGGTTCAATTGTGATTGATCCCACAGAAGCATTAACCTCTATTGACATTAACTCAGCCCGCGCAACCAAAGGCGGTGATATTGAGGAAACGGCGCTAAACACTAACCTTGAAGCAGCCGATGAGATTGCGCGTCAGTTACGCTTGCGTGACCTTGGTGGTCTGGTGGTTATCGACTTTATCGATATGACACCGGTAAAACACCAGCGCGAAGTGGAAAACCGCATGAAAGATGCTGTGCGTCCCGACCGTGCAAGAGTGCAACTAGGCCGCATTTCACGCTTTGGTTTGCTGGAGATGTCCCGTCAGCGTCTGCGCCCGTCACTGGGTGAGTCTGCGCATAATGTCTGCCCACGCTGTTCTGGTCATGGCACTATCCGTGGTACCGAATCACTGGCGTTGTCAATCCTGCGTATTCTTGAAGAAGAAAGCATCAAGGATAATACCGGTCAGATTGAAGCCCAGTTGCCTGTACCTGTAGCAACCTATTTGCTGAATGAAAAGCGCAAAGCCGTACAGAATGTTGAAAAGCGTCACGATGTCAGTTTGATCATCATCCCGAACCCAAATCTGGATACACCTCATTATCAGATTTTACGTCACCGTGCTGACGATGTGGTGACTGATGCCAGCTACAATATCAGCCTGGCAGAGGTAGAAACCAAAGAAGCATCACCCGGCGTAACGGCTCCGGCAAAGCGTGAAGAACCAGCCTTACAAGGACTGATAGCACCTAGCCAGGCACCGGTAGTACCACCGAAAGCGGAAGAGAAGCCCGTAGAAAAGCAAACGGGTTTATTAGCCGGAATCGGCAAATGGTTATCCGGCTTATTTGCCAGCGAGGAAGAGGTTGAGGAAAAACCGAAGCCAAAAGAAAAACCACGCAACAACAATAACCAGAACAACCGTCGCCGTAATAACGACAGACGTCGAAACAATCGTTCGGGTAATAACAAAAATCGTCGTAACGATAGCGACGAGAAAACTACAGCGCCAACTAGCGAAAAGTCATCTGATAGCAGTGATAACAAAAGCCAGGATAAGCCTAAGCAAACCCGTGGCCGTAATCGCTCGCGTAACAGAAACCAGACGGAAAAATCCGACAAGGTTAAAGACGAGGCTGCTGAGCAACCGCAAACACAACAGCAACCGCAAAAACAACAGCAACCACAAGCGCAACAGAACGATGGTGCCAATGACACCGACAAGCCTGTGCGTAAAAAGCCGGTTAAAGAGCGTCGTCAGCGTCGCGAATTAAAAGGCAGCGTACGTGCTGAAGGCGGCACTGACAAACATCCTGTACGTACTCAGGCGGTTAAGGATAAAGCCGATCAAACAGCTAGCGAGGCGGCATCAGAAACTGAACAGCCAATCGCTGAACAACCGGCAACTGCAGTAGCGGTTCAGGAAACTGGCAGCCAGTCACAGCAGACTCCTGAGGTAGTTGAAGAGCCAAATCAGGCTACCCCGGCGGCATCAGGTTCAGAGGCGTCATCAGATGACGTTAATGAAAAGGCTGACAATGCGGCGGACAGCAACGACGATAATGCTCAGGACGAGGACGACAAAGCCCGTTCAGAAAAAGGATCGCGCAGCCGCAGTCGACGTTCACCTCGTCATGCCCGCGCCGCTGGTCAGCGTCGTAAGAAGGAAAAATCTGATGATGACGCCCCGGCCCAGCCTGCGCAACAGGATGAACTTCAGTTTGATGCGCCTGAGCCAAAGGATGCGAGCACTGTAGAAGATAGCGAGACCTCTGGCAGTGAAGTGGCACAGACAGCAGAAACTGATGAGCCAAAACAGGTAGAAATAAACCTCGACGCCGAAGCCCAAAGCCCGGCAACCGAGGAACAAACCTCGAAGCAAGCGGGTTCCGAAACGAGCGCACAGACCGAAGCTGTGGCGCCACAAGCTGAAGAGCCAGCCGCTCCCCAAACCGTTGAATCAACGGCCACACAAGAGCAGCCAGTTAACGCTGAAACCACTGCGGCGCCCCTAGACCAAGCGCCTGAACCTAAGGTTGAGGAAAAACCCGCAGCGCTGGAAAGCACGCCAGAGCCTGTTGCTGAGGCAGAACAAGCACCTGCCCCGCAAACGGCAGAAAAGGCAGCCCCCGCGGCGCCGGTTAAGGTAGCAATGGCCAGCAGTTTAGGTAAATTTACGGCGACTCACCCGATGACCAGCCCAGCCAAAGTGGCAGCGTCAACGGTTGAAATCACCGTGATCAGCCGCGCCGACGATCAGCGCCCCGCCCTGACCGCTTCAGGCCGTCTGGCAACGATGGCAAATGCGACAGCAACAGCCTCGGCACCGACCACGCGTCCTGCCAGTCTGTAACAGTGTAAAAATGGAAAAAGGGCCAGCATTGCTGGCCTTTTTTGTTGAAGCCCGGTAAGAATATGAATTCATCTAAGCCTCTACCGCTTTTATGGCTCAAAGGTCTTTTGCAGGACCCGAATGCAGACCAGTTTGAGCAGGTCCAGTCGCTGTGGAGTGATTTTGGTCAGTTGCTACGTTGCTACTCGCCGGCCAGGCAGTCCCGTGTAATTATAAAGCTCATCAGCCAACCAGAAAACTTCGCTCATCCAAGAGGCTGGAGCAGTCAGCACAGCTTGCAGCGCAAATGGCGTTCCTATGTTGTAGAGCAGGCTTTCTACACCCATTACGCCCCACGCTTTACTCACTGCGGAAATCTGGCGCAACTGATAGCCTCGGATGCCGAAGACAGTGCTGTCACTAAACGGCTGGCGCTGGTGCTGAGCGATCTGAATCAAGCCGGTTTTGATTATCGACATCAACAACTTAGCCCTGAAGGTTGTAAACCCGTGTTGGCGTGGCTGGCGGCATTTCATGCCTGCTATATTCATCAGCCGCCACAAGGCTTGTGGGACCAGGGGTGTTACTGGCATCTGGCAACCCGCCCGGACGAATTCAATAAAATGGCCCAAAGCCCCCTCAAACAGTTTGCGGCGGCTTTTGATCAGGCATTACAGCAATGTCCCTATCGCACTCTGGTTCACGGTGATGCCAAAGTCGCTAACTTCTGTTTCAGTGCCGATGGCCAGGAAGTAGCCGCCGTGGATTTTCAGTATGTCGGTGGTGGTATTGGTGTCCAGGATGTGGCGTACTTTTTGGGGAGCGCACTGTCAGAGCAAGCACTGCTCGAGCGCAGCGAAGACTGTCTGGATTTTTATTTTGAGCAGTTAAGCAGCGCACTGGGCAAACGTGTTAGTCACCAGGAATGTCTGGCTATTTGTGATAGCTGGCGAAAATTGTATTGTGTGGCTAACGCCGACTTTCACCGCTTTTTAGCGGGCTGGAGTCCCGCCCATTTAAAAATTAACCGCGCGTTGCAATTGCAGACGGCACAGGCCATTGACACGGTATCAGCCGGGCAACTATTGAAGTAGGAAGTCGCCCGGCTAAACCGTTTATCAGGCGTTTTGGCTAAACCAGCCAAACGTCCCGGCCTGTTTATTAAGTACGACTACCGAGTCGGCTACGTCAGCAGCGCGGCCCGCTACCCCGTAACACACATGAAGCGGCACCAGATGTTCTTCGCGGGGATGACAATAACGCGCTCCCGGCGCCTGTTCCCAGCCGATGAGTTGCTTCTGACGCTCCGCTTCGGTCATCGACGGATTAGATAATACGTTTTTCAACCAGTCTTCAAAGCCCTGGTTCATAGCCTGACTCTGCGCAGTATCAGGGGCAAAGAATGATCGCATATTGTGAAAAGAAAACCCTGAGCCAAGGATAAGCAGGTCATCATAATCTAAATCTGCCAGAGCCTGACCGATGCGTATATGCGCTGCGGCATCCAGCGTATTAACCAGTGATAGCTGTACACATGGAATATCGGCGTCCGGATACATAATCTTCAGCGGCACAAATACACCGTGGTCGAGGCCACGCTTCGCGTCTTCAGCCACCTCAATGCCACTTGCCCGGATGGCCTGAGTGACCTGGCGTGCGAGCTCAGGCTCCCCGGCACAAGGGTATTTAATTGCGTAACTTTCTGCTGGAAAGCCATAGTAATCGTAAATCAACTCAGGGGTTGGGTTGGAGGTTACTGTAGCGACCGACTCTTCCCAGTGTGCACTGATGATCAAGATAGCTTTCGGCCGGCGAATGGTGGCAGCCAGCTGCGCAAGGTGCTCGGTTAAAGCACGGTGACCTGGGTCTCCCAGTAACGGCATAGGCCCGCCGCCATGGGAGATAAACAATGCTTGTTGTGACGCTTGCATAAAACCTCCTAAAATTGTGGTCCACGGGGCACGATGCCGCCCGGATTCAACGACTTAATGGAATAATACCCCGCTTTAATATGGTCAATGTTGACCGTTTCAGCTATCCCGTCAAGGGCCCATATCCGATGCATATAGGCATTAAGATGGGTAAACTCACGAATTAACTGACGATTACATTTAAATAATCCGTAATAAGCTGCATCAAATCTGATCAGGGTGACAAACAATCGAATGTCGGTTTCGGTCAGATTATCTCCCAATAAATAAGGCCCACCGTCTGCCAGTCTGGCTTCCAATCGATCCAATGTTGTAAAAACATGGCTGTAAGCCTCATCATAGGCAGTCTGACTCGAGGCAAAACCAGCCTGGTAGACACCATTATTGAGGGTGCTGTAAATGGCTTCATTAAGCTCGTCTATTTGCTCAGCCAGGGCTGAGGGATAAAGATCCGGGCCGGTATTGACCAACTCACAAAATGCCGTATTCAACATTCGTAAAATATCAGCCGACTCATTGTTCACAATGGTTTGCTGCTTTTTATCCCACAACACCGGCACTGTTGCCCGGCCAGTGTAATCCGGATCCACCTGCGTATAGAGCTCGTGCAGGTATGTGGCCTGATTCAATTCATCTGCAGTGCTGCCAGGGTAACCACCAAACTGCCAGCCCTGCTCGCTTAACCGTGGGTTAACCACACTGACCGTAATAATATCAGTTAAGCCTTTCAGTGCGCGTACTGCAAGCGCCCGGGATGCCCACGGACAAATATACGCCACATATAAATGATAGCGGCCCGCTTCGGCTTTAAAGCCCGCAGCACCGGTGGGGCCGGCAGAACCATCGGGCGTGATCCAATGACGAAAGGACGACACCTGACGAATAAACCGACCCTCTTTATCTTTTTTCTGCACGGGCTGCCAGTCGGCATCCCATTTTCCATTGACTAACATTGTGTTTCCTCCCGGGCTGCCGGCCAGGACCAACCTGACAGGCACCATTGGTGATTAACGGGTTATTCTGCGGCCAAAGACCGGGCAATAACGTTGTCTAATGCAAGCCGGCCGGCACCAGTGATGGCCAATGAGACCGTTACCGCGAAAAGTGCCAGTGCATACTCATAACCGCCGTTAGACAGAAACAAACCGTTTTGGATATGCGCAGTGAAAATAGCAATCAGCATAGTAAATGCAGTCACTGCGGCGGCCGGACGGGTCAATAAACCGAGAACCAGGGCCAGTCCACCAAAAAATTCCGCACTCCCGGCCAGCAGTGCCATCAGATAACCCGGCTCAAGACCTATACTAGCCATGTACTGGCCGGTACCTTCGAGGCCGTAGCCGCCAAACCAGGCAAATAACTTTTGTGCGCCATGCGCCGCCAGCGTAAGACCAATGGGCACTCTTAATATCAGCGCGGCCACACCTGCATTTGAACTGATTAACTTTGCTACTAATGCTTTCATACTAAATCTCTCTCGTCTTAATGGGTGAATAGAGAAACAGCCCTGCGCTGTTTCGAATCGATGGTGATACTTTACTATCCACATATTGATTTATTAAGAGGGTTAAAATAGAGTAACTATCAACATTTTGTTGATAATGGAATTCGCATGGACAGAATAGAGGCAATGCGGGCATTTGTGATTGTTGCGCGAAGCGGTTCATTTAGTGCCGCGGCGGATAAGCTCGATAAATCCCCGCAGTTAATTAGTAAGTATGTCTCTCAGCTTGAGGCCCATCTGGCTACGCGCCTGCTTAACCGCACAACGCGCAAGGTGCATTTGACCGAGGCCGGGCAACAGTATCTGCCTCGCGCCAGTCAGGTTCTCGATGAAATTGATGCCATGGAAAATCAGTTAGGTGATTTGCAGCATAAAGCCCATGGCTTATTGCGGATCAGTGCACCGGTAGCATTTTCCACCCGTCATCTGGCACCTCTCATTAACGAATTCCAACAGCTCTACCCCGACATTGACGTGGATTTACATCTCAATGATCGTAAAGTGGATATTGTTGAGGAAGGCTTTGATGTGGCATTACGGATTGGCCATCTGAAAAGCTCGTCGATGATAGCCAAGCGCCTGACCGCCATCAATCTCGTTATGTGTGCAGCGCCAGACTATCTTAGCAAATACGGCGAACCGCACACTATGGAAGACTTAATCAATCACAACTATCTGCGCTACAGCTTACTGGATAATGACAACAGCCCGGCTGCCCATCAGTATCTGAACCAGCGCCATCATCACATTATTGGCACCGTCAGTTGTAATCACGGTGAGTTCCTGTGCCAGTCAGCGGTGCTCGGCCAGGGGATTGTTTTGCAACCCACCTTTATTTGTTTCGATGAGGTCAATGCAGGCCGGCTCCGGCTCATTATGCGGGATAACGAGCCCGAGCCACTGCATTTATACGCGGTTTACGCCCACCGGCAGCTATTGGCAAGTAAGGTCAGAGCCTTTATCAATTTCGCTGCCGATTTTTACGGTGACAAGCCTTACTGGGATAACTGTTTATCCCAGCATTAGGTGCAAAACCGTGTTACTGAGCTTCTGCCATGGCATGGTACAACTCACGAATTTTCTTCACCATGGGACCAGGTTTGCCTTCACCGATGGATCTGCCGTCGACATCAACGACCGGCGTTTGGGCACCGAAGGTACCGGTAACAAAGGCCTCATCCGCACTGTAAACATCCACCAGTGAAAAATTCTTTTCCATTACCGCAATACCATGGGCTTTACAGACATCAATGGTTTTCTGGCGTGTAATGCCTTTCATGGCATAGTCACCGGTAGACGTCCACACCTCACCCTTACGCACAATAAAGAAGTTGGTTGAGTTACAGGTGCTGACAAAACCATGGGGATCTAGCATCAGTGCCTCATCGGCCCCGGCCTTATAAGACTGAATCATCGCCGTGATGCAGTTAATTTTGCTGTGAGAATTCAAGCGCGGATCCTGAACATCAGGATGGCCACGTCGCACATGCACGGTAAACAGATTAATTCCGCGTTCTACCGGCACCAAATCCTGGGACTTATATTCAGCAATGATCACAATAGTCGGGCCCCACAGACTCAGTCTGGGATCCTGATAAGGGGTTTTCTTCGGGCCTCTGGTTACCATCAGTCTGGCATGCACTCCATCGGTCATGCCATTCGCATCGACTGTTTCCTGTAAAGCGGCTTTTAACTCATCACGGGTTTTACCGATATCCATGTCCAGTGCTTTCGCGCCGGCAAATAACCGGTCGAGATGGTCGTCGATAAAAGAAAATCGGCCTTTATGCAACCGCAAGCCTTCCCACACGCCGTCACCGAGCATAAAACCGCTGTCATAAACAGACACCTTCGCTTCTGCCCGGGGCACCAGATCGCCATTAATATAAATTAAAATATCCTGATTACGTTCGTCATCGATGGACGCATGTGCGCCGCCCGCTTTATGTTCCTGCATGGCTTCCTCATTACGTTGTTACTGGCTTTTATAGGTCACTATAAAAGTATACTTCAGCCCGTGTGTTTTAACCTAGAGTCCAGGTGTTTAAAAATATCCGCGCCAACACTAATTATTAAAAGTAAATAAATCACGGCGTTACCCTAGCATTTTCCTACTCGCAAAACAAAATATTATATAGTATAAAATATTAACAATAGACTTGAAATAACACCACCAGGCCGATTATGCTTGCCATTAATGAGCATTCACTACCGGTCAGCTTACTCAGTGTCAGGTAACACGATAATAAGGAAGTCACCCATGCGAATAGCCATGTGGTCAGGCCCGCGCAATCTCTCTACCGCCATGATGTATGCATTTGGCGCTCGCGCCGATTGTACGGTATGGGACGAGCCATTTTATGCGCCGTTTTTAAAGCACAGCGACCGTGTGCACCCAATGCAGGATGAAATATTTGCCCGCGAAGAGACCGATCCGGTGGCGGTAGCCAAACGCTGTATTGGCCCTACACCACAGAATAAACCGGTTTTTTATCAAAAACACATGCCTCATCACATGCTCGAGGGTTTTCCCCTGGACTGGCTTGGAGACGTATGTAATGTGTTTTTGATCCGTCACCCGGCACGGGTGATTGCCAGCTACCATAAAAAAAATGGTGAACCCTGCCTGGAAGATATTGGCATTCGTGCCCAGTGTCAGTTGTTTGACCGGATCGTTAACGAGTCAGGACAACATCCCATCGTCGTCGACTCTTCTGATATTCGTCAGAATCCACCGGCCATGCTGGAAAAGCTCTGCAACGCTATTGGTATCCCCTGGGACCCTGCCATGCTGAGTTGGTCTGAAGGCGGCCATCCCAACGACGGCGCCTGGGCAGAGCACTGGTATCCGGAAGTTTGGAAAAGTACCGGCTTCGCCCCGGCTGAGCCCCCAGTGCCAGAGCTGCCCGATGCGCTCCTCGGTGTGCTCAATCAGGCCCTGCCTTTTTACGAGCAGCTGGCCGCCCACAAGATAGTCCCTTAATCGACGTTTATTTGCCCCACACCGGAGCTGGCTGAACTCACCAGCTCCCCCCTTTTCCCCGGCAACATCAATCACTATCAATCATACGCAACCAAAAAAATGATTATTTTTGATTATTTTTGTATATATATGTTTATTAATTGTGTATTCTCTCCCTGTATGTGTATTTTTTGTAAATTGTTCACCTAAAAATTACAAAAACAGGTTTACAGCAGGAGTAAGGAATAATGCAGAATCCATTGCTTGGGGTGTTTTTTCATTGGTTGGGCGGGTTATTCTCTGCCAGCTTTTATGTACCCTATAAACAAATAAAAGGCTGGTCGTGGGAAATATTCTGGCTAACCGGCGGGGTGTTCAGTTGGCTTATTTGTCCGTGGTTATTTGCCTGGATCCAAACCCAACAACTGTTTGATGTATTAAGTACCACCTCATTCAGTGTATTACAGCAGTGTTTTCTTTGGGGCCTGGGCTGGGGGTTGGGTGGTCTGACTTTTGGTTTGGCTGTTCGGTATATGGGCATTTCCTCAGGCATGGCGATTGTACTGGGCCTGACCACCGTATTAGGCACTCTCGGCCCACCGGTATTCGACGGTACTATCGGTAAAGTACTGGCAACGCCAAGTGGACAGTTTGCCATTCTGGGTACTTTTCTAACCTTACTGGGCGTGATTCTGGTGGCCCGAGCCACCGCAGAAAAGAACCGCAGTACCGGCGCTCAGTCCGAAGGCGCGATCGATATGAAAAAAGGGCTGTTAATTGCGCTTTTTTCAGGCGTGATGTCTTCCTGCTTTGCTTTTGGTATTGCCGCCGGCAAGCCCATTCGGGAACTCACCCTGGCCGCTGGTACCGACCATTTGTGGCAGGGTCTGCCAGTACTGTGTGTGGTATTGGCTGGCGGGTTAACCACCAATGCCCTGTGGTGCGCCTGGCTTATCCATAAGAATCGCTCAGCAGCCGAATTTAGTGGCTATACACACAATCAATCGCAACGCCTCGGCTCAGACAGAATGATAAAAAATTACCTGTTAGCTGCGCTGGGTGGATCATTTTGGTACTTTCAGTTTTTCTTTTATACCATGGGCGAAAGCCACATGGGCGACTATGAATTTTCGAGCTGGACCATTCATATGGCCAGTATCATTATTTTCTCAACGCTGTGGGGACTGGCATTGCTCGAATGGAAAGGAGCCAACCGCAAGAGCAGATTGTTGCTGCTGGCAGGCATATCGCTACTGGTGATGTCGACCATACTCATCGGTGTAGGCAACTCACTGCAGTAATCTGAGGCTGTAAAAAAGCCCGCCTGTTCAGGCGGGCTTATTAATTTCATTCATCGGCATTACCAGGTTAAATCATCCGGTATTTCATACTCAGCATACCAGTCATCTTCGGCGGATTTTTCTTTGTTCTCTTCTCGCAGATCGGCGCGATATATCACCATCTTTGCGTCACGTTCGGCGATTTTATCCGCAACAGGCGTTGGAATAAGCAAATAGTCCTCATCCAGTTTTACCACAGCCAGACGGGCATCAACCACCAGTTTATGCACCGCATCACTTACGTACATGCGTTTAACCACATTTTCGTCGGTAAAGTTAAGCACTGTGTCACCCTTGCCTTTCGGCTGCTGGTTAACGGTAATTAACTGACGAATTTGCGCAACTACGGCTTTTTTCTCAAGCTCCGCCTGGCGTTGCTGATTAAGCTCCAGATCGCGTTGCTTTTTCGCTTCCGCGGCCTGTTGTGCCGCCAGTTTATTTTCGTCCTGCTCAACGGCGGTGCCTTTATTTTTGAGCTTTTGTTTTTTACGTTTATCGGCTCTTGCCTGTTTGGCTTTCGATTTATCGGCCAAACCGGCTTTGAGCAACTGATCCTGTAACGATGCCATAATCTGTTCGCTTACTTCTTCTTAGTGTCTTTGGCTTGCCATTTTCCGTCCTGATACCACGCAGACCAGCCAGTGGCCTTGCCTTTAGCATCTTCGGTCATGACATATTGTTGCTTAGTCTTACGACTGAAGCGCACAATAGCCGGGTTACCGTCCGGATCGGTTTTCGGCGCATCAGCCAGATAGTAAAACTTAGGCGATATACGATCCCTGAAGCGGGCCAGTTCCTCAACCTTGGGCGCACGTGTCTCCCGTGATTTAGGGAAATTGTGCGCTGCCAGGAAAATGCCGGAAGCCCCGTCCCTGAGCATAAAGTGGGCATCACTTTTCTCACAGGGTAATTCAGGTAAATCCACCGGATCTTCTTTAGGTGGCGCTGCCTCGCCGTTCCGCAGTAACTTACGGGTGTTTTTGCATTCGCTGTTAGTACAGTCGAAGTATTTTCCAAACCGACCGTTTTTAAGCTCCATGTCGCTGCCACACTTATCGCACTCTATCAGTGGCCCGTCATAACCTTTAATTTTGAAGGTTCCCGCTTCCACATAAGTGCCCGGACAAGCAGGTGAGTTACCGCACACATGTAGCTTGCGTGTTTCATCAACCAGGTAGCTGTCCATGGCCGTACCACATTCCGGGCAACGGCGTTTGGCGCGTAAATCCTCGGTCTCCTGCTCGTCATCGTTGTCGACCTGCACCACTTCTTCACCAGGCGTGAGGTTCATGGTGTTGGTACAACGCTCTTTAGGCGGCAGGTTGTAGCCTGTACAGCCTAAAAATACCCCGGTACTGGCTGTACGCACGTTCATATGACGACCGCACTTATCACAGTTAATTTCTACCGGTACTGCCTGATTAGGCCGCATTCCGCCTTGTTCAGCTTCCTGCTCGGCCAGCAGTAACTTGCTGTAAAAATCGCTGTAGAACTTATCGAGCACCGCTTTCCAGTTATCATGGCCTTCGGCGATTTCATCGAGGCGCTGTTCCATGTTGGCGGTAAAGTCGTAGCTCATCAGGCCGTCAAAATTTTCCATCAGGCGATCGGTAACTATCTCACCCATTTTTTCTGCATAGAAACGCTTGTTCTCCAGCCGCACATAACCGCGGTCCTGAATCGTGGAGATAATGCTGGCGTAGGTAGAAGGCCGGCCGATGCCACGCTTTTCCAGTTCTTTTACCAGCGAGGCTTCGTTAAAACGGGCCACTGGCTTGGTGAAATGCTGTTTCGGATCGAGTTGCTTAAGATTGAGTTTGTCGCCCGGATTCACATCTGGCAGCAACTTATCCTCTTCACCCTTTTTACTTTTCTGCGGCTGCACTTTAGTCCAACCATCAAATTTCAGTACCCGGCCCTTGGCAACCAGCTCAAAATCACCGGCTTTGACTTTCACCGTAGTGGCATCATATTTCGCAGCTGTCATCTGACAGGCTACAAATTGGCGCCAAATAAGCTCGTAGAGACGCTGTGCGTCACGTTCCATGTCTTTTAGTGTCGCAGCAAGGGTTGTTACGTTTGACGGCCTGATGGCTTCGTGAGCTTCTTGCGCGCCTTCCTTACTGCCGTAACGAATAGGTGACTCCGGTAAATACTTGCCACCAAAGTTATCGCCAATGTATCCACGACAAGCCTCCAGAGCCTCCTGGCTCAGGTTGGTCGAGTCGGTACGCATATAGGTAATGTGACCGGCTTCATACAAGCGCTGGGCCATCATCATGGTTTTCTTCACCCCAAATCCCAGACGGGTACTGGCGGCCTGTTGCAAGGTTGAGGTGATGAAAGGCGCAGAAGGACGACTCTGGGTCGGCTTCGACTCGCGGCTCACCACTTCATAGTCAGCAGGCTTCAGTACGGCCAGTGCAGCATCGGTTTGTGCTTTATTCACCGGCTTGAAGGGTTTATCGCTTTCCTTCACCACCTGCATCCGCAGAGCATCACTGGCCCCAGTGGTCAGGTCAGCATGGACATCCCAGAATTCTTCGGGCACAAAGGCTTTGATTTCACGTTCCCGTTCGACCACCAGACGCACCGCCACCGACTGTACCCGACCGGCAGACAAGCCACGGGCAATCTTTTTCCAAAGCAGCGGCGATACCATGAACCCCACTACCCGGTCGAGAAAACGACGGGCCTGTTGGGCTTCCACCCGGTCCTGATTCACATCACCGGGATGCTCAAAGGCTTCCTTAATGGCGTTTTTCGTGATCTCGTTAAACACTACCCGCTGGTAAGTTTTGCCCTTCTGGCCAAGAATTTCCTGCAAATGCCAGGCAATCGCTTCCCCTTCGCGGTCCAAATCCGTTGCGAGATAAATGGTGTCGGCGTCTTTGGCCAGTTTTTTAAGCTCATTAACCACTTTCTCTTTGCCTTCCAGCACCTGATAGTGGGCTTTCCAGTCGTGTTGAGGGTCTACCCCCATGCGGTCAACCAGCTTTTTATATTCGTACTCGCGCAGGTATTTAGCCTTCGCTTCATCCGATAACGTTTTCAGTTCTTTGGCCGGTTTTTTCGGCTCCACCTTACCAAGCGCCTTGGTTGGCAGGTCGCGTACGTGACCCACGGAAGATTTAACAATAAAATTTTTGCCAAGATATTTATTTATTGTTTTGGCTTTGGCCGGTGACTCGACTATGACTAGTGATTTTGTCATAAATAAGAATTAAACCTTTGAATAAATTAAATTTTCGATAGCAAACCAGGAAGAAAATAAGGCAATTACACTCACATAGTCTGGCGCTTCTTTTTTTAACATATATCTACAAAGTGAATGGAAAACAAGTTCTTCTTCATACTTATTCGCAAAGTTTATTTTTCACCCACCCAAAATAGCGCATTTTTTAACCACCCTGATTGGCAGCGTAGTTAAAACACGTATAATGCGCCGGGTTGTCGCAAATAACGGCAGAAATTACAACACTTAAATAAAAAAAAGTTGTACTTATATATAGCGTAATCATAGGCGCTGTCCGGTTATTCTGCCCTTTTGCTCGACAATATGTTTACCGAATGACTCAAATTTAAGGCAGGTTGTCATGCAATATTGTGAAGCGAATTTTGACGGGCTGGTTGGCCCGACCCATAACTATGCCGGATTGTCTTTTGGCAATGTCGCCTCTTTCTCCAATGCGAATGCTATCAGCAACCCTAAAGAAGCCGCCAAACAGGGCCTGCAGAAAATGAAAGCGCTGGCCGACATGGGCATGGTACAGGGAGTACTGGCTCCCCAGGAACGCCCTGATCTGGCAACCCTGCGTCGCCTCGGCTTCGCAGGCAGCGATGCTAAGGTGCTGGAACAGGCAGCAGCCCAGGCCCGAGAAGTATTTCTGGCGTGTTGCTCAGCGTCCAGTATGTGGACAGCCAACGCCGCCACCGTATCGCCCAGTGCCGACACGGCTGATGGTCGCGTGCACTTTACTCCGGCTAACCTGACCAACAAATTTCACCGTTCGCTGGAACCTCAGGTGACCGGCAATATTCTGAAGGCTACCTTTGCCAACAGTAAATATTTTGCCCACCATGGCCACCTGCCCGATAACGATCATTTTGGTGATGAAGGCGCGGCTAATCATACCCGTCTGTGCAGTGCCTACGGTCACGCCGGCGTTGAGGTATTTGTATACGGTCGTCATGCGTTTCGCCATGATTTACCACAACCCACTCGTTACCCTGCCCGACAAACTTTCGAGGCTTGTCAGGCGGTTGCGCGCTTGCACGGTCTTAGCGACGAAAGCGTGGTGTACATCCAACAAAACCCGAACGTGATTGACCAGGGGGTTTTTCACAACGATGTAATTGCCGTTGGTAACCAGAATGTACTTTTCTATCATGAGCTTGCGTTTCATAACAGTGAGTCTGCCGTGGCTGAAATCCGGGCTAAATTCGGTGACAAACCACTTCATTTTATCGAAGTGAAAAGCGATGAAGTGGGCCTGAATGACGCCATTAAAACGTATCTTTTTAACACCCAGTTACTCACCCTGCCTGACGGTAATATGACAATTATTGCGCCGTCTGAGTGTCAAGAAAATCCGGTTGTTGCTAACTACCTGGCTGAACTGGTGACCCGCGACACGCCCATTAAAAGCGTAAACTATTTCGACGTGAAACAGAGTATGCGTAATGGCGGTGGTCCCGCTTGTCTGCGCTTACGCGTAGCACTTACCGATGCCGAACTTGGCGCAGTTAATCCCAACACTCTGATGAACAATGCGCTGTTTTCACGACTCAACGGCTGGGTAGATAAACATTACCGCGACCAGTTAACCGAGCAGGATTTGTGCGACCCACAACTGTTGGTTGAATCACGCACCGCTCTGGATGAACTGACGCAAATCTTAAAGCTGGGTTCGGTGTATCCGTTTCAGCAAGGCTAATTGTTCAGTACGATAAAAAAAACGCCGGCATCTTGCCGGCGTTTTCGTTACTGTTTGCCGCTAATTACTGCGTATCAGCACAACTGGCGCTGGTACCCCACGGGCTGGAAGGCGGTGGCGCCCCCTGAGTGGTGCGATCTGCAGTTGACACACTTAACCAGTAATTCATTTTATCCACTGATTCCGTGCCTGATGACTCACCGCGGGCACTTATAGTAAGTTGAACCCAGGCACCGTACTGTTTCGGATAGTTAAGGTTAATCAGTGCCTGACCGTTTTCATCGGTGTTGGCATCCGCATCAATAGCGCCTACATTACCCGGCGTTAACTGTCCGTCACCATTAAAATCTTCACCCACGTCCAGTCGACCATTGCCGTTCAAATCTTCATTAGCACAGACAGCGGTAGTCACTGAGTAATAGATAGAATCATCTTCATCCCAAAGCCAGTAACCTTTGGCATAGGCTGCATCATTGCTGGTTTCGGCAACAGGTGTAGCACTAAATGTCAGGGCCGCACCGGTCACCGGATTAGCATCGGCATCGGTCACAAACACGGAGAACTCTTTGCGGTAAGAAGACTGCTGCGGTGCTTCAATCAGATTACCAGTACCTAAAGAGATATCAAAAGGACGGTCACCCACTGTCAGTAAAGTAGAATCCTCAACCGCTGGCTCATCGTTTACGTAGGCACGCACTTCAACACTTTGATAGGTACTGACTGCGTTAGACTCATAAACGGTGGTGGCAATACCACGGCGGTCTGTGCGGCTCTGAGCGTCGGTCAGGTTACCGTTAGACACATCATTGACTTCAAAGTTAACCAGCTTGTTACGCACCCGGTTACCGTCGGCATCCAGCACCACAGCAGAAATGGTACTGGTTTGACCGTCAGGGCCAATCGAGTCTGGCGTGGCATCCACAATGATGGTGTCTGCATCGGTGGCGATAAAGGCAATCTCAATTTGGGTAGAAACCTCTACACCGGCACCGTCAGTCCCGGTTGCCGAGATAGTTGCCAGTCCGGCATTACCTGAACTTACCGTAAGATCTGCAATGCCGCTGCCATCGGTTACCGCATCTGCGCTTACCACAGTACCACGCGAGATAGCGAAGCTGATTGAACCGCCGGCAAACGGTGCCGCGTCACGTAACCAGCTAACCTGCAGGTTATAATCGGTATTCAGCGGGATATCCTGGTCAACATTATTCACATCAGGCGGATCCACAAACACAAATTCATCCTGCTGTACTTCAATGGCGAAGGTACTTTGCGTGTTCAGCGCATCAGCAAATACTGTAAAGGTGCCTGCGGCGGGTGCAGTGAAGGCCACTGTCGCGCGGCCTTCAGCACTGGTTTGAGGCGCAGCGTTATCCAGCGTGCTCGCCGTTACATCAGTACCTGATTCATCTTCCACCCGTAACGTCAGTGTTTCACTGGCAATGCCCACATTATCGGAGTCTTGCAAACTAACGGTCAGGTTCACGCTGTCACCGATAATGGCCGAGGTGGTGCCGTTAATTTCAATTTCAGTGCCCACAACGTTAATCGTCAGCGTTTCTGTGAGCGTTTGTTCGCCACTTACCGTCGCGGTAACGTTTATTGTGCGGTTTTCTTTGTCGCCGCCAGTCCGAAGCAGCACAATTGCCGTGCCATTTTCATCAGTTACCGGCTGGGTTTCAGCAATAGCTGCATTGCTGTCGGCTGCGAATGTCACGTTGACACCGTCGAGCAGAATATTTTGTGCATTTTTCACCACCGCCCAGACTTCGACTTCATCAGAGCCACTGGAAGACAACTGAGACTGACTGGCAAACAGTTCGAGCGACTCAGGCGTTTCCACATTCGCGGTAGTACCACTGGAGCTAAAGCCGATGCTGGCGGTCTCGCCACTTTCCAGCGCCGCTTCAACGGCACCGGAGCCTGACAGGTCCCCAACGATAAGAGTAATAGTGGCCACCCCCTCAGCGTTGGTCAGAGCCGTACCTGTATCGTTCGAAAAACGCGCCAGGCTGGCAACCGTAAAGCTGAATGTCACCACGGTATTGGCAACCGGGCTGCCACTGCTGTCGGTCACTGTTGCCGACAGGGTGAGTGGCGATTCACCGGTCAGTGACGTACTGGTATTACCGTCACTGTCGGTTAGTGCTAGACTCACTGAAGACGTGGGATCGGGCGTAGTGCCCCCGGTGTTTTCTTCTCTGGAGACAGAACCACCGCCTCCGCAGGCAACTAGTAATAATAGTGCCCATGTGGCGGCTATTAAGCGTAGAGATTGCATTTTCATCGTCTTCCCGGACCTCTTTACCGTTATTGGGTCATTTTAAGTATTTAAAACTGCTATGAATCTGGCACACTAACTAAGAACTATAAATAAAATAACATTTCAGGGAATTTACATGTCTCAGTCTTCACACAAGTACAGTTTAACTGCACGAATCTTTATCGGCATGATCGCCGGAATCATTATCGGCGCACTGCTTCAATTTCTCTTTGATGATAGCGGAGATTTGCGGTTTTCGATATTCTCGGTGGAAGTTTCCACGTATAGCATTCTGGTCGAAGGTATATTTTCAACGCTCGGACAAATATTTATATCGAGCCTGAAAATGCTGGTTGTGCCGTTGGTTTTTGTTTCATTAATCTGTGGTACCAGCACGTTATCAGAGCCCTCTAAACTGGGTCGGCTTGGCGCAAAATCCATTGGTCTGTACATTCTGACCACGGCTATCGCGGTCACACTGGCGATTATGGGCGGCCTGTTGGTATCACCCGGCGAAGGGCTGAACCTGCAAAGCGAAACGACTTATGTAGCAAAAGAAGCGCCTTCCCTGTCGCAGGTGATCGTGGATATGTTCCCGTCTAATCCAATTAATTCGATGGCCGAAGGTAACATGTTGCAAATCATAGTCTTTGCCGTGTTGCTTGGCATTGCCATGGCAATGACCGGTGACGCTGGTAAACGTCTGGCAGCGTTCTTTGAAGACGTTAATACCGTAATCATGCGCCTGGTGACCATCATTATGAACCTGGCCCCTTACGGTGTGTTTGTGCTGATGGCCAAACTGTTTGCCACCATAGGCCTGGAGACCATTGGCGGCTTGCTGTGGTATTTCTTCCTGGTGCTGGCGGTACTGGTTATCCATGCGCTGGTGACCTACCCGGTTCTGTTAAAAGTATTCAGCGGCATGAGCCCGCTCATTCTGTTGCGAAAAATGCGTGATGCGGCGTTATTTGCCTTCAGTACCTCAAGCAGTAGCGCCACGCTCCCGGTAACTATGGAAACCGCCCGCAATAAGCTGGGCATTGGTAAGTCAGTTTCGTCTTTTACCCTGCCACTTGGCGCGACTATCAATATGGATGGCACGGCGATTATGCAAGGGGTTGCCACGGTTTTTATCGCCCAGGTCTACGGTGTGGATTTATCTTTGGGCGATTACGTGATGGTTGTGTTAACCGCCACTTTAGCTTCAGTAGGTACCGCCGGTGTGCCCGGCGTGGGACTAATCATGCTCGCCATGGTGTTGCAGCAGGTTAATCTGCCGGTTGAAGGGATTGCTCTGATTATCGGTGTAGACCGCTTACTGGATATGACCCGTACCGCAGTCAATATCACCGGTGACTGCACCGTGGCCACTATTATCGCCAAATCTGAAGGCGAACTGGATGAGGCCGTATTTAACGACCCGGACGCCGGTCAACAACAGGAAGACGTAGACTTCGAACACTTTGATAAGAACAAAGAAAGTGCCTAAGCACTTTCTTTGTCCCGGAAACGCCACCGGCGTTATCCGGGTAATTCGCCTAAGCGCGTTACGAATCCCGGCAAACAGCCTTTAGTAGTTACACGTACATCCCACGGAGCCGTCGGGATTAACCCACTCTGAATAATATCCCCGGCGAGTTGGGTCAGGGTTGGTTCCGCAGTTCATCGCCACCTGACGACAAAAAGAAGAAGATTTACCAATTTGCGAATTTGTATGTCTTTCAAGCGCTCTTTCTGTTACCTGAGCACAGCCTGATAACAACAATATAGTCACTGTCGTTGCGATTGTTTTCATATATTCCCTTACTTACGTATTACCATCTACTAGTTCTGGTTGTTTCTTAAAACCTAATGCAACGCCCGGGCAGGCTGAATTGCAGCGGCCTTTTGTGCCGGGTAAAGCGTGGCCAGTACCGAGAGAACAATGGCGACCAGTACAGTTAGGAGTACATCGTTGAGTTGCAATTGTGAGGGTAAAAAGTCGATAAAATAAATATCGCCCGACAGCACTTTTACGCCCAACAGGTCTTCCAGCTTACCCACAATCAGCGACAAATTCGGTGCCGTGATCACAGCCAGTAATGTGCCCCAGAATACACCAATTAAGCCATTCAACAGGCCCTGGTAAACAAAAGTGTTCCTGATTTGATTATCGGTAGCGCCCATGGTTTTTAATATGGCAATTGAGGCCTGTTTTTCTTTTACCGCCATCACCAGCGATGACACAATGTTGAAACAAGCCACCGCTATTACCAGCGATAAGGCTATATACACTACCACCCTGACCAGACGGATATCATCATAGAGATGACCCTGGGTGCGGGTCCAGTCAGACATATACACCGCCTGGGGAAACCCATAACCTACCTCGCGAATAATTGAATAGGCGGCAAACGGATCGTAAAACTGAAAACGAAGCCCCTGAGCGCCCGACTTTATGCCTGCCTGCTCAGATGCAGTGGCAAGGTGCATAATGCCAATCAGATTATCGAGTTCGCCCCCCACATGAATACTACCAGCCACAGTGAGATATAGATTTTTCGGCGCAGCAAAGGTTAAATCTTCGGTAACGGCCGGGATCACCACACTGAGTTTATCGCCGGGCTTCAATGCTAATTTGTTTAAAATTCCCTGGCCCAGTAATACCTGATTAGGCCCCTGTCGCAGTTGTCGCCAGTCATCCTGACTAATTTCATTTTGCCAGCGGGCCGGGATATTAGCGTTTATCTGCATGCCGGTTAATTCAACCGCTTTCAGTGCACTGCCCTGTTGAATCATGCCGGTAATTTTGGTGTAAGGCTCTACTTCCTTGATACGAGGATCTTCGCCCAGCACCTGTTGGTATGCGCGCCAGTCCACAATTCCCTGCTGATTAATTGAGAAGAGTTCGGCATGGGGAATAATCGCCAGCAAACGCTCGCGCAATTCCCGTTCAAAGCCATTCATCACGCTCAGCAGAATAATCAGTACAAAACACCCCAGGCCAATTCCCAGCGTCGATGATAACGACACAAAAGAGATATAGCGGTTGCTGCTTTTCCCGCGCCGAAAACGCCGTGCCAGTTGCCAACTGAGGTTCACGACTCGCTCCGTTGTACCAGTGAGCCATCGGTTAACTGCAGCACCCGATCCATAGCATTGGCCAGAGCAATATCATGAGTCACCACAATAAAACTGGTGCCCATTTGCTCACTGAGTTCGCACAATAACTGATAAATCTGATCGCCGGTTTTCTTATCGAGGTTACCGGTGGGTTCATCAGCCAGTACGATAGACGGGTTATTCACCAGGGCTCGGGCAATCGCTACCCGCTGACGCTCACCACCAGACAATGCTGCGGGCTGATGGGTTAAACGGTGACTCAGGCCGACTTTTTCCAGTAGTGCCGCCGCCTGTTTTTCTGCTTCGGCCTTGGCCGTACCGGCAATGAGTAAAGGCATGGCGACATTTTCCAGTGCCGAAAATTCTGCCAGCAAATGGTGAAACTGATAAATAAAGCCCAGTTCGTTATTACGCAGTGCAGCCAGTTGATTGGCGTTAAGGCCGGCCAGTGAACGACCATTTATCGTCACATCACCGGTGCTGGGCAGGTCGAGACCGCCAAGAATATGCAGCAAGGTACTTTTACCAGAGCCGGAGCTGCCTAATATTGCGACTTTCTCACCCCGTGCCAGGGAAAACGACACCTCACTCAGCACCGATACTTTGTCGTTACCGTCGTGATAGGTTTTGCTGACGTCCCGGCAAATCAATACCGCATTTTCTGCCATGCTGTCCTCTTAACTGATTGAATCGATAATGACTATTATCGTTTGAATGCAAGTGTACTCGATAGCACTTACAAGGTATAGAACCAGTCAAAGCACAACGCTGTAAAATTACCGCAAGAAAAGAATTAGGGAAAATGTATCCGACCAGCGTTTTAGCATGAAAATGACTGTTAGTGGTGGATTAAGTTTCTGAGTGTCAGAAAAAGAAATGGCGGAGCGGACGGGACTCGAACCCGCGACCCCCGGCGTGACAGGCCGGTA
>NZ_CAJXQY010000002.1 GCF_913058315.1 uncultured Alteromonas sp. | reverse complement strand
TCCACACGCGCCACATTCCATAAAAAGGCTTGCAGAAATGCAAGCCTTTTTGCTTTCTGCGGTGTGTCAGGATTTCCAGCCCCCCGTCAGAGCGGAGGGCGTTCAGCCGGAGCAAGTCAAATTGTTGACTTGCTTAAAACCACCGGCTTCACCCATCCACACGCGCCACATTCCATAAAAAGGCTTGCAGAAATGCAAGCCTTTTTGCTTTCTGCGGTGTGTCAGGATTTCCAGCCCCCCGTCAGAGCATAGGGGCTATTAGCATTACAGGTTATAGCTCACCATTACCCTATACATCACTGTCGCATCGTCCACCACACGCGCCACATTCAAACCTCTGTTACGCTGAAAAATACCAATCCGCCATTGCGGGAAGTGGCTGGTGATTGATTTGGTCTGGTATCCTATACCGCGAGGATTCATCACCGTCAGTGTTTAATGGCTAATAAGAGAACCGAATGATTGAGCGAAGCACGCTGTGGGGCGTTTACTGGCGTTACCTTATTGCGGTAGCGATAGTCTTTTTTACAGTGGTAGTGGTGGCTGTGCAACTGCCTTTTTTATCGCTGATTGAGAACTCTCGGTTTCACCCTATGGCTTTCTGGCTGATGGTCATGAGCTTTGCCTTGCTTTTTACTCTGGTAGCACCGCCGGGGGTTATTAGGCTTCTCTTTGGCTATCGGCTAAATTTAAGCCCTCAGATCTGGCGGCAACTGAATTTCAGTTTTGTTGGTTTGTTTTTATTGCTTGCTCTGATGGGATTGTTGGCTCAGGGCATTCTCAATACCAGCCTGTGGGGCTACTACAAACTTTATTTGCAACCGCTGGCTTTAGTCACCTGGCCACTAGTCGCCTCGTGGCGAGTATTATCCCGCAACTGGGCTTTTTGATATCAGTCAGGTAATCTACTTTGTAATACTTTACAGCAAGTTAAATTAATAAGGACGTTATGATTGAAGATCTTTTTTTCATCAACTCAAAAGCATTGGCGGATAAACTTCACAAGGACGACATCAGCGAAGAGTTAGCTTTCAAACATTTGCTGCTATATAGCATGCTGTTTGCCAGCGCTATTACATATCCTATAGTGGTTAGCTGTACACAAAGTGATACTTTTAGCTTCTGGTATCAAATTGCCAATTTTTTCGCCTTTGCGCTGCTCCAGTTCTGGGGAATGAGCTGGCTCTATCGCACTAATAAACAGGGCGACGGTAAAGCGTTCTTCCTGCGTTGGGCGGCATTATCGCTGCCGGTTGGATTACAGGTTTGGCTTATCTCTTTGTTATTGGGTCTGTTGTATGGGTTTCTCTTTAGTTTTGTTACTGTGCAGCATATTAATGAGTTGCCTGAAAACACCTGGCTCGTCTCAGGCATGCTATTTGGGCTACTAATGCAGCTTATCTATTACTTTATTATGCAGCGTAACTTTAAACGTTGCGCTAACGGGCTGTAACCCATGGGCCTGATCCATTCATCTCTATGGCGGCACAAAATGAAGTATACGGCGCTGTTTTTGCTTTTCGTAACTCTGGATGGCAGCGCTAAGGTCAAGATGACTTCAGCTCAACTAGAGGCGTTTAAGAGCTCAATTAAGCAAGGATGTACCTCGCGAGGGATTGAGCGTCAGGATAACCATGCGGTGGCGTTCTGTGATTGCATGGACAAGATACTGAGAAACTCCCTCTCCGATGCAGAGTTTGAAGAGCTTGCCGAACAAGCGGCGGCCGGCAAGCCGTTTTCCGAGATGGCACCTTTTAACGTTCTGATACCTCAAATTACACAGTGTAAAGTGCCTGCTGAAAAAACCAGATAACGCCCATAATAGATAAAAATACCCCGCTGTACGGCGGGGTATTTTTGGCATTTTCTGAGCAACAGCCCGCGGCGCGCTTCTATTAAAGATAGAGCATTTGTTCGCGGGTATGTGTCATTTGATTAATGAGTTTATTCTGTAAGGTATGCGGCACATTGGCTTTGTTCATAGCGTTAATGAATAAATCCACGGTCAGGTTAAAGTCTGCCTCGGTAATATTCATACCGCCGTGTACCTGTTCCATGGTATCGCCCGAATAACGGCAGGGCCCACCTGAAAAAACGCACAACTGCTCGGCAAACTTTTCCATAAAGCGGTCGATGTCGGTATCAGCGAAGTAGGGCAAAATGGTTTCGTTATACTCGATTTCATAAACGAAATTTTCTACGATTTCGTTAATTTTTGCCTGGCCGCCCAGTTCTTCATACAGTGTGTCAGAACGACTGGCACAGCCGCTCAGAATTGCTATACAAGCAGCAATAACCATCAGTTGTTTTACCATAACTGACCTCCCACAGATAAATACAAGCCTTTCTGCCCTGTGGCACCGGCAATACTGCCTAAATCTGCCCAGGCCAGGGTAAAGTTAACTTTCTTTGAGGGAATGTAAGTCACAAAAACATCCATCCAGTCATCTTCGCCAAGTCCTAAATTGTCGGGCTTCTGACGATATTCAACCCCGGCAGCAAAATGGCGGGAAAATAACACGCCAAGGCTGCCTTCCAGCATCAGTTCATAATCGCTGTTTTGCGGACCGCCGAAACCTAGCAGACCCAGTTGATTCGCTTTTGTCAGCCTGCCGGTCAGGTTCCATACCAGGTTATAACCTCCCACAGCGCCTAAATGGACTTTTGTCGCGGCCAGATAGATATCAGTGCCAGAAGTCTCTTCGCTACCGACCAGGTTGGCCACTGCTGTATCCTCGAGGTCCTTATATTGAATACCGGCACTGAGTTGCGGCCAGTCTGAGTAAACCACGTCGCCGTAAAGCTTAAACTTGGCACCATAAACGGTTTGCGCTATCTCGCCGCCCAGGGTTGTCAGGTCAAACACATGGCGTGCCACACTGAACTCCGCCCGATCATACAATGAGACGCTTGCTCCCAATACGTTAAGCCGGTAATCCTCAAGGTTAACCTGAGTGATAAAAGCATTCGCAGACACCTCATCCTGGCTGTCATAACCCGATAAAGTGGCCCAGGGCACTATGCCGCCGCCGCCACTGCCTTCCAGCTGGTTGAGGCCTGCTGTGCCAATCAGTTTGCCGTCGCCGGCAAAAGCCAGCCCGGTGCAGAAAATAAGGGTACTGCTTATCAGTTTTGTTAGTCGCACTCAAAACTCCTTATTGTTGGTAATATTCCGATGAAGCCAGCCAGTCAATTAGTCCGCCAAGTGGTAGCGGGCGACTAATATAATAACCTTGTGCAGTATCACAACCCCAGTCAGCCAGGATTTCCATGGCATTGGCATCTTCTACGCCTTCCGCCACAACTTCTAAATCAAATATATTAGAAAGGCTTAGCACCGTATGCACGATTTGCTGATCTTCAGTGTCGGTGCTTAAGTTAAGTACAAACGCCTTGTCTATTTTAATCGCTGACACTGGTAAATTCTTTAAATAGGCCAGTGAGGAATAGCCAGTGCCAAAATCATCAATGGCAATACTAAAGCCTTTATCCTGCAGAAACTGCAGGTTGGCAATAGCAATCTTTGCATCGGCTACCAGATCGCTTTCTGTTATCTCCAGGGTGATATCGCTGGCGGTTAAGCCATTATCATCCAGTAATGAGATAAGCCGATCCAGCAATGGCCGGTTTTGAATATCCTGAGTCGACAGGTTAACTGCTGGTTTAATAAATATCTGCTGTTCGCGAAGTGACAGGATGTCTACGACCACCCGATTAAGTACCCAGTCGGTTACCTGTTCAATAAAGCCAGCTTGTTCAGCAATTTCAATGAACTCATCCGGTGGAATAAAACCAAGGCGCTGGCTGTTCCAGCGGATAAGTGCTTCAAGGCCATTTACCTGACGGGTTTTAAGGCTAATCTTAGGCTGATAAACCATCGACAACTCATCCTGTTCGCTCTGCAGCACTTCTTTCAGTTCGGTAATAATACTTAGGCGACGCAAGTAGCGTTGTTCTATTTCTGAACTGAACTGCAGCAACCAGTTTGCGCCCATTTCCGCTTCATCGAGCAGAATATTCATGCGGCGGAAAAGATCCTGTGCATTGTCGGCATCGGCAGGGCAGTTAACCACGGTAAATACCAGTTTAATTGGCATAACTAACTGCTGGGTGGCAACCGGTTGCTCAAGGATAGTGTGAAAGGTTTCGAGTTGCTCGTCGCTTAATGGTTCGTTGGCAAACCACACCAGTTCGCCGCCGGATAACCGGGCTGCTGTACCGCGCCAACGTTTAATGCGTTCGGCAATGGAAATAATGCAGGTATCGCCATTAGAATACCCGTAGAGATCGTTGATGGTTCTGAAATCGCGGATGTTTATGCCAATAACCTGCAGTGACTCACCAGCGTCTAACCGCTGTTGGATGAGCTCTTCCATATAGCTACGGTTGTACAGTCGGGTAAGCATATCCAGTCTGGATTGCATCAGGATCCGCTGTTCGCGATTTTGAATGCTGTCTTTCATGCGCATAAAGGCATCAGACAGTTCGTTGATTTCCTGTAAATGGCCCGACGTTTTTACACTTTGCTCGTAATTGCCATCTGCCAGATGATTCGCTGCATTGACCAGACTGGCCACGGGTTTATTCACCCGGCTGGCCATGAACATTGACAACAGCATTGAGCCGGCTATCGCTATTAACGAAATGCCCAGAATATTAAACTGCAACTGTGTAAAGTTATCAAAATGGGTCGATACATCGACAGCAAGTGTAATAGACACTTCTTTATTGAGCGTGTCAGGTAACTGGATATCCCGGGTTAGGTAGGGGGTATCCCGGGAAAAAGTCACATCGAACCAGCTTAGCGTTTGCTGGTCGGCATTAATTACACGTTGCGCCTGAATATAGGGCAGGCTGCTGTGTAATACCACATGAGAGCCATTCACTGAGCGCTTCGATGAAACAATAATATCGGCCTGAATAATTCGTTTGACCTGTTTTAAAAATTCATCGCCGTCGAGAAAGCCAATGCCAGCAATGGCTATGGGATTCGGCGCGTAAACCGGCAGCATAATAATCTGATACAGACTGCCGTCGACAATAATGGCATTTTCCGAACCGCCATCCTCCAGCACCTGGTTAATGATATTGGGATAGGGAAAGGCTGCACCACTGGTAAAATACTCGGGCTGGCTTTCCAGCACATTGCCGGATAAGTCAGTCAGCATCATAAAATCTGACTCAATGCGCTGCCCGTGGTTTTGCAAGGCACTTTGAATGGTCGGAATGTCGCCGGTGGCGACGGCCTGCTTAAAGCCAAAGTCGTCGGTCAGAACCCGTGCCGAATTGAGTAATTGCTCGCTGCGATCCTGCAGCAATTGCTCCAGAACAGTGTTTGCGACCTCAATATTTTTGGTCACCTGATTAAAGGCAGTTTTTGATGTTACCGTCCAGACGTTACCCAGGATCAGCGACGCTGTGATAAAAATACCAATAAAGAGTATCTGAAACAGCGACTGACGCAGGGTAAGGGTCATTGGCGCTTAAACTTGCTGTTGCCGAATACGCGCTTGGATGTTTCGAGTTGTGCAATGCGCACAAGAACAATCTCAACTGGCTTATCATCGTCACTGAGCGTGAAGGGCAGCCGGTTAAGGTGATTCACGGAGAGGTCCGGGTGCCAGATGAGTACCTCGGTTTGAGTGGTGTTTAACTCTGCCTTTCCACTGGCATCGGTTTCCCATGTTGGTTGTTGATCTTTTACATAGATGTAACCGACCATGGAGTCATGAATGTTACATCCAAGCACCACAATACCTGACTTATCGAATTTTACCGGTGGCACGGAGTCACCGGCATATAATTTTATTTCAAAGGGTTTAGGCTGTGAGAAACTGTATACATGATGGCGGATGTTATCACTGTTGGGAAACACCACCGTCCGGCCTTGTTCAATCACCAGGGTAGTAGGTTCAAACTGGCGGTTTACCTGATCCATGATGGCTGGCTGTGCAGGCGCTACAGACGGGCTCGACACTTCACCAGCGGTGGCTTTCACACTGATAACAGCATTAATAAATGGCTGGCCCTGCTCGTCTACCAGGGTTACGGTTTTCGCTACCGCCTGGGTACTGCCGGCTAAGCTCACTGCGAACAGCGCTATTTTTAGTAAAATTTTGTAGTTAATCATAATCTTGTGTGCTTTAAACAACCCAAAGCATCGAACTGCTTTGACGGTCTTAAGCCGTTTCTAAACACAGACTCACACATTAGCAACATTGCCCAAAGCTATGCAATAGTTATTTAGAATGAACGGTTTGTAAAAACTGCGAAGGTTAAAATGGGCATGATTCGATTAGTTCGAACATCAAGTCTCACAACCACTTATGACGAAAACTCAACTTCAGCGTATAACTAATACACCCTACAAACATGGAGTTTAGCAAATGAAAATTGATTTACATGAAAAAATGGCGATTATTACCGGCTCAACGGAAGGTATCGGACTCGGTGCCGCCAGGCAGCTCGCTCAGTGCGGTGAAAAAGTTGTTGTTAATGGCCGCACCGAGCAAAAGGTAGCGCAAGCAGTAGAAGCAGTGAAACAAGCGGTTCCCGGCGCCGAAGTTTCAGGTGTAGCGGCGGATTTAGGCACTGCAGAAGGCTGTAATACGCTAATTGAAGCCGTACCGGTAGCCGATATTCTGGTTAATAATCTGGGTATTTATGGTACCAGGGATTTCTTTGACACTGACGATGACCTATGGCAGCAATACTTCGACGTTAACATTATGTCGGCTGTCCGTCTGAGCCGCCATTATGCGCCTGCGATGGTCGAAAATAACTGGGGCCGCATTGTTTATGTGGCGTCGGAATCTGCTCTGAATATTCCCGCTGATATGATCCATTATGGCGTGAGTAAAACCGCTTTACTGGGCTTGTCCAGAGGGCTGGCTAAGCGCCTGGCTGGCACCGGCGTGACGGTAAACTCTGTGCTACCGGGACCTACCCTGAGTGAGGGCGCCCAGGCTTTTCTGGCTCAGTCTGCAGAAGAAAATGGTATTTCGATTGAAGAAGCCGGCGTGAAATTCGTGATGGAAAATCGTCCGTCTTCAGTGATTCAGCGTATGGCAACGGTGGAAGAAGTGGCCAGTATGATCACTTACACCTGCTCTAAGCTGGCATCCGCCACTACCGGCAGTGCACTGCGTGTCGACGGCGGTGTGGTCGACTTTATTATGTAACGTTTGTGGAGTGTGCCGCGCTGGCGGCATTCTCCTT
The DNA here is from genome assembly GCF_913058315.1 of uncultured Alteromonas sp. Classification (GTDB taxonomy): domain Bacteria; phylum Pseudomonadota; class Gammaproteobacteria; order Enterobacterales; family Alteromonadaceae; genus Alteromonas. The sequence goes on along the minus strand of NZ_CAJXQY010000002.1, from coordinate 80,737 downwards.
ACTGCTGCCCGGCACTATGCCTGCTTTAATAAAGGAATTGAGCAAAGCCGACAGGTCGACGATGTGGATCACGTGGGAATAATTTTGCTGTAAGGCCTGCAGTTTTTCATGGACATCCAAATCAATCCTGGATAGCAGGGCCAGCCGTTGCCTGGTCATTGGCGTATTCACGGATTCATTTTTCTGGCATTCAATCCCGGCGACGTACAGTTGGGTTTCCTCATCTTCCAGCGACTTTTTAATTTTATACCGCAGTGACGATTCAAAGCACTGTACCTGAGTAAGGTTGATGAGTTTGTTGTCAGCCTTGCGTTCGCAATGGACTGCTAAATGATACCGCTCGGCTTGTTGCAAAAGTCGGCGCAAAACCGAAGAGTCTGGTGGCGACTTACCCATATCGGCGAAAAAACCATGCAGTGGCGCATTATGATCGCACACGGCAAAGGGATGCAGGTCGCTATTATGTTGTGCAGTGTACAAGGTTTTCGTGCGGTAGATCATTTGCCTGCCCGTTACCACTTGTAACGCTGCGTTGGGGTAGTGACGGCTGACCACTTCCCAGATGTAACGGAAATACAGTGACTGTTTCAGCATGATATTCTCGATACTGGATTGCAGCGAGGAGTTTGAGCTGAGTTTTTTCAGTACCTTTGAGGTAACGTCTTTGGTAATAGCGAGTAACCGTAACACCCCAGTTTTCGGGTTATAATCCAACACTTTGTAACGCTGTGATTTCAGTTTGAAATCGGCAATGCTGACCTTTACCTCCGGCGGCAGAACCGATTCTTCACAGTCGTGAAGTTGTAACTGGATCCCGCTGAGTGAAAAATCCCGCACTGTGGCGGCGTAACTGGTCATTAAACTCACTTTAATTAAGGCATTGGTTTCAATACGGAAGCGGGGTTCCTTGCGCCGGTCAATATCCTCATTCATAACAAAATGAAGGGGGTAGTGTTTGTCATTATCAATGTACTGGCGGGGAAGTTTGGCTTTCTGTGGCGGGTTGAGTAATTGTAACGGGCCAATCGCCTCGTTTATTGAGCGCAGGTAAAGAACGTGTCCCATCGACAGGATATCATTATGATCCTGGTGCGACATATCCTGCAGGATGCGCGCTGTTTCCTGACTGTCACGACTAATTTTCGTTAACCGGTACTGCCAGATTTCCAGACTGTTATGCTCTAACCCCAGGTAGACAAAGTTGGCCAGCAGATTTTGTCGCTCTAACTGACGCACCGTTGTGCACAGAGAAACCGGTGCGGAGCCCCGTTGCGCAATGGTCAGTCGCAATACAAAAGCTTCATTAAAGGCACCGAGTTCCTTTAATATTCGTTGCAATGCCGTTTTTCCCGGCAACAACTCTCTACTTCTGTAGGCCGGATTGCGTTGGGTGTTAACCGGCGTCAACAACACCATTCTCGGTATAAGCCAGGTCTCTTCCTTTTTCATCAGGACCGGCAGCCATGGGGCACTTTGTACCACTCTGTCGCGATCCAGTGCCTGCATTGAACGCTCAATTTCGAGGTCTCGCTCCAGCGGCAAACGCAACATGACGCGGTTGAGATACTGTTGAAAAACCGCTTGCCAGTGTTTGTCCTGTTCAGCCAGTTGCAGTACCGCGTGGTGCCGCTGGGAAGCCGCGTTAAAATCCACTGTGACATAATCGAAATGGATTACTTCGGTGCCTGAGCATAAACCCGGAATCTGCCCAAAGGTCACTGCAATGTCGGTTAATGTAGTGAATTTCGGCGAGCGGGTGCAGGCAATGGTAAGTTGGGTCGCACTTAAAGCGACCACCGCAACGCTTCTGCCATTTTGATAAGCCGGCGTCGACACCGAAAGGTTGGGCGTAACAGAAAGGTCGTTGTTGAACTGAATATCCTGATACGATTGGGTTTGAACCGTAAAAGCCTTAATGATTTTTTCGCGTAACTGACGCTGCACCAGGCCCTGGTAATGGGCAGAATTGGTAATTGATTCAAACACGCCAACCGTATATTGCTCCATATAGCGGGCGGTTTCTTTTTTTAAAATCTCGGTGCCCACCTTATCGAGTTTCATTTCAATCCCAAAGTGAGCGAAACGTTTTACCGGAAACTGGGCGAAGGCTGAATTATCGGCGGGAGCGTCGGTTTGCGATGTCAGACGGATGACTTCGTCTTTTATGACTTGTCTGGCATTGGCATTCAGACGTGACGAAAAGCGGTTGAGTCCCTCAAGCAACCTGCCTTGTTGCTGATAAGGAATTAACGCGCGGATCACAGGTTGATGTTTTTCTATTATTTCCTGTTCTGTACTCATTATTGTTAATTTTTATGTAAGTACACTACCAAAAAATAACATAGCACAGTTGTAAGGCAAAAAGCATGCATTTTTTATTGTGGGCGGGGAGGCCTACAGGAGGAGCCTTGCAGTGGGGAATACGCTCGTCAGAGGGCCGAAACGTCTGCAAAAATGAGGTACTCTTCAATCAGGTTCTCATTGACTTTAAAGATATTGCAAAAAGGAATGGTCAGCGTACTGTCATCAAAACGGGTGTAGGTGACTGTCCCCTGACATATTACTCCGGTAGGCGTACGCCAGGTTTCCGTTACACTGTGGGATAAGGATTTGATGCTGTTAAAAAAGCCGTCTACTACCGCGGCAATGTTGGCCCGGCCTTCCACCAGTGGGGCATTGCCAAAACGAAAGATTGCATGCTCAGACAGAAATCCGGCAAAGGTTTCGGTGTCTTTATTATCGATGGCTTGAAACAGGTTTTTCACAATGTGTTCCTTGCAAGTAAGGCCGCTTGCAGTAATGCAACTATAGTATAAAACCTAATGAAACCATGTTGTTTTGCTGTTGACCAGCAAAAAATAACGGGGCCAGGGCTAACAGCTTTTCGCCTGTGCCTGTTCAATTTTAATCAGTCTGCCTTGCTTATCGAAGGCCAGGGCGACAAAAGTGCCCTCAACCAGGGCTGGATCGACCCGTTGCAGAGCCCGCAAATCGTCGATCAATTCATGGGAAACGGTGATGGTCTGATTGTCACAATCGGTAAACAGCCAGTTACCCTCATGGCTGGCAAGCATCGCCGGACGAGAATAAAAGATATTCAACGTCTCGATCTGCCGGGTAAATTCACGGGTGTACAACGTGAGTTTTTCGCGATAGTCGGGAAGACCTGCCACGTCATCCTGATAACCATGATATTCCACTTGTAACGCAATGATGTCAGTGTCAGGAAGCGGTTTGTGAGCAAACATCGCCGTGTTTAACAACCACATCAGGCAACCCACTGCAGCGGCCAGAGCCAGCCATTCCCGGCCAGGCAACCGACTATTAGTGTGCAGCAAATGGCGCCAGCTGCGGTCTTGTTGTTGTTGAGCCAGGACCGCCCGCTTAATGCGCCCCGGCGCCGGATACCGGTGCTTGGCAGCATCATATGCCTGTTGTAGCTCGTCTTTCGGGTCGGACTCGTTCATGATGATTTCCAGTGTTTTTTCAGGGAGTCCCGGGCATAGCGCAAACGGGTTTTAACCGTTTCCACCGGTACTCCGCAAATGGCGGCAATATCCTTTAAACTAAATCCTTCCTGTTGCAATGAGAAAGCTTCCCGCTGAGTAAAAGGCAGTTGTTTGACTAACTGATGAAAGTCGGTGTCTTTCTCGTCGCCCCTGAGGGGAGAGCTTAACGTATCCGGATCGGTATCGGCGTGCCAGCGCTTGCTTTGTCTGAATTCGTCAATCAGCATACGATGGCCAATGGTGAACAGCCAGGCCTGAAAGCGGCCCTGACTCTGATAGTCGTGGCGGGATTCCATCACCTTAAGCCAGACTTTTTGTGTTACATCCGCGGCGGTGGTTGGATCGCTCATCACCAGCAAATAATAATAAAGGTTATTGCAGTGTTGGTCGTAAAGCGTGCTCAGAGCTGCACTATCGCCGGTTTGGCGATAGTGCCTGAACAACGTTTCGTTGCAGGTGGTGGCAGTTTCCGTTTTCAGGAAAGTGCGTAGAAATCCGAGTTTGGCAATCCCCACAGACGGTCCTTACTGCTCCAGCTTGAAGGTGAGTACTACTTGTAACCCGGTTTGTGCCACAGGTACACCTTTTTCTAACTGAGGCTGATAACGCCATTTTGCCAGCGCTCGTTTGGCTTCCCGGTTAAAGATACGCAGCGGTTCGGCATCCACAATGTTTATATTGGTAACGGTTCCCTGAGGGGTGAGGTCAAAGGTGAGCTGGACCCATCCTTCTATACCTTGCCTTGCAGCATCTGCCGGATAGCTGGGGTTCACCCGGACTATCGGCCGGGCTGAGGTATCACTTTGTTGTCCAAATTCCGTGTTAAAGGCTATTTGATTGCCGGGTATTATCGGGTTTACGTTAACACTGATCTCGTTAGGACCGGGATCGGATTCAACCGGCTCTGGTAGCGAAGGGGGCTGCTCAAGGGGTTTTTCCATGGGCTTAACCGGTTGTCTGGTAATGGTTTCCGGCTCTTCTACATGCAGTAAAAAATCGTCAAGAACCACGGGCTCTTCCACTTTGGGCACTTCGCCGTGTTGCTCGATTAGTTTGGCCATCATAACAAACAAACCAAAAGTGACCAGCGCGGCCAGTAGCAGGTGACTCAATGGCCTGACATAATCACGGGTTGAAAAGATTGGATTCGCAGTTAATTGCATAGTGTGTACTCCCTGGTTTTGGGTATAACGACCGGGCAGCACAAAAGGGGTGAATTAAATTTCAAAAAATTGACGCTACAAAATTTTACAATTTTGAACTTGCCCGGGGGCAGTGCCACAAGCGATGCTGGAGATTGCAGAATTAGTGTGCGGGCAGCGCAAAATCGTGAAATCCACATTACGCCGCAGCAGGAGGGAGCATGAATGACGATAACCAGCCGTCGGAAGATTATTTTGGTTGCTTTGGGGAAAACGCAACGCAGGCATTAGCGATATTAATGCCGGTGGTTGATATTGCGCTAAAAGCCCATGAAACAGGCGACTATCAGGCATTTCGAGACGTGATGACCAACTCGCTGGCGGCCAGAATTACGCCTGAGGGGTTTCAAAACGCCTACCAGGCAATTGCTCCCCAGCTTGGCCCGCTTATAGCTAAACGCCTTGTTGCAGCGTTGAACCGGGGAGGCAACCCAAGGTTACTGTTTGTGGCCCGATATACCCATACCAGTGATGATATTGTGATAAATATCACATTTACTAACAGCGCTGAAGCGCCGCTCATCAACGAGATGTGGATAGAGTAGTGGGCAGCCGGATTAACTCAATGCCTTTAACCGGTAACCATTACCGCGGATCGTGGCGATTTCGATGCCCGCAGCAGGCGGCAGTTTTTGGCGCAGGCGGCTGATATAAACATCCACAATATTAGTCAGCGGATCAGTGTTGCTTTGCCAGACCCGGCTTAAAATACGCTCCCGGGTGAGCACTTTATTTTGCGACTCAATAAAATAGCTCAGCAGGTTAAATTCAATGTTGGTAAGGGTGAGTTCTTCAGCATTACCGTCTCGGATGATGCTGGCCAGTTTGGACTCCAGATCCAGTTGCAGGTTGGCAAAGCTCAATTGGCGTGGCGCTTTATCCGGTTGCGCCCGATGCCGTCTGCCGAGTGCATTAACCCTGGCCAGCAGCTCGTCGAAATCGAAGGGTTTACACAGGTAGTCGTCGGCGCCTTTGTCGAGCCCGGTGACCTTTTCGACAATATCATCGAGTGCCGACAGGAGTAACACCATAGGGCCATGGCTGAGCTGTTTCAGGGCGGGCAGTATCTCCACGCTATCGTCTTCGCCAAACATTCTGTCGAGCACCAGTAAATCAGGCTGCTCCCGCTTTGCTAAATCAACCAGGTTATGCAGTGCAGTTTCTTTGATGCATTCAAATCCTTCGGCAGTGAGTCCGCGATAAAGGAAATTCACCAGCGAGAGTTCATCATCAGCAATCAGAATTTTCATTATTCAACATCCATTGGCAGATAAATTTGAAACAGGGTGCCTTCGCCCTGGGTGGAGTTAACCTGTATTTCGCCGCCATGCGCCTCAATAATGGCTTTGGCTATGGCCAGGCCAAGCCCCAGCCCTTCGGACTTGTGCTTAAAGCGCACAAAGCGTTCAAAAATATGGTTAATATCAGCAGGGGAGATCCCTTCACCAAAGTCTTTTATCTCAATGCAGGCACTGGTATCTACCTGCTTTAATGACACGTTAATGGGCGATTGCGGCGCTGAATATTTACATGCGTTGTCCAGCATAATAGCAACCACCTGTTTCAGGCGTTGCTGATCAAATTTGAGCTGCAACGCTTCGGCGCTCTCGTCAATATCGAGGGTAAACTGGCGATCTTCGTGCAGGCGCTGCCACTGGCTAACCTGGTTTTGCAGGAAATCGCTAAGCGGCTGGCGCGAAGTGTCCAGTTTTAACTGACTTAGTTCGGCTCTGGCCAGCAACAGTAAGTCATCTACCAGTTCACTGAGGTTTACCGCTTGCAGTAAAATTGACTCCAGCGTTTCCCGGTAAACCTCTTCCGAGGCAGAAGACTGACGCAGAGTAACCTGGGCCTCGCCCCTGATTATGGTTAGAGGCGTTCTGAGTTCATGGGAGACATCAGCCAGAAACTGACGCCGGCGGGAGTCAACTCTGGTGAGTTGTTCGTTTACCTGTTTGATTTCCCGGGTGCGCTGCTCTACCTCGAACTCCAGTTGCTTGCGGGAGTGTTCGGCTTTCATTTCGTGGTCGGCCAGCCGTGACGCCAGCAGGTTTAGCGACGACACCAGTTGGGAGAACTCGGTATCCAGAGTTTCTGGTAAGCGCTGGTGGTAATCGCCTGCCGCAATGGCTTTAGTGCCGTTGTTGATAATGGTTAGCGGCTGATAGAGCTGATTAAACAGCCAGTAACAGGCAAGGATAATACAGGGCATGGCAAACAGCGCTACGCCCACGGCAAACCACACAATGGCAGTGTTAAGGGTTTCTATTTTGGCATTAATGGCTGAAACCACATTGCCCTGACGTACTACAGCGGCGTTAATTGCTTCACGAAATTCATTATCAATCTTTACCTCGAGCAAGGTTTGCAAGCGGTTCTGCTGGTCCAGCGGGGTGTTGTTATAAGTTGCTGTGATGGCCTTAAATTCGCTGATGATGGCGTCTATCAGGCCGGCCAGTTCGTCGGTATCTTCAATGCTGCCGGCGGTCATCTTACTGCCCAGAGCCTGCCTTTGTTGCAGTTCGAGACTGCGAATTTTGTCTAACGACTGAGCAATAAGCGCCTGTTTATTGCGAATGATAGCCTGGTTGGCACTTTCTCCAAAAATCAGCTCGTCGGTAAGTTGTTTAAACATTCGATAGGAGATGCTGCTGAGTTTCTGATGTTCTGCCAGCAGGGTTTGGCCGGTATTACTTTGCTCCAGGTTAATTTGTGTCAGGTAGGCGGAAACAGCCGTACAGCATAGAGCAACCATCATGATCAGCCCTGAGGTGATGCCAAACAAATAGATTTTTCGCTTATACATGAAGTTACTTCGCAACGCTTTAACATCCAATACGTAAAAATTCAAAAAAGAGCACAATTTTGAACTACGCTTTGTGAACGGAATGTAAATTTGTCGCGTATTACATACGGTTTGACTGAGCGCAGCTGGCTCTTTGCAGCGAGTGAGTGTTCGGTAAACGCCATCCTGAAGTAGAGATTTTTTTATAGGTGGAGTGCAGCATGTTCTGGCAACAGAAGACAAAAACCAATCAGGCTATTCAGGCCCTTGAGCAAAGTATTATTGCAGTAGTCAGTATCGACGAGAAAAATCGGGTGACCTTTTTTAATCAGGCGGCCGAAAAAATCTGGGGCTATCGCAAAAATGAAGTGATTGGTAAGAACGTGGCCATGCTGCTACCGCACGAATTGCGCGCAAATCATGATAATAACGTTAACCATCATCGGCAGACCGGTCAGGATAAGATTGTCGGCAGTTCAAGGGACGTGCAATTACAACGCAAGGATGGCACTAAGCTCTGGGTACAGCTGTCGCTGTCTAAAATTGTGCTTAATGGGCACATCCATTACACCGCTTTTGTGCGGGATATTTCTCAGGAGCGCGACTCCAGGGAAACCATGGCACAAACCCTGGAGCAGGCGCTGGATGCAGTAGTCTGCATCGATGAGCATAACTGCGTTACGTTATTTAATGCCGCGGCCGAAAAGCTTTGGGGCTATGACCGCGAAGAAGTGCTCGGCCAAAACGTTAAAATGCTGGTGCCGCAAGCCATTCAGGCGAACCACGATAACTATGTTAATGCTAACCGGGAAACCGGCCAGGATAAAATTGTGGGTACCAGCCGGGAAATTAAAATCGAACGCAAAGACGGGGAAGTGCTGTGGGGGCAGTTATCGCTGTCGAAAGTGAGGCTTGAAAATAAAACCCTGTATACGGCGTTCGTTAAAGATGTCACCCAGGATGTACTCATGCGGGAAGAGCGGGAAATGCTCTCTATGGTGGCCAATGAAACGGATAATTCAGTAATTATTACTAATCCTGCAGGGCTGATTGTGTATGTGAATAAAGGCTTTGAAAGATTAACTGGGTATGCATTGGAAGAAATTAAAAATAAGAAACCGGGAAGTTTTTTGCAAGGCGCCGAAACCTCGAAAGATACCATTGCGCGCATCCGAAAAAACCTGCACGACCGTACACCGTTTTACGATGAAATTCTTAATTATACCAAGAGCGGTGAGCCTTATTGGGTGTCGCTGTCAATTACTCCCATTCTGAATGAACAGGGAGAGGTAAAAAATTATATCTCGGTACAGGCTAATATTACCGAGGTTAAACAGATGGCGCTGGATTTCACAAGAAAAATTAATGCTATCGATCACTCCCTGGTACTTCTCGATATCGATAAAGACGGTCACCTAAAAGCGCCCAGTGATTTACTGGCCTCAAAACTCGGTTCCAGCGCTACCCAGCAGGCATTCGTTGATCATGTACTAGGTGAATTAACTGCCGAGCAAAAAGCAGCGCTGCAAGAAATCGGCAATATTAAGCTGCAAATCAACTTTGGTCAGGGCGATTTTCTGTTGTCACTGGACGCCGGGATTTGTGCCCTGAAAAACTTCAAAAATGAAATTACCCAATACGTTTTATTTGGCATTGATATTACCGCTCGCCGGATCGCTGTGAATCAAACCCAGGAATCCATGAAAGGCGTGCTAAATGTCAGTCAGACCATTAGCAACATTATTGGCACTATTAACGGCATTTCAGAGCAAACTAATTTGTTGGCGCTTAATGCAGCCATTGAAGCGGCACGGGCAGGGGATGTAGGCCGTGGCTTTGCGGTGGTGGCCGATGAAGTTAGAAGTCTGGCATCCCACTCCAGGCAAGCCAGCGATGAGATTGATAAATTGGTAAAAGACACCGTAACCCGGATAGACGATCTGGCAGGAATGTTAGGCAAAATAGACCAGTAATCCATTGCGCCGTTGCACAGTGAACGACGAATGCTGTGCAACGAATATTATGGTTGGTTCACTAATTTTCTGGCATCGAAGTAAACGGCGTTGGCACCGTTTAACTGTGGGCGGGCAAACAGGAAGCCCTGAAATTTACGCACACCGGCATTGTTTAACCACAGCCATTCGTCGAAGGTTTCTACGCCCTCTACAATTAAGTGGCTGCCCGTGGCATTGGCAAATTCAAACACCGCGTGCAGAATAGCCTGACGCGGACCGCTTTCATGAATACCGCGGGTAATGGCACGGTCGAGTTTAATTTTATCCGGCATCAGGTCGGCCAGTAACGAAAGGCCGGCGTAGCCGGCGCCAAAATCATCCAGCGCCAGTCGGATCCCTGCCGCACGAATATCTTCGATGACTGCAAAGAAAGCCTCGCTTTCTTTGACCATTTCACTTTCGGTAATTTCCACAATTAACTGTTCGGGTTGTAAACCACCTTCTTCCAAATAGCGCAGCAATTCACTTACTACCTGTTCGTTTTGCGTTATAGCCCCCGGCAATAAATTAACCGACAAAGACTGGCCAGGCTGTAACAGTTTGGCCCCCTGAGTAATGGCAATAGCTTTGGATTTTAAGTCAAACTCATATCTTTGCTGCTCCGGCAGATCGGCCAGAATTAACTCGGGATAATGCCCTACACTGTTGCGCAACAATGCCTCGTAGGATGAAATTCCACCAATTCGGGTATCCACAATGGGCTGAAAGGCAAACTGAATGTCACTGGAAGGATAAGGAGTAAGGTCAATCGAGCTGGTGGCAATAGTACAACTAACAGTAGCGCGTTCTGCGGCAGAAACACAGCTGCGCCAGCGCCCGGTAGCGAAGCTGTTGAGCAGCGAAAACACTCTGCTATCACGCCTTACGGTAAGATCTGAAGGGAGCCAGTAGCAATGGCTGCCGGGCTTAAGAATTAACGAACGTAAGTTCCACTTGCCGAAATCGCGCTTAGCACAGGCGCTGTCGAGCACTTTTACGATATTGGTATGGCGGGAGTCATTTTTAATGTGCTCAAACAAACGGTGGATTATCTCGCCTTCACCCTCAAGCACCTGAAAGAAGAACTCGCCATCAAACAGTAATATGCCGGTAACGTCGTTGGCCTGATTAAAGGGCTCTGAGTCAGCGACTATTTTATCGATATCCGGCTCCGACATTTTTTTGGTTGCACGACTTCGATACACGAGCTGTCTTAACATCCACGATTCCCACTTAAAAAATTGCAGTTTTACATTCTAAGTATAGACACCCTAAGTAATACGAGAAGCAATAAGCTTCAGATTATTGATGCAGACTAATGGGCAGTGCAAGTCCATGAGTTGCTCAACCTTTTTGCGGTCGGTTGCTTTTTTAATGTTCTTTTAATCTTCCTTTCAAGCTTTATTCAGGCGCGATGAATAGTCTTAATCATGAGCACCAAGCAGTGATTATTCAGCACTGGTTAGTTATCTGACTTCGGAATAAGAGAGTATTGTTATGCAAAAAATGAACTTGAAAATGTTAATGGTTCTATCGTTTTCCTCGGCCGTGTTAACAGGATGCGCTACCGCACAATCCCAGCAATTAAAAAGCAGCATGAATGAGCCTGCGGCAAACACTGCAACAACGCCGGTGGTGGATAATCGTTTGCTTTATTCGGATGCCTGTATTTCAGAGCGTGAAGTGGTAGAGGCTCAGAAACTCTGGGGCGACGGGATTGTAAAAATAGGGACGGTTTATTCCTCTGACGGCGACTATAAAACTGCCGCGGCAGACTTTATTCAGGATATGTACGGCTACGACCTGAGCAGCGTGTTATTTAAGCCAACGTTAGCGGCGAAAGTACAGTTCAGATCGAGCTTTGATGCGGCGTTATCGTATTTTGTGGGCGGCAATGAGGCTTACTCTGAAGATAAAGGGTTTGCCATCAAACCGTACACCAAAGTGAAGTTCGATAATGTCGGGATCATTAATAACAGCTGCAGCATGGCGGTGGCTATGGGGAATTATTACTTTACCGATACAAAGGGAGGGGAGACCAAAGTGGAATACACCTTTGCCTACGTTAAAGACAAATCAGGTAAGCTAAGAATTGTGGCCCATCAGTCATCGTTGCCTTATTCGCCCACTTAAATCTTCGATTCAATCAAAGCAAAAGGTAGCTCTTTTGAGCTACTTTTTGTTGTGCTTAATATATTGTTCGATTACTAGCGTAACAAACGCCTGACAATCGGTTGCAGTGGAAGGATCGTAATGGCCACCATTAGTCAGATTATTGGAAAGGACCCGGATGCCGAGAAATGGAATACCATAACTGTGGGCAATCTGTGCCGCCGAGGCGGTTTCCATTTCTTCGGTACTGGTACCGAACTTATCATGGAGCCAGCCAATGCGGTCGAGTTCATTGTTCCAGAAATTACCGCTGGCGATAGTCCCTTCAACCACCTTGCCGCGTTCATACTGTGCCTTTACTGCATGCGCAGCAGCCATTAATTCAGGGTCGCCCAGATAATACCGTATGCGTTCTGCATCTTTTGCTGAGTCACCCTCACCGGCACTTCCCGCAGAAGCGAGTAAATCCATGGGTAACCACTCAAGCGGAGCGGAGCCTGCGCCTTTATCACGGAAGGGCGTTTTAAAATTGCTCGCGTTAACGCTGCGTTTACCTAATACGATGTCACCCACCTGCAACGTCGGGTCGTGACCACCGGAGGTGCCCTGATTAATGATGGCTTTTGGGTGATAGCGTTCGATGCCAATGGCCGTGGCAGCCGCGGTGTTCTCGAGACCTTTGCCGGTTTGCGCAACGACAACCGGGTAACCCTTAAAATAACCAAGATAAAACGTAGCCTGGCCCGCTTTCTCCATCCGCACATCGGTAAGCAGAGAGGCGAAATATTCAGCCTCTATAGGCATGGGCCCCTGAATCATAATTGGTGGTAACGCCGCCTGATGAGTGCTTATCTCCACAGTGCGAAACCCTTCGGCCACACTAACAAAACTGCTCAGCGATAAAACCAGCAGGCTAAAGAGTGCATAGAGTGTTTTCATTTTATACCTTGAGCGGGTTAGAGAAACCATTTCCAAACAATAAAGACCAACAGAAATCCAAATAAATAAACGAGCCCGGCCCGGCTCAGCCACAATACCACGGGGCCTCCTCGCAGTGACTCCGGGATATCGTGACGGTTGACCAGACGGTAGTTGAGCCAGGCAAATACCGGTGTGGTCATAAAAGCCAGGGTCATGGCGAAACCCAGCATGGCCAGTAATGCCGACTGGAAAAATAACACCATGGCAAAACTCGCCGCGGCAACCAGTAGCAGCCATACCGCAAACACACTGTCGGTAACGTCCTGCTTGCCTTTTAGTAAGGTGTAGCATTCCGCCAGCGCCCGGGAATAACCATCGTATACGGTAATGGCTGAGCCAAAAATGCATAAAAAAGCGATAACGGCAATAAGGTAACGTGACCACTCACCAATGGTTGAGGCATATAAGTCAACCAACTGATGAGAGAAGCCAATCCCACCGCTGGCCAGTTCCTGCCCGCTGCCATGCAATACCAGACTACCCAGCGCCAGGAACATTAAGGCCAGCAGTAATGTAACCAGATAGCCCAGATTAAAATCGAATAAGGCTGACTGCGGCGTGACTTTGGCTTCGTGGCATTGCTCTTTTAACCATAATGACGTGATCCCGGATATTTCAATCGGCGCAGGCATCCAGCCCATGGTCACTACCAAAAAACCAATGGCAGCTAAGGTCCAGGGCGAGGGGGATTCAAACTCTACCGGCGCGACCGGGCCTTGTTGCCAGGCAATTACCGTGGCCGAAATGGTGGCTATGACCAGTGCCAGCATAATGATTTTCGCAACCTGGTTCAGCGCGTGGTAATGGCCGGCAATCAGGATCACCAGCGACACCAGCAGTAGGAGGGCCGCCAGCCAGGGCAGGGCAATATCAAACGGAATAAAATAACCAAGCAAACTGGCCGAAAACAACAGCAAGGCCGCTGCATTCACAAAGGAAGAAATGCCGTTTAATGCAAAGCTCATCAGTAAATAGGGTTTGCCCATGGTCAGGTAACCCTGTTGCAGGGTTTTATTGCTGCTGATGGTATAGCTCACCCCTGCTCGGAAAAACGGGTACTTAAACAGGTTAACGGCCAGGATCAACAAAGCCAGTTGCCAGCCAAATTTAGCACCGGCCTGAGTAGAGGCTACCAGATGGCTACCACCTATGGCCGCCGTGGCCATCAATACGCCCGGACCGAGTAATTTGATTAATTTTGCAAAGGATAAAGGGGCTTGGCTGTCAGCGCCTGACTGCATAGAGGGCACTTTGTCTTCCTGTTGGTTACTGGGAGATTAAATAATGGGACCAGTGTAAACTATTCTGCATCCGGGGTTGAGAGTAATTTAACTACTTTAATGGTATTCAGACCGCAAACCGGTGCAGTGTATTCTAAAAATAACTGGTGATTTAGGATAGATATTGCATAAAGTGTAGCTGTCAGAAAGAGAATCAATGGAATTTAAACAAAGTAATCGACAGGGATTTTTTAACCGCTTGTATGTGCACTTCTTTTTATATGCGGTGCCGCAACTCAGTGCTGCGGCTTTAGTTGTGACTCTTAGCGAAAACTCTATGGCCAGTTTGTGGCAATCGACGGTGTTACTCGTTGGCTTTAATCTGGCTTTTGCGCTGTGGTTACTGCTGTTCAATAGTGGCACCGGACGTGTTGAGCCATTTAGTATTGTTGTTAATCATGATCACCTGATAGTCACCGAATTTGGCCGTAAACGCACCATTGAAAGACAACACGTTGGTGGGTGTAAAATTAATTCGGGGTACCCAAAACAAATCCGGCTTTGTAATCAAAATGGCCGGGATATTCACTTTAGTTACTATGCGCTATCGTCGGCACAAAAAGCACAGTTGTTTAAAGCGTTAGGTTGTGACAACCAGTAGGATGAGCTATGAAAACTATTGAGAGCATTCTACGTCAGGATAAGCAGCGGATGCGGCTATTGCAGGCCGTGCAGGCACTCCAGTTGCCGGATTGCTTTATTGCCGCTGGGTTTGTGCGCAATATGGTGTGGGATGTTTTGCACGACTATCCACCTACACCGCTCAATGATGTGGATGTTATCTATTTTGATGCGACCTGTGCGCCCAGAACTCAGGCGTTGGAAGCTGAGCTTAAGGCCCGTCAGCCAGCCGTAAACTGGCAGGTGAAAAATCAGGCCGTGATGCATCTGCGCAATCAGGACCCGGCTTATCAAACCAGTACCGATGCCATGCGTTACTGGCCAGAAAAAGAGACGGCTGTGGGCGTGCGACTGAATGACAACAATCAGTTGGAGCTGGCTGCACCTTTTGGGATTCAATCTTTGCTGGAAGGTAAACTCACTCACAATCCACTTCGGAGTAAAGCCATCTTTGAGCAACGCATAGCCCGCAAGCAATGGTTGCAGAAGTGGCCGAAACTTATGGTCATAAGTTAGCCGAACGCTTGTCAGTCTGGAATTGATAAATGACCGGCAGGGACGGCGTTATTTAATGGTACGGTCTGGCAAATTGTTAGCCGGTTATTTTACTGCTACTGTGGCAGGCAGAAACAGCGCCAACAGCCGCAACGGGAACAAGCAGGAATGAATTTTTAATGAGTAAGATTACTACCTGGCGAAAAGGTTATCACGAGCAGCCTCGCTGGTTGCGTATCAGCGAGTGGTGCCTGTTGGCTTATGTACTTTATGCGGTGGTATTGGGGCTGGTGACGCCTTATGTATTAACGTCTAAATTGCCAACGGCGTTATCGCAAAGTCTCGGGCGTGAAGTAACCGTTGAGAACATCTCGATTAATCCCTTTTTGCTACGGGTACGCGTGGCTAATTTTCGCATTGCAGAGGCTGATCAACAGGGCGACTTTGTGCGTTTTAAGCAACTGGAAGTCGACGCGGCATTCTGGCGCACCTTATTAACTTTTACTCCCACCCTTGAGCATTTCTATTTAAACGCCCCGTATGCGCGGTTAGCTCGTGAGCAGGGCGGTGATACCTCCGAGTTTAATTTCTCAGATATTATTAGGCATATTCAGTCTCAGGCTGCCTCTGAAGAGACAGAAAAAGAGGCCAGTGATGACGGCAGCATTCCACACCTACGACTCGGATTGCTAAACGTAACGGATGGCAAAGTAGAAGTCTTTGACCGGCTGAGCGGTGCCGAACTGGTTTATCCCGACCTGGCGCTGGAGCTGGCTAATCTGGATACCCACGCAACCATTTCGGATAATGCACGAAGCGAGGAACAAGGCAGCCCGGATAATCTGTACCAGGTGAATGTAACCACTACCGAAGGCGGCACCCTGTACGTGGATGGGCTGTTTCAGCTCGCGCCACTGGCCCTTACCGGCAAAGTGGTGATAAAGAAACTAGCTCTGCCACCGCTATGGCCGCTGTCTGATGACATCATCAAAGCGCGGTTAACCGATGGGACATTGGATTTCTCAGTAGGTTATGCGCTAAGTGAAACTGAGCAAGGGATGCGCTTCAGGGCAACTGACGGCCAGTTGGCTATTCACTCGCTGGCTTTGTCTGATGCAACCCGTCAACGCATCTATTTGGATACTTTTAGTTTAACGGATATGCAGCTCGACACCGATTCACGGCGGGTAGATATTACCGCTATAAATCTTAAAGCACCTTATATCAATGGGGTTTACGACAACGACGGGTTGGATTTAATTAGTCTGCTGATGCCAGCCGGCCTAGCCCAGAATCCTGCAGAGCCTGAAATTAACGAAAAGCCAGCGACATCACCGGCCTGGCAGGTTGTGTTGGGTAAGCTGGCGATTAGCGAGGGCGATATTCAACTGCATGACAAGGCTGTTGCGCAAAATATGTATTGGCGGGTACACCCGATAACGGTGACGACCAGTGAAATTGACAGCAGCTTCTCAGCGCCGGTTGACTATGATGTTGCATTGGCTATCAGCGGCAATTCACAGGCTATTCCTGATACCGCCCAGGGTGAAATAGTCACTCGCGGCAGTGCTGATTTGGCAACCCAGGGAGTATCCGGTGAACTCACTCTTTCGGATATCGCGCTGCCACAGGTGCAGTCGTACTTAACGCCTTTCGTCAACTTATCCTTATCAGAGGGCGCGCTGTCTGCCACTACTCGCTACGAAGTCGCCGATAGCGGTAAAAAGCTACAGGTGAGCGGTGATGCAACCGTTGCTAATCTGACCATTCTGGATGGGTTGCACTACGAGCCATTAGTAAAATGGCAAACCCTGGACATAGCCGGGTTGCGCTTTAGTCTGGATGAAAATACGCTGGATATCGCCTCGGTTAATGTCACTGAGCCCTACGCAAAAATTCTTATCGACGAGCAAAAACGTACCAATATCGGTGCGATTCTACGTAGTGGTGAAAGTGCAGACGACGCTGAGGGAGGTTCTGTTGATAAGCCAGAAACCGGCGAAGCTGAAGGCTCTCCGTTAGCAATCAGCATCGGGGTCATTAATCTTAATAACGGCAGTGCTTACTTTGCTGATGAGTCCTTAACACCACAGTTTGCATCAAGTCTTGAGTCGTTAAACGGTTCTATTGAACAACTCACCTCCGATGCTGGGAGTGCTGCGAAAGTTGCCATAAACGGTAAGATAGACAGCTACGCGCCGGTTTCACTCAAGGGCGAAATTAACCCCTTGCTGGAAGAACTGTTCCTCGATCTGGATTTTGCCGTTGAGGGGGCTGAGCTCACCTCGGTGAACCCTTATTCAGGCACTTACATGGGGTATTACATCGATAAAGGACTGTTGTCGCTGGATGTTCGCTACAAGGTGCAAAACAGTGAGCTCGACGGCAATAATCACGTGGTGATTGATCAGCTTACGCTGGGCAGAAAAAGTGATTCGGAGCAGGCGCTGAGTTTGCCGCTAGGCCTTGCCGTGGCATTACTTCAGGATAATGACGGGGTGATTGATTTGGGGCTTGAGGTGTCTGGCGATCTGGATAATCCGGATTTCAATTTCGGCTCGATTATATTAAACGCCCTGGGTAACCTGATCACCAAAGCCGTGACCGCGCCGTTTACCTTTCTGGCCAGTCTGGTGGGCAGTGAGGATGAACTTAACCGGGTCGATTTCGCGGCTGGTCAGGAATCGCTTAATGAACAAGCTACACAGCGCCTTATTACGCTGGCCGAAGCGCTGAATAAGCGACCGGGCTTACGGGTAAGTATTGAGGGCACGGTCGATGCAGTGAGCGACGCCCGGGAACTTGCCGTGGCGCAATTGCACCAGCAACTACTTGAACGCAGTGGACAGGATGCTTTACCCGATAACTTCTCTGCCAGTAATGTGCCCCTTGAAGGGCCGCTGGCGAGTGCGCTGGAAACTCTGTTCAGCGAAACACTTGAGGTTCCTGTTCAGGACGAACAACAGCGGATCCGGGCGCAACTGCAAAATAACCACGACGAACCGGTTAACGAACAGCAGGTCACACGGGCCCTGCATATTGCGATGTACAATCGCTTAAGAGACGGTATTACCATTCCCGAGAGTGAGCTGGCAGCACTGGCCCAGGAGCGCGGCAAACGAGTAAAAGCCTATTTGGTCAATCAGGCTCAGATAGATGCAGGACGCCTGTTTTTACTTAATAGCCGGGAGCATCTGCAGTCGCAGTCGAGCAGTGTGGAGTTGTCGCTGCAGGCTGATTAAGTGAGTTAGCCTGTATGAAGTCTCAGTAATAAGATGTTATGTTTCAAATGGATATTTATGAAAAAGGATAAAACAATAAAAGTACTCACTAGCTTTTTAAAGTTGGCGAATTCGCCAGATGACTTTACCTCTGAGATGAGAAAGCAAGTGGATATTTTCTTTACTCTTAGTACCTTGATATTTTGCTTTCCTGTGTATGAATTGATAACTAAAGGAGAGGTATCTTTATTTGGTTTATTCTCACTTACGATCGGAAGTTTCTTCTTTGGAAGTACTCTCATGATGAAATTTAGTGTTTCAACAATGAATACCATCAGCCCATACTTAAATAAGAAAGCGCTAGAAGAAGCTATCAGTAATGAAACATAACAAGGCAAGCCAGCGGGAATTTTACTCGCTGAAAAACGCTCATAAAATCCCCTTCTTGGGGTGTTATATTTCACGGAGGAATTAATAAAATCTCATGTTGTATATCCTTGGCGGCTTGCCTGCGACAGGAAAAACAGAACTCGCGAAGTTTTTGTCATCGTCTTTGAGTGCCGTCTACATTCGCATTGACACGATCGAACAAGAGTTAAAAAACTGTGGATTTAAACTTTACGACGAGGGCTATAAAGTCGCCTTTTCTCTTGCTCTGGACAATCTAAAAAATGGCCTTCCTGTTGTAGCAGATTCAACCAATCCCGTTTTAGAATCTCGTAGGGAGTGGATAAATGTTGCAAATAAAGCCTCATCGCCTTACGTGGAAATAGAAATCATCTGTTCAAATAAAACCGAATATCGGCAACGGGTAGAAAACAGGCAAACAGATATTCCAAATCTTTTGCTTCCATCATGGGAAAGCGTAACCTCAAGGGAATATCAGCCTTGGCATTCGGCCAGCATCGTTTTAGATACTGCTGGCAAAACACCAGAACAAAGCAAACTAGAGCTTAGTGAATTACTTCGTGAAATCAGGGGTAAATTATCCATACCAGGCGCTTAACTTGCTCCCTTCGGTTGCTGTGACACAAACATGCGGCAACTTCGCCATTTTCGCCGCATGTTTGTTTCCTTTAGCTTAGCGTTATGTTTTTGGATAATTCGTCTATATGAATAAAGAACGTAATGAAAATCTGGAACGAGAAATACTTAAAGAGAGGGTTTCTAAATATTCTCCTTTTGCTCTGATTTTGGTCTTCTTGTTAGTGGTGGTAAGTTGGTATTTATCAAATCAACCGGATAAGCTAGAAACTTTGGTTGGTGTATCAACTCACCATCAAGCATTACTCCACGATGAAGGTCATTCACTTTACTTGTATGTAAAATTAGAAAACAGAGAAAAGCCGGTTAGGGTTCGACTTCCCAAAAATATCGGAATAAGCATTGGGGCAAAGGTTAGAGTAAACCGAGTTTACGGAGCAAACTCCAGCTATGAAAAATTTGTATTTATTGGCTACGTCAGTGACAAAACATAACAAACCGTTTAGACGCAAGCGGAACTTGCCGGGACAAAAACACGTGAGCCGTCTTCGCTTCGCTTGGTGTTGTAACCTACGTATTTTGCTCGTTATGCGGGCGTTATCTGTTAAAAGTTGAATCAATGAGTGTAAGTATCAAAACTATAATTTTTGCTTTATATGGGCTCCTTTTCATATCGTGGCTTTATTCCACCTTATTGCCAGGCGTTACGATATTTAAATATCTCAACATTAAGGGTTACTGATGCAACAGTTCACGTACAGGGTAATGAGCTGAAGTTTTGGTCTATGAACGATGGTGAAGACAAAAGCATGACTTATTCATTGTTCAGTGGCAACGGGGCATTTAATTACAGCTTTAAATTAAACAGCGGTCAAACTTTAAATGGCTCTTGCGGCACATTCAGCAATTTTGAAATAGGTAAGCGGTCTATATTCTTAATTAGCGATAATAAAGTAATTTATAGTGCTCAAGGCGAGCGTGTAATTTGCGAAGTATTTAACCCATAACACACGGCTCAAGTAGGACGCAAAAAGCTTGGTTTGCGCTCCTGCGTTGCTAATTACAGCCAAGCGTTTTACGTCTATTAGTTAGGTGGTAGACATACGGGATTATCATGCAAAGCTCATTGTCACAATATGTTAAGAGACGAACTGGTGTCCCTCTGGGTGCAAGTCACTCCATGAGAAATATGCTTTCACGTTCTTTCGGTGCAAAGTCTTTCCCCGATTTTTGGCGCTACTGGAATCCTATCTGGAGCTATTATTTATCTCGCTATGTCATGCGACCGCTTGCCAATTTTTTACCTTTTCCGGCAGCGACTCTCATCACATTCATAGTCAGTGGCGCGCTTCACGATGTAGCCGTATCAATCATAAAGTGGAAAGCCATTGTATTTATCACCCCCTGGTTTGGGATAATGGGGTTAATGGTGATAGCTTCAAAAAGCGCAGGAATAACATACGGTCATTTTACCTGGCCTGTTCGGGCGTTGATCAATGCCTCATTTATTTTTGTTTCGCTAGGGGTAACGTACTTCTTGGAACGCATTTATGCCTAACAGTCTGCTGCAGTCGCTTGCAAGCTCGATGGGACGCAAACATATGGGGGCGTTACTTCGTTCTTAATTCTAGTCCATGTGTTTCCGTCCCCATGCTGGGCGTTATAACTAAAAGGGAATTTAGTGAAACTCATTTATATTGCTAGTCTAATTTTGCTAATTTCTTCATGTACAAATATTCCTACCGAGTACAAAGAGCCCGCGGAGCTTAGAGTCATTGAAGATACACTCTATTACAAAGGCGAGATTACAGGTCTGATGGTGTTAAAGGCATTGGAAATGGCTCGCCATAGTCGTCAACCAATTAACAAATTACATATTGATAGTCCTGGGGGGAATGCCAGAGCAGGGATCATCTTTGGCAACTGGATTCACGAAAACAAGATTAAGGTCACAATCGAAAACTTATGCTTTTCCAGTTGCGCAAATTACCTATTCACATCAGCCTCAAGCGTCCATGTTCTGAAAGGAGCTATCGTCGGCTGGCATGGTGGCGCATTCCAACAGCATTGGAAACTGGACCTGCGTTGGTATGAATATCTCATTCCCAACAGGAAAGCGTCAAAACTAGCTTTAGCAAACGCTGCACTCAAACCATGGAAGGATGAAGAAACTGCGTTTTTTCAACTCATTGGTGTCGATCAAAAAATTACAACATACGGGCAGTTGGATAGATTTAATTGTCAAAAACAGACTGGTGCTGCGGGTTGGAATTACCCTATTCGGGATTTGCATAAATTAGGCATAACAAACGTAACGTCAGAAGATACAGAGCTTGTCCTTAAGAACGACAAGTCAGAAGTTACAGCCTGTAGAGTTTCGTTGAGTGATAATTGAAATTTGAGTTGTGCACAGTGTGATTATAACAATCGCAAAACGCGGACAAATTTCCGCTGCGTATTTTTGTGTAAGCTGAGGGTCCTGTCTTTAACGGACCGTCAGTTCAGCTATGATAAACTGCAGATTAAGCAATAAAAAGCGGCGCATTGAGCGCCGCTTAGCAGGGAGATAATGTCTTAGTGGTTACTGTTTGTTTTCCAGTAATGCACTGCCAATTTCAATATGGCGGGGTTTTTTCTCTTCCGGAATTTCGCGTTCCAGGTCGATATTTAATAACCCGTGTTCCAGGTTAGCGCCCGTTACTTTCACGTGATCGCCCAAGTGGAACTTACGTTCAAACGTACGCTCGGAAATACCTTTGTGCAGGAACTGGCGTTTTTGTTCCTCATTCTGGCTTTCCTCGGCGTCTTTTTTACCGGCCACAGTCAGCGCGTTTTCGAGCACTTCGATGGTCACATCGTCTTTGCTGAAGCCGGCTACGGCCATGCTGATTCGGTATTTGTCTTCGCCCAGTAACTCAATGTTGTAAGGCGGATAAGTGGTTTGATTGCCGTTTTGAGAAGCTGCATCAATCATGGATGCCAGACGGTCAAAACCAATAAAAGAACGGTAAAGTGGAGATAGATCGATAGTACGCATAGTCATATCCTCGCAATTAAGCAATATGTAAAGTTAGGTTTAACACCATCCCGCTTAGCGGCGATGGTTCCGTCGGCCTTATCGTTAAGCCCCGACACTAAAAGAGATATGTGCTGGCGGCTTTTTTTCAATAGCGGCAATAAAAAAATCCCGCACTATTTGGCGGGATTTTTTAAAGTGTTAATTTAATCAATGCTTTACATGGCTACTGATTTTACTATTTGACCATCTTTAACCACCAGGCCGACGTTTTCGAGCAGCGAAATATCATCCAGTGGGTTACCTTTAACGCCCACAATGTCGGCTTTTTTACCAGCGCTGATACTGCCCAGGTTATCCTGTTGCTTAAGCAGGGTGGCAGGATGAATAGTGGCAGCCTGAATAGCCTGCATTGGTGACATACCAAAGCGCACCATGCGGGCAAACTGTCTGCCGTTATCGCCATGAGGATATACCCCTGCATCGGAACCAAATACCATTTTCACCCCGGCCTTAACGGCTTTCTGAAAGTTTTCGCGTTGACGTTTGCCAACAATTCGCTCTTTGGCGAGGCTTTCTTCAAGGATACCCGCCTTTGCACCTTCACTGAGAATATATTCGGTGACATAGATATCCATTGAGAAATACGTTCCGTGCTCAAGGGCCAGTTTTATGCCTTCTTCATCCAGAAAGCTAACGTGCTCTACCGAGTCTACGCCGGCTTTAATGGCTGTATTAATGCCGCTGGTACCGTGCGCATGAGTGGCAACCGTTAAGCCGCGCATGTGGGCTTCGTCTACCAGCGCCTGCATTTCTTCAAAGGTGTATTGCTGTACGCCCACTTTAGTGCCTTTGGAAAGTACACCGCCTGTACCACAGAATTTGATTACCGTGGCGCCGTATTTAATATTGCGGCGTACAATTTCACGCACAGCCCAGGGGCCATCGGCAACACCCTCACTGACGGTATGAAACTCATAAGGCAGCAGGTTGTTGTCGCAGTGTCCGCCGGTTACGCCCAGTGAAGGGCCCGACACAAACATCCGTGGCCCTTGTATGTCGCCATCATTAATGGCATCCCTTAACGCCACATCGGCAAAACCAGGCGCGCCAACGTTACGCACTGTGGTAAAGCCGGCCATCAGCGTGGCTTTAGCGTGTTTTACGCCAGTCAGGGTGACACGCGGTAAGGAATCGGCCAGGCGCTTGTAGCCGTGTTTGGTGGCATCCGAGGTGAGGTGAACGTGCATGTCCATGAGTCCCGGCATAAGCGTGTAATCGCCCAGCTCCATCACATCGGCATCAGTCGGAATGGTCACCGAGCGTTTCGAACCGGCAGCCACAATGGTGTTATCTTCCATCACTACCACGGCATTATTGATCAGCTTGCCATTTTCTACATCGATCATCCGGTCGGCAGTCAGTACGGTGGTTTTAGCACACGCGGCAGAAGCGCCCAGCGTTAATGCAAGGAGTGTTATTATCGTTTTCATTGAATACTCTGGAATGTTAAAGCTTAAGGTACAAACCTAGCAGTTAGCCAGCGCAAGGTATAGTTTATTCGCGATTAAGCAGCGCTATTGCGCGAGGAAACCTTAATGGGTCTGACTGCCGCGCTCGCGCAGTTTAATAATGAGGAAAACCACGCCAAGCAAAGCGGTTAACATCCACATTGGAAAATCGCCCCAACGACGGTAGGGGGTGCTGCCTGAGACGGTTGGTAGCCTGGCTGATAGAGCGGCAGTTTCAAACTGCGGCAACTGCGCAACCACTTTTCCCTGATGGTCGATAAAGGCCGATATACCGTTATTGGTAGAGCGGATCACGCCAATACCCAGCTCTTTAGCCCGCATTCGGGCAATTTGTAAATGCTGGGCCGGGCCGTGGGAACGGCCAAACCAGGCATCGTTGCTCACGGTAATAATAAAATCCGTGTTGGCGTACAGGTTAGCTCTTACCTGCCGCGGAAAGGCAATTTCAAAACAGATGGCCGGGGCCAGATGCAGACCATTGGCAAGCAGGTTAGGCTGCTGAAATTCGCCGCGATTAAACGATGACATCGGGAGGTCAAACAGGGGCGCCAGTGGCCTCAATAAGTCCTCAAATGGCACGAATTCACCGATTGGCAACAGGTGGTGTTTGGCGTATCGATTGCCGTGAAAATAACGGTACTGCCCCTGGTTATCGTCAGGGCGGGCATTCCCCAGAACGATCAGATTATTCCAGGCTTCCTGACTTTCAAAATTGTAATTGACGATGCCGGTGATAATGGCCGTGTTGTGCCGGGAAGCTTCATCGTTCATCTCTATAATGAAGTCCTGAGCGAGCATTTCCAGTTTGGGAATGGCTGCTTCAGGCCAGATGATGATGTCGTTATCCCATATCAGGTCGGTAAGCGCCCGGTAGGTATTCATAGTGGGCGCATCCTGCTCGGGCACCCAGCGCAACGACTGCGCAATGTTGCCCTGGGCCATGCCAATCGACACCGGCTCAGACGGCTCGACCCAGTTAACCGTATTTAGCAGCAGCGCCGCAATTGTTAGCGTGCCGGTAACAACAATGGCCTGTAAAAAACGTTTGGTGACGGTGGCGCAGGCCAGAGAGCTGACAATGGCAATTAACAGCCAGGTCAAACCGGTTTCACCTATTACAGGTAACCAGCCGGCCAGTGGACTGTCGAGCTGGCTATACCCTAATGACAACCACGGGAAGCCGCTCAGAAACCAGCTTCTGAGCCATTCTGCCGAAAACCAGATAGCCGGCAGCAATAGCGGCAGCAGGGCCGGCTTTACAAACCGTTTGGCAAGGTAAAAACTGATGGCGGGAAACAGCGCCAGATAAGCGCTTAATAAAAACATCATCAGCACTGAAGCAATGAGTGGCATACCGCCAAAGTCGGCAATACTCACATGCACCCAGCTTACTCCGGCGCCAAACCAACCCAGACCAAAGGTCCAGCCCAGCCAGAACGCTTTTTTAAGGGTATCAGTAAGGAGTAATTGACGTAGCGCCACCACCAGAGCGACAGGCGTAATAAGCCATAAATCGAAAGGGGCATAGGCCATAGTTAACGACGTGCCGGCCAACAGGACCAGCACTAAAGGAAGCCACTTTCTCAAGCCAATTACTCCAGGTCTGGCAGGGTCACTTTCAGTTGCATCAACCGGCGTTTATCCGAGTTGGTGATTTTAAACTGGATATTGTCGATAACAATTTCATCGCTGGTGGCAGGCATGTGGCCAAAGGCTTTCAACACAATGCCGCCAATGGTGTCGGCTTCTTCTTCGCTGAATTTAGTCTCAAAGAAACGGTTAAATTCGTCTACCGGCACCAGTGCTTTTACTGAGTAGGTATATTTATTCAGCGGGCGAATATCATCGGTACCATCTTCTTCCAAATCATATTCGTCTTCAATTTCACCAACAATCAGCTCCAGTATATCTTCAATGGTTACCAGGCCTGAAACACCGCCGTATTCATCGACTACGATGGCCATGTGATAACGTTGCTGACGGAACTCTTTTAACAGTACATCTACCCGTTTACTTTCGGGGACGATGACGGCCGGGCGCAATACATCACGTAAATGAAAGGTCTGATCGTCGTTATTAATAAATGCATAGCGGAGCAGATCTTTGGCCAGTAAGATGCCTTCGATGTGATCTTTATCTTCATTGATTACGGGGAATCTGGAGTGTGCACTGTCGAGCATGACAGGTAAAAATTCTTCAACCGGCTGGTCAATATCGATGGTGACCATTTGAGCGCGCGGGATCATAATGTCTCTTACCCGCATTTCGTTGACGCCGATAACGCCTTCGATCATTTCTCTGGTTTGAGGGTCAATCAGCTCTCGTTGTTCGGCTTCAGTGATGACCTCAACCAGGTCTTCTTTACTTTGCGGCTCTCCGGAGAATGACAGCTTCAGTTTATCAAACCAGCTTTTTCCCGAGGAGCCGTTGGTAGAGTGGGGGTTATCGTCGCTCATAATGTCCGTGTCTAATTAGCGTTATAGGGTCTGTTTCTTGTTTATTTATGGCTTTACGGCCCGCATGAACAATGAAAAAGCGTCTGCGTCTTTTGCAAAGTTAATCGTCTTGATACGGGTCGTCAATGGATAATTTGGCTAACAGAGCAATTTCAAGTTGCTCCATGGCGTCGGCCTCTGCCTCTTCAATATGATCATACCCCAGTAAATGCAACGTACCGTGAATCATCATATGAGCGTAATGATCGCCAATTTGTTTGTGCTGCTCAGCCGCTTCTGCGGCGATTACCGGCACGCAAATCACCAGGTCCCCCAGCAGGTTGAGAGGCACTTCTGGCGGGCACTCAAACGGGAAGGATAACACATTCGTAGGCTTGTCCTTGCCGCGATATTCGTGATTCAACGTTTGTGATTCCTCGTTGCCGACAAACCGCACGGTGATCTCTTTTTCACCCGTCTTAAGGTGATTTAGCACCAATGAAGCCCACGCAGTAAGCTGGGCTTCGTCTGGTATCGAAGCAATCAGTTCAGCGTCGCCCTCATAGGCCTGCTGGTAATCTACAATGGCGCTCACTTAATCGTCACTCTCATCAGACTTGTCTTGCTTTTCCTGTTCCTGGGCAGCCTTTTTTGCAATCCGAATGCGTTCCTGCTCAGCGTCGTAATCTTCATAAGCCTGCACAATACGGGCAACAACCGGGTGACGTACTACATCGCCAGCGGTGAAGAAATTAAACGAGATATCATTCACATCCTGCAGTACATTAATCGCGTGGCGCAGACCTGAGCGTGCACCTCGGGGTAAATCTACCTGGGTGATATCGCCGGTAATAACCGCCTGAGAGTTAAAGCCGATACGCGTCAGAAACATTTTCATCTGTTCCACGGTGGTATTCTGGCTTTCATCTAGAATAATAAACGCATCATTGAGCGTACGGCCGCGCATGTATGCCAGCGGAGCTACTTCAATAACGTTGCGTTCCATGAGCTTTTCTACTTTTTCGAAACCCATCATTTCAAACAGGGCATCGTAAAGGGGGCGCAGGTAGGGGTCGACCTTCTGAGAGAGATCGCCAGGCAGAAAACCGAGTTTCTCGCCGGCTTCTACTGCCGGGCGGGTGAGCAGAATACGACGCACTTCCTGACGCTCCAGGGCGTCTACTGCACAAGCAACTGCAAGGTAGGTTTTGCCGGTTCCCGCCGGTCCAATGCCAAAGGTAATATCGTGATTAACCACATTGGCTACATATTGCGCCTGATGCGGATTACGTGGTTTGATCACGCCACGCTTGGTTTTGATATTAATTTCCCTGCCGTACTGGCCGGATTCCTCACGTTCCAGGCAATTGGCTTCCTGAATGGCAAGATGAACCTGCTCGGGCGGTAAATCCGGCACCAGGCCTTTCACCGGCTGTGTCTCGATATACAGTAACTTGAGTAATTCAACAGCCCCATTGGTTTGTTGAGGCTCCCCAACAATCTTAAAGAAGTTGTTGCGGTAGGTGATCTCGACGCCCAGACGACGTTCAATTTGCTTGATGTTGTCGTCAAACGGGCCGCACAAACTGGACAACCGTTTATTATCTTCCGGTTCCAGGACTACTTCATTACTTACCAGTTTACTCAAGTTGCTTTACTGCCTCTTAAATTGAAGGTTGAAATTGGGTTACGCCAAGTTCATCAGGTAACTCTGCCTGATGCCGGGCTAATATACTTTGTGGTGATACGGCAACGCGCAGGCCCATATCGGCCTCACGACGAACCACTTCACCACGCAATGAGTTACTGAATACATCGGTGATTTTGACATCCACAAACTCACCTATCATATCCGGCGTGCCCGGGAAGTTAACCACACGGTTATTTTCGGTACGCCCCTGTAACTCCATTATGTCTTTTTTCGATGGGCCTTCCACCAGAATGCGTTGCTCGGTATCCAGCATGTTGCGGGCAATGCGCAGTGCCTGCTGATTAATACGTTGCTGCAATAAATAAAGACGTTGTTTTTTGGCATCTTCACTTACATCATCCACCGCATCCGCCGCCGGAGTCCCCGGACGCGCCGAGTAAATAAAGCTGAAACTCAGGTCATAATCGACCGCCTGAATTAAATCCATCGTGGCTTCAAAGTCAGCATCGGTTTCACCGGGAAAGCCGATAATAAAGTCTGATGACATGCTGATATTCGGGCGCACTTTACGTAATTTGCGGATCTTTGATTTATATTCAAGGGCCGTGTGACCACGTTTCATTAAATTCAGAATACGGTCTGAGCCACTTTGCACCGGCAGGTGCAGGTGATCAACCAGCTCTGGCACCGTTTCGTAAACCGCAATAATATCGTCGGTAAATTCCACCGGATGCGACGTGGTGTATCGAATTCGGTCGATACCATCAATGGCAGCAATCAATTCCAGCAATTCTGCAAAACGGCAAACACTGCCGTCGTGGTGTTCACCACGGAAAGCATTCACATTCTGGCCAAGCAGATTGACTTCCCGTACGCCTTGTTCCGCCAGTTGGGCGACTTCCAGCAACACGTCATCCACCGGGCGGCTGACTTCTTCGCCACGGGTATAAGGCACCACACAGAAACTGCAGTACTTGGAACAGCCTTCCATAATCGATACGAATGCGGTTGGGCCTTCTGCGCGGGGCTCTGGCAGGCGGTCGAATTTTTCGATTTCGGGGAAGCTGACATCCACAACAGCCGTTTCGCCAGCCTGGATTTGATTAATCATCTCGGGCAAACGATGCAGGGTTTGCGGACCGAAAATCACATCAACAAAAGGCGCGCGCTGACGAATATGATCGCCTTCCTGTGAGGCCACACAGCCGCCCACACCAATGATCAGATCCGGGTTAGTCTTTTTCAGATTCTTCCAGCGGCCCAGTTGATGGAACACTTTTTCCTGAGCTTTTTCGCGGATAGAGCAGGTGTTGAGCAAAATAACATCGGCCTGCTCCGCTTCTTCAGCCAGCGTATACCCGTGAGTTGAATCGAGCAGATCGGCCATTTTTTCCGAATCATACTCATTCATCTGGCAACCCCAGGTTTTGATGTACAGCTTTTTACTCATAACATTTAATAAT
The DNA here is from genome assembly GCF_913058315.1 of uncultured Alteromonas sp. Taxonomy (GTDB): domain Bacteria; phylum Pseudomonadota; class Gammaproteobacteria; order Enterobacterales; family Alteromonadaceae; genus Alteromonas. Next base: position 51,456 of record NZ_CAJXQY010000002.1, on the reverse strand, counting down.
CACGTTAGGCTGGCGCAAAAAGGGGTTTGCATAGGGCAATCCACGGCGCGCAGCGATTTTGGTCAAAATAGCCGCGTATTTTAACTGTTATAAACCCCGATCGCTACCCTTGTGAGCCGGTCTGAGTGGGATTTTAGCGCTTTTTCGATCCAGCCCAAGGCAAGTTTACGTAACAGTTTAAAATCCATGATTTATTGCTAACACACTGATATAACGCGCTTGTGTAACAATTGTCTATACGGATTGGTATTAGAATTAGCCCGCGAGTTCGGGCATAATCGCTGAACATAAACAGGGTTCCTATATGTTTGATTTTTGTATTAATGGCGCTGGCATGGTTGGCGCGGCCACCGCTTTGGGCCTGGCACAGCAGGGTTATCAGGTCGCGATTATAGAACAGCGTCCGCCGCAGCCTTTCGCTGCCGGGCAACCGCCGGATCTGCGCATGTCGGCCATCAGCGTGGCATCCGTAGACTTGTTGAAGGCGCTCGGTGCCTGGCAGCACATTGAAGCCATGCGGGTGCGTTCCTACAGCGAGTTATCAGTATGGGAACGGCCGGATTGCCGTACCGACTTTATAGCCAGTGACGCCGGTTTTGAGCGCCTGGGGTATTTTGTGGAAAACCGCCTGGTCCAACTGGGATGCCATCAAGCGTTAAAAGCGTTTAGTAATGTCAGTTGGTTTTCGCCGGCGCACATCAGTGCGATAGCTCGCCCGGCGAATGATAATGAGCCGGTGGCCATTACCCTGGAAGGCGGTGAAGAAATTTGTGCAAAATGGCTGATTGGTGCCGATGGGGCCGAATCCCAGGTACGTCAGCTTAGCGGTATTGGCATATCAGGCTGGCAGTATGCGCAGCAAGCCATGGGAATTGTTGTTGAATTTACCGAACCGGTAGCCGACCGCACCTGGCAACAGTTCACGCCTCTTGGCCCCCGCGCTTTATTACCTATGCATGACAATTATGCGTCACTTATCTGGTATGACAGTCCGCAGCGTCTGGCTGCATTGTCAAAATTATCCTCGGTACAGCTGAAACAAGCGATTGAAGAGGACTTCCCGCCCTTGGGTGATGACTTTACGGTATTGAATAAAGCCGCTTTCACCCTCATTAGAAGACATGCCAGTGACTATATTATGCCCGGCATTATTCTGGTGGGTGACGCCGCGCATACCATTAATCCGTTGGCTGGGCAGGGCGTAAATCTGGGGTTTAAGGATGTGGCTTGCCTGTTGACTCAAACAGCCAACGGTCAGGCGAACGGCGAGGACTTTGCTGCTTGCTTACATACCGGTTACCAACGACCACGCCAGCGTGACAACGCGCTGATGATGTCGGCAATGGATGGCTTTTATACCGCTTTCAGTAATGATCATGCGCCGCTTAAATGGCTGCGTAATGGCTTGCTAAAAGTGGCGCAACATACCGGGCCGGTGAAGGCTCAGGTTCTCAAATACGCAATGGGATTAGCTTAATGACCATACTTTATATTATTGGCATTTTATTTCTGGCACTGGTGGTTATTGTGCCATTGCTGGAAAAATCCAAATGGCGGATGAGTGGTGAGGACATGTCGAAACTGACCCGCTGGTTCTGGCCATTGTTGATGATTTTGCTGGTTGCTCAACTGATCAAGATGCTGGTAACTTAAATCGGTTGCGGATACCGGCACCTGGCGCCTACTGTGCCCAGTCTCCGGTTAGGTCAGAAACAATTTTATCGGCCATCCAGGTCAGGCTTGCTGGTAACGCCACACTGGTTGCCAGTGTCCGCAGGGCAATAAACTGGCCCTGTAACCACATAGCCACTCGTTCTTCAGGCAGTTCCCGGGGCAATTCGCCTACACTTTGCGCTTTGATAATGACCGCCTTAAAGGCTTCGCGTAAATTTGCCAGCGCCGTTTGCAGCGCATTTTTAACCCCTTCGGGCAATTCTGCCCAGTCGGCCTGAGTTTTGACTATTAAACACTGAATTTTGTGAGCGGCGCTGTCGTCCACTGTTAAAGGGGAGCGCAGAAATTCACGCAGCTGTTGCAAGGTATTATCACTGTTTGCCACCGCCATAATCTGCTCATGCAATACGTCGGTATAGTGGTTGAGGACTTCAAGATAAAGACCCTCTTTACTGCCGAAAGCCGAATAAATGCTGCCGGGCCGTTTATCCATCGCTGTCTGCAAGTCGCGCATGCCGGTGCCCAGATAGCCTTTAAGCCAAAAAACCTCAGTTGCCTGTTGAATACTTTGTTCCCGTGGATAACCCATTCATCTACCTTATAACATATGATTTGAACGATCGCTCAAATTTAACTTGAACGATCGTTCATTCAGGCGCTATGGTAAAACTTCACCCGTCAAAAATAAAGGACAGCTATGACAGATTTTACCATTCACACAATGAACACCGCACCTGAGGCTTCCCAGCCGTTACTGGAAGACTCCATTGCTTCATTTGGCATGATCCCCAATTTACATGGGATCATGGCAGAGTCACCGTCGGTGTTGCTGAGCTATAAATTTTTACATACTCAGGCACAGAATACGTCATTCAGTGCAGAAGAGCTCACTGTTGTGTGGCAAACCGCAAATGTTGAACACGCTTGTCACTACTGCGTACCCGCACACACCGGTATTGCCAAAAGTATGAAAGTAGACGATAGCATCACCGATGCTCTGCGCAATAAAACCCCGCTGCCGGGCAAGCTCGAGGTGCTGCGCGAAACCACTAAAGCCATTCTGGTCGACCGGGGTAACCCTGATGCGGTACAACTCGCTGCATTCTTCGAAGTGGGTTACACCAAGCAGCAACTACTGGAAATTATTTTGATCCTGGCGCAGAAGGTGATGAGCAATTACATCAATCACCTGGCCGATACGCCCGTGGATAAAGCGTTTGCAAAGTATGAGTGGCATCCAGCCTGAGTAAAACAGGGCCTGATGAGTCAGGCCCTATTTAGTTACCAGATGCCGTCTTCGGTTTTGCCCTGAATCTCACAGTCACCGGTTTTGTACTCCGGTGTTTCACCGCGTTCGCGTTTATTAAAGTAATCTTTGCTGATACTGACAATAGTGGGTGTCATCCACATGATGGCAATAATATTGATGACAGACATCAAACCCAGCGCCATATCGGCGGCCGCCCAGACCTCGGGTAAAGCCGCCATGGAGCCCCAGAATATCATGGCCAGATAACCGCAGGTGTAGGCTATTCGGCCCATTTTATTATCGAGCTTGAACATATGCAGGTTACTTTCGCCGTAAGCATAGTTGGCCACCACCGAGGTGAACGAGAAGAAGCAAATGGCAGCGGCAACAAAGTCAGCACCACCGGCACCAATGTGCGTTTCCATAGCTGACTGGGTCAGGCGGATACCTTCCATCTGATCGCTGCTGGAGCCACCGGCCAGTAAAATAATAAATGCCGTAGCGGTACACAACACCATGGTGTCGAGGAAAACGCCCAGCATTTGAATATACCCCTGAGAAACCGGGTGGTTAGGGTTGGGCGCTGCACTCGCTGCAGCATGAGGCACGCTACCAGAACCTGCTTCGTTGGAGTATAAACCACGTTGAATACCATTTTTCACGGCGGCACCCATAGCGCCTGCACCGGCTTCCTGAAGACCAAATGCCGATTGAATAATATTCATCAGCATGGCCGGTAACTCGGTGATATTGATTGCACAAACCAGTAACGCGGCGAGTACATAACTAATGCCCATGAACGGCACAACCCACTCAGCAAACCGGGCAATACCCCGTAAACCACCCACCACAATCAGCGCTGCCAGGGCAATAATCGCCATACCCGAATAGCTGGTGGGTATGTCGTAGGCGGCGTTCAGTGCATCGGTAATAGTATTGGCCTGAACGGCAGAAAAAATAAAGCCATAACCCAGAAATAAGCACAATGAAAACGCTACGGCAAGCCAGGTTTTATTGAGCCCCTGCTTAATATAATAGGCCGGTCCACCGCGAAACTCGCCATGATCGTCTTTAACCTTGTACAACTGGCCCAGCACACTTTCGGCAAAACCGGTTGCCATGCCGAGAAGAGCAATGACCCACATCCAGAAGATACTGCCAGCGCCGCCCAGCGAAATGGCTACCGCAACGCCCGCCAGATTCCCTGTACCTACGCGTGCTGAGAGGCTGGTACACAGTGCCTGGAATGAACTTATCCCTTCTTTATTGCTGGTGGTGCTGCCTTTCAGCAGACTGAACATATGGCCAAAGTGTTTAATTTGCACACCGCCGAGCTTGACGGTAAACCATATGCCGCATATGAGCAGCATATAAATAAGAACCTGGCCGTTACCCCAGAGAATATTATTAATAAACGCAACGATGTCGTTGAGCACTGAAGAAATCCTGTTTAATTATTATGTGGAAGGAGGTTACACCATCGTCTTGTTACGGATGATTGCGTTAACCGTAACAAGACACGCATATCAGTGTGCCGGTCTGAACGTATACTGTAAAGTAAAAACAACACGGACTTCGGTGACTTAGCGAAACGGAGTGATGTTACTGGCGCTGATATTGCTTTAAAAATGCCCAGATGATTTCGGACATGGGTAAGTCATCGGTGCTGCCCAGACCATACTTCGCCAGGATGTCTGCTTTAGGGCTGCCAGGCCAGGTATGGCCTGCCTGTTCTGAGCGGTAAAAAATCACTTCTACGTCGTCACGGCAGTCAGACCAGACGGTTTTAGTAATGCCTGCACGAATAGCAGTGGTAGTGGTGTTCTCACAGCCATTAAACTTAACCCAGTCCTCAATTGCCGGCTCTACGCCCTCGTGCCAGTAACGCGGCGAATCGGCCTGATGCTGATAGTGATTAACCGGATCCTGCGTGCCGTGGTAGGTGAGCACCGGCATGGCGCTGGCTGGCTCGCAATTATGGGCAAAGCGTACACCGGCAATGGGAGCGATAGCGGCAAAGGTATCTGCCAGATCGCAGGCCAGACGGCTGCTCATACGCGCACCACCAGAAAAGCCGGTAGCATAAATACGAGAAGCATCGATGGGGTAGTGCTGCGTCAGATGAGCAATCAGCCCTTTAATAAAGGCCACATCATTGTACGGGCTATCCAGTTGCTCAACATTCCAGGTTTGGCGACCACCAGGCTCATAGCTGAATTCAGCTTTGGGGGCGACGACAATAAACTTATGCTGTTCTGCCAGGCTTTCCAATTCATTCAGCTCGGCACTCTGTTTTGGTGTGGAGCCGGTACCATGAAAGTTGAATACGACAGGCAAGGGAGCCCCGCTACCGATATTGTCCGGCACAAACAGTCGCCAACTGCGCGACTGTCCATCAAGCTCTGCTGTTTGCTCTACAGGCTCTGATATTGCCGCTGAGGCTAGCAATAACAAAAAAGGGGATAACAGTTTAATGAGTGTTGCAGACAGGTTGTTAGGCATTGCACAGACATCTTTAGTGGGTGATGGCAAAAATGTACCATACCGCAGCAGTAAAAGGTGGGAAGTCTGAAAACAAAAACGCCAGTCATGCGACTGGCGTTCTTAATATGGCTGGGGTAGCAGGACTCGAACCTACGGATGGCGGGATCAAAACCCGCTGCCTTACCAACTTGGCTATACCCCAAATGGTGCGGAAGGAGAGACTTGAACTCTCACGCCGTGAAGCACTGGAACCTAAATCCAGCGTGTCTACCAATTCCACCACTTCCGCGCAGTGTCTCGCACATTAAAAAACCCATAAACTGGGTTTGCGAGGTTGGTGGCTACGGCGAGATTCGAACTTGCGACCCCATCATTATGAGTGATGTGCTCTAACCAACTGAGCTACGTAGCCTCCGATTGTTTTACTTCCCTCTCAGGAAGTGGCGCGTATTATGCGTATATGAACTGGGGTCGTCAACCCCTTTTTTAACTCATTTGTTCAACTGCTTAATATCTGTGCGTCAGCGCTGGAAATTCAGCCAAAACAGCCGCGGATGGCGTGTTTTTGTGCGAATTAATGTGTTTTTAGCATGGCAACGATAGCACCATCTAACGGAAATAAAAAAGCCCTCATCGCTGAGGGCCTGGTTATTTGCTAGTCAAATGCTTAGACATTAAAGCGGAAGTGGATCACGTCGCCGTCTTTAACGATGTAATCTTTACCTTCCAAACGCCATTTACCGGCATCCTTGGCACCTTGCTCGCCATTAAACTCAACAAAAGCGTCGTAGCCAACGATTTCAGCGCGAATAAAGCCTTTTTCAAAATCGGTATGAATTTTTCCAGCCGCCTGTGGCGCAGTAGAGCCTTCAGGGAAGGTCCAGGCGCGCACTTCTTTAACACCAGCGGTGAAATAGGTTTGCAGCGTCAGCAGGTTATAACCAGCGCGGATAACGCGATTCAGTCCCGGCTCTTCCAGACCCATATCGGCCATAAACTCTTCGCGGTCTTCATCGTCCAGTTCGGCAATGTCTGACTCAATGGCGGCACAAACGGCAACCACCACGGCATTTTCACCTTCAGCAATGGCCCGTACCTGATCCAGATAAGGATTATTTTCAAAGCCGTCTTCATTTACGTTGGCAATGTACATGGTGGGCTTAAGGGTCAGCATGTTCATGTAGCTGATAGCCGCCAGTTCTTCTTTACTCAATTCCAGTGAGCGCAGCAGATGGCCTTCATCCAGTGTCGGTTTAATTTTTTCCAGTACTTTCAGCTCAAACTTGGCATCGGCATCACCACCTTTAGCCCGTTTAGCGACACGATGAATGGCTTTTTCAGTAGTTTCCAGGTCTGCCAGTGCCAGTTCGGTATTAATAATATCAATATCGTCCTGTGGGCTGACTTTACCGGCAACGTGCACAATGTTTTCATTGTCAAAGCAGCGCACTACATGACCAATCGCATCGGTTTCACGGATATTGGCCAGGAATTTATTACCCAGACCTTCACCTTTAGAGGCACCTTCAACCAGGCCCGCAATATCCACGAACTCCATAGTGGTGGGGATAACGCGCTGGGGATTAACGATTTCTGCCAGCTTATCTAAGCGCAGATCCGGCACCGGTACCACACCGGTATTGGGTTCAATGGTACAGAACGGAAAGTTTGCAGCCTCGATACCCGCTTTGGTTAATGCATTGAATAACGTTGACTTACCGACGTTCGGCAGGCCGACAATGCCACATTTAAATCCCATAATGGAGCCCTTGAAAATTTGAAGTTAATTATCTGCTTTAAAACTATGAAGGCGATTTTGCGCCATTTTTAGATCGTTATTAAGTAAAATTTCAGTACAACGAACTGCCTCATCAATCGCTTGTTCAATTGCTTCTCTTTCTTGTTGCGCAGGTTTACCCAGCACGTGGCCGGTGACTTTGCTTTTATGGCCCGGATGGCCAATGCCAATGCGCAAGCGTAAAAAGTCACGATTATTGCCCATCCGCGAGACGATATCCCGAATGCCGTTCTGACTTGAGCTGCCACCTACTTTAAACTTGGCAACGCCTGGCGGTAAATCCAGCTCATCAAAAGCAACCAGCATTTGTGAGGGCTCTATACGATAAAAGTTCGCCAGCGCGGCAACAGACTGCCCGCTTTTATTCATAAACGTTGTGGGGTAAAGCAAACGGATGTCCTGACCAGCAAGGGTAATTCGGGCGGTTTTGCCAAAGAATTTGCTTTCAGGAGAAAGAGAGGTATTAAACGTCGATGCGAGTTCTTGTAAAAACCACGCTCCCGCATTGTGGCGTGTTTGTTCGTATTCGGGGCCTGGATTACCCAGGCCCACAATAAGACGAATGTCTGCCAAGGGAATTATTCCTCAGTAGCGTCTTCTTCACCTTCTGCTTCGTCAGCGGCTGGCGCTTTTGGCGCTGGCTTGATAGTTACCACAGCAAGGTTGTGTGCTTCGTCTTCTTTAGCCAGTTCTACAGAAGAAACGCCTGCTGGCAGAGTCAGATCTGACAGGTGCAGGGTTTGATCCATTTCAACGTTAGCCATGTCTACTTCGATGAACTCAGGCAGGTCTTTAGGCAGACAAGTGATTTCAACTTCGTTTACGTGGTGTTCAGCAATACCTCCGTCTTTAACGGCCTGGCACTGTTCTTCGTTGATGAAGTGAATTGGAACAGAAGTGTGTACGTCCTGACCAGCGATTACACGTTGGAAATCCAGGTGAGTAATCTTAGGCTTGAACGGGTGACGTTGTACGTCTTTCAGCAGAGCTTCAACTTGCTTACCATCGATGTTCAGTTTCAGAACATGTGAGTAAAACGCTTCAAAATCAGCAGCGTTGATTACTTTGTTGTGGTCAAGAGTTAAAGATACTGGCGCTTCTTCGCCACCGTAAAGGATCGCAGGTACTTTGTCAGCATGACGAAGGCGGCGGCTCGCACCTTTCCCCAGGTCAGTACGGACTTCTGCATCCAGATTAAAAATCGCATCAGACATCAGATGTCTCCAAAATAATAAAAAATGATTGTTCACAGATTTTTGCGACCAAAATCTGCCATGAAAAGGTAATTCAGCCGTTAAAAGCGTAAAATAATTACCTTGCCCTAAATTAAAAGGCGGCGAATTCTACCACCCGATGCCAGAAGATACAAACCTCAAAGGGATTTTAATTTACGCGGGCCTGTCTTCGGTGGCGAGGCATGGCTGTCATCGAGTATTTTCACCGTATCGACTTCGAGTAATTCGCCAAACTGGGTGGTGGTAATGATGTCTTTATTGACACTGCCGTTGATTTCAACCACCAGGCCGTCAAGGCGATAGGCGGTGGGCAAATGTCGCAGGGTATAACGCTGATTATCGTTGGTCAGCAGCGCAAAAAAACCACCTTCAAACTGTTTATACACAATAGTACCGGTAAAAACCGTAGTGGCCTGAGCCGAACTCATGGCATTTTCTTTGTTCACTGGCGATGACTCCTTACTGTCAGCACAGGCCGAAAGCCCGCCTGCCATGGCAATGATTAAAAGTACTGCACTTAAGGTTCGCATTTTTGATTACCTGTTAGTTTCGTTAGTGCCTCAAAATTACAGTATGCAGGGCTTAGCCTGAACGGGCAATGAATTACCCAAAGGGGAGCGAAAAGGTGCGGCTGACCCTGTTAAACCCACAGCACACGGCAGACGCCTGGCTCTGCTAAAAGGCAGTATGTCAGAACTTAACACTCAGCGTTAGTGAGCAGGGGATTGCTGGTCAGGTTCATCTGCCACGTAATGCTATTGCCAATGTCAGACATAATTAAGGAAGACTGGATGCACTATTTTCATAAGTTTATGGCTGGCTTTATCTGCTTTCTAAGTGTTATTTCGCCGCTGAGTGCCGCGCAGCAAAGTGACGATATAGCGCCTTATAATGCGACGCTCGATAATTTCGAATACCCCTTTGACGTTGCCAGATTCTCTTTTACCAGCCAGGGACAAACTCTGTCGATGGCTTATATGGATATAAAACCACAAAAAGTGACAGGAACCGTAGTGTTGCTGCATGGCAAAAATTTTGCTGGTTTTTACTGGGAGCGCGTGGCCCGTGAATTAGTGGCCAGGTCATACCGGGTGATTGTGCCGGATCAGATAGGGTTTGGTAAATCCAGCAAACCTGAACACTACCAGTATTCGTTTGCGGGTCTGGCTAATAACACCAGGCAACTGCTGGAGCACATTGAGGTTGAGCAGGCGATAATTGTTGGTCACTCCATGGGCGGTATGCTGGCGGTAAAATTCGCTAAGTATGTAAAAGATAAACTGCACGAGTTATTTTAATTAACCCCATCGGACTGGAAGACTATCTTAAATGGGTAGATTACCAGGACCCGCAGGTGTTTCTGGCCAATGAACTTAAAAAAACACCAGAGAGTCTTCGCCGTTATCAGCAGAAAAACTACTATGACGGTAAATGGCGGCCAGCCTATCAGGAGTTGCTTGAACCGCATATCGGCCAGTTGAAACACCCTGACTACCCACGTGTTGCGATGAATAATGCGTTAACTTATAACCCCATATTCAGCGAACCCATTGTGAATGATCTACCCCAGCTAACGGTGCCATTAACCCTGATCATTGGCACCCGGGACCGAACCGGTCCGGGCAGAGCGTTTAAGAAACCCGGTGTGACTTATAAGCTTGGGCAGTATCAGGTGCTGGGTAAAAAAGTTGCCGATACGCTACAAAAAGGCACGCTCATCGAACTCGATGGATTAGGGCATATGCCGCAGTTTGAAGACTGGACACGTTTTAAGGCGGCTTTCATTCCTTTATTCAACCAATAGCCTAACGGGATGAAGGCGGTGTTGCACTGCCTTCTTCTTTAGCCACCGTTGTATTTAATTCGTCGAGCTTTGCCCTGGTAAAATCCAATTGCTCTTTTAGCAGTGATTTTTCTTCGCTGTCGGCCTCTTTTATGGCGGCCTGCAGCGCTGTAATTTGCGATTCCAGCGCAACCCGGTCTTGCTGTACGGCTTCGGCTTCTTCAGCCTTATCAAAAATAACCGCTTCAGGGCGGCTTTGCTCCGGCTCCGGGGTTTTTGCTTTTTTGGGTGCCGTAGGGATCATAACGTTGCCCGGCTCCTGGGGCCGGGTATTGGTAAAGGCCGGAGAGACTATTTCAATTCCTGCCTGATGCAGACTGTCGAGCACCGCTTTATGTAACTTTGAGCGCGCGCTAAGCATACTTTTAACATCGGTGAGCAAGCCGGCAATACGATAAGAAACCGAAAAATCCCCTAACGCAATGACTTGCACAAAGCTGTCTTCGAGGCCGCATTCTGCGGCCGCCACCAGTAAGTGTTTCTCTACTTTAGCATGGTGTATTTCGTAACCCAGGCTCAGTTCAACCGAGATAATAGCCCCTGAGGAACGCACCACCGTCAACGGGCTGTTAACGAGGGTTGAATTCGCAAATGAAATTAGCTCCCGGGTTTCGGTTTGAATTTCGGTGTCCAGCAGTCCCATCTCAGCCACCCGGCCAAAGAAGCCATTTACCCTGACAAAATCCCCAATCCGGAAGGGCTTATTGAAGCGTAAGACTAAGCCGGCCATGACATTGGTCATAATGGATGTAGAAGAGAAAGCCACCATACCCGAGAGTAAAATACCGATCAGAGCGAGGATTTGGTTTTGAATTGCTTCACTGACCGGCAGGGTCAGGACGATAGCAATAACGCCTACAATGTTAGCAACCAGCAGGGTGAGTTGTCGGGGGAGCTTTTTTTCACCGCTCAGATGTGAGTGGCGTTTTAATAACAGCCAGTTTAACAGGGAGAGAAAAAGCGTGACTAATACCAGACTGACTAACAGTGGCCAGAATAAGGCGATGGACTGGGGCAGCAAACGAAGGTCTCTGGTGTAGCGAAAATATGAAACTACATTAGCGGTTTATCAGCCACTGCGCAACTTAGCTGTCGATGGCTTGGTCACTGGCAATCACTACCCGGTTACGACCTTCCTTTTTTGCCTGGTAAAGGGCGTCATCGGCTAATTTTAAAAGTGCAGAAGGGTTGGTGCTGGTCGTTGGGATTACACTGCATACACCCACACTTATGGTGTAGCTAATTATCTCGTTGCGGTATTTAACCGGTACTGAGGCGGCACTCTCTCGTAACGATTCGGCAAGAGTGGCGATACGGCCTTTTGATTCATTACAAACCAGCAGGCAAAATTCTTCACCACCTATACGGGCCGGGAGATCGCTGGCGCGGCCACTGACGCGCTGGATCAGTGCTGAAAGAGACTGAATGACATGGTCGCCTGCCTGATGGCCCAGTGTGTCATTGATCTGTTTGAAGTGATCGATATCCAGCATCAGCACACCGATAAGAGACTGGTTACGTCTGGCGCGCTGGATTTCTTCACTAAACCGCTTGTCAAAGTAGCGCCGGTTGGCAAGGCCGGTTAAGGGATCAGTTAAGCTCAAGCGCTCCAACTCCTTGTTCATGATCTGCAACTTCTGCATGGCAACTTTCAATTCTCTGGTCTGCTCGTTGACTTTCAGTGACAGTTCTTCTTTGACTCGCCGTTCGATACCGAGCAGACGCTGCTGAGCCGCAACTTCACTTTCTTTGGCTTTGGCTGCTTCATTGGACATTTGCAAGGCGATATTCTGTGCTTCAGAACGCATCTTGCGATCCCGGTTTATGCGCTCGGCCAGGGCCATAGACAGCAACAGGGCTTCAATAGTCACGCCTATATTTTGTAAATAATGCAGTTCGATAACGTAGGGAATAACATTATTGAGACCGAGTATTAAGATGACTGTGCTGGCGATAAGTACCGACCAGGACAGTGTGAGGTACTTGGCTGATTTGTCGCCTTTCATCCACAGATAGCCAGACACACCAATGGCAAACAAACAGTTTATAAGCCCGAATATATCGATTATGGGAATGACTATCGCCGCGGGGACAACCGGCGCCAGTAGCAGTATTGCCAGCCACAGATAGCAGACAATCTGACTGCTTAGATTAAGAAACACACCACGGTGTTTAAGCAGCAGAAACTGCCGGATGAACATTAATGCTGCAAAAAAGCCAAGTGGCACAAGAAGCCGGTATGCGTAGGCAAGAAATGCCGGATAGTCTGACCATAGCCAGGCGACCCCGGCACCATTCATTATCAGGGTATAAGCCGCCATGGTAGCGACATAAAAACAGTAGGCGGCAAACGCTTTGTGACGCAGGAATAGAAAAAGCGATAAATTGTAGCCAAACATGGCAAACAACACGCCGTAAAATAACCCGAGATACCAGTTTCGCTGCAACTGGTGGTCGCTAAAGCTTTCCTCTGGCCACAGGGTTACCGGCAGCAACGCTTTTTCTGACGGTAGCATCCGCAGGTACAGGATGTTAACGCTATCGCTTCTCAGTGACAGGGTTATCGCAAAGGGGAACTCATCGGCAGAATCAGGCGGAATTTGCCAGTCCGTAAACTGGCCTGATGCTATGACTGCGTTAGCGGATTCATTGTAGTGAAACCATTCGATGGATTTCACCAGCGGCCAGTCAAGCGTCATTACCCACGATGATGGCGCTCCCGGCATTCTTTGCAGCGGGATATTAACCCAGATATAAGACTGGCCAGAACCTAAAAAAAGCGATGAACTGTGATGAAACTGCCAGTCCTTATCGGGTAATCCCCGAATTTGTTTGAGGGACATTTTACTGAAAGCTTCGAAGTAATACATACCTTCGTTTAAATGCACGTGGTCAGTATCGGCTGTTAAGGTATTAACGTGTTGGGGCTGGTCGGAAACCGGGCTGTTTTCGGCACCAATACAGGGAGAAAGCATCAGACAAAACAGAAAGATACTTACCTGTGCGCGAAAGGATGTCATGAAAAGAAGAGGCCGGTTCACCATCATTCTTTAACTATAGCAACAGCTCACTGATTTGCCTGAACAGCGCAACAGGCAGGCAATAAAAAAGCCAGCAATGCTGGCTTTTGAAAACGAATTATCAGTGCTTAGTATTCAAACATTGCAGAAATTGACTCTTCATTGCTGATACGACGGATTGTTTCAGCGAGCATCTCAGACAGCGTAAGTTGTTTGACTTTACCAATCGCCGCCATGTCAGTGCTCAATGGAATACTGTCAGTAACAATAATCTCATCAATCACAGACTCTTTAAGGTTGTTGGCTGCGTTGCCCGAGAAAATAGCGTGGGTAGCATAGGCATAAACCTTACGTGCACCATGGGCTTTCAGGGCTTCCGCCGCTTTCGCCAGGGTACCGCCGGTGTCGATCATGTCATCAACGATAATACAGTCGCGATCCTTAACGTCACCGATAATGTTCATTACCTGGGCTACGTTAGCTTTCGGACGGCGTTTATCGATAATAGCCAGATCGGTATCGTTAAGGAGTTTAGCTGTAGCGCGAGCTCGCACTACACCGCCAATATCTGGCGAAACCACGATGGGCTCAACGAAATCACGCTGAAACATATCGTTTAACAGGATTGGTGTTCCGAACGCGTTGTCTACCGGTACGTCAAAGAACCCCTGGATTTGCTCGGCGTGCAGGTCGATGGTTAATACGCGGTCAACGCCTACGTTAGACAGAAAGTCAGCAACCACTTTGGCCGTAATCGGCACCCGGGCCGAACGCACCCGGCGATCCTGGCGCGCATAACCAAAGTAAGGAATAACCGCAGTGATTCGGCCAGCTGATGCACGACGCAGGGCGTCAATCATCACAATAAGCTCCATCAGGTTATCATTGGTAGGTGCACAGGTAGACTGGATAATAAAAACGTCCGAACCACGGACGTTTTCATGAATTTCTACTGCTATCTCGCCGTCGCTAAAACGGCCAACTGTGGCATTTCCAAGTTTGGTATAGAGGCGATTGGCAACTTTCTGGGCTAGTTCAGGAACAGCGTTACCTGCAAAGAGCTTCATGTCTGGCACAAGTGTTTCCTCAGTGCATTTTAAGTAGGAGGTGGCTGGGGTAGCAGGACTCGAACCTACGGATGGCGGGATCAAAACCCGCTGCCTTACCAACTTGGCTATACCCCATCAATGTTAGTCGTTCTGGCTCAGGACACCTGTTGTAATTTTAATTGAAGCGGTGAGGTATTTACGCCTTTGGCAACGAATCCGTACCAGTTTTCAGGAAGCGCTTGCTGCACTGCCTTTGCCTGATCCGGGTCACTAAATGTAGCAAATACGCACGCGCCTGTGCCTGTCATCCTCGACGGTGCGTAGTGTAACAACCACTGTAATAATTTTGCAACTTCCGGTTGGCTTTTACAGACAATTTTCTGACAATCATTTTGCGTTGCATCAAAAGTATAATGCTGCCAGTCAATAGGTGGGGTATCGCGCGGTAAATCTGGATGTGAAAACACCTCTGCAGTGCTTATATTCACCCCGGGGAACACCACCAGATACCAGCTGTCATCGAGGCTGACAGGATGTATCTGTTCGCCTACACCCGCGGCGAAAGCCGTTTTCCCGTGTACAAAAATCGGTACATCTGCACCCAGTTCCAGACCCAGTGCAGCCAAAGCCTCAGTGGACAGACCACACTGCCAAATATGATTCAGAGCCACCAAAGTGGTCGCGGCGTTAGACGAGCCTCCGCCAATGCCACCACCCATAGGTAATTGTTTTTCAATGTAAATGTCGCACCCTTGGGATGTGTTGGTATGGTTTTGCAACAACCTGGCGGCACGGTAAATTAAGTTATCTTCAGTATTAACCCCGGAAATGGGGGTTGCCAGCCTGATGATGCCGGTGTGATTGGCTTCAAACGCCAGTGCGTCACCCACATCGAGCATTTGGAAAAGGGTTTGCAGCAGGTGATAACCTTTTTCGTTGCGGCCCAGGATATGTAAAAACAAATTGAGTTTGGCCGGGCTCGGCCACCAGTCGCGACTTAATTGAGTGTCCATTGCGAGATTCTTATTTTTATCCACTGTTCAGGCTGAGCCGTATTGGTCAGTTTTATATTGTGAGGCAGGAAAACGTCATCTACCTGCCCGTACTGCGCATAGTCTACCTGCCAGCCGGCGCACTGGCGACAGCCAGGCTTGAGCTGTTTTAACAGGCCGTTTTCGTTCAGGGTATAATTATCGCCGGCCCGGGGCACGCCTTTCACCCAGCTTAATAACTGCTCTAGTGGAATGTCCCAGCCGGTGGTCTGGTAGAGCAGGGCGGTCGCCGAAGGATCGGTGTATATTTCATCGTCAGCCTCCAGCCGTGCCCCATCCTCGCTTTGTTGCATATCGACCAGGGTAACACCTAAAAAGTTACTGAGTCTGAAGGTAAATAAGGGGTCCGTCACCTGCCAGCGAAGTGTGGCACTGACCGATTTTTCCGGCTCTTTTAAAGCCAGCTTACCATTAATATTCCAATGCTTAATGGCGTCAAGCTTGATCAGCTGAGCCGGTAAGTTAATCTGCCCCTGAGGGGCCTGCGGACGTGTTGCACAGGCACTGAGAAGGATTACAAACAGAAAGATAAATACCTGACGAAACACGGGCTAACCTATAAAATCTATCGGGTTGATAGTTGAACATAGAACTATCGACACTTTCAATCATTTTGGCTTTTTCGTACAATGCCGCTCCATTGTAGCCGTAAACGAACCCCATGACCCTGATTGCCCTCGGAATTAACCACAAAACTGCTCCGGTTGAGTTGCGCGAAAAAGTAGCGTTCACACCGGATTCGCTGGTTGAGGCGTTGTCGTCATTAAACCACCTGAATGGCGTTGAAGAGTCGGTGATTGTGTCTACCTGTAATCGCACCGAAGTTTATGTGTCTTCCGAATCGAGCTGTGCCGACCAACTCATTGAATGGCTAGCAGATTTTCATAATGTTGATGCCAGCCAGTTAAGTGCTAATGCCTACATTTATGAACAGGCTGCCGCCATTGAACATGTGATGAAAGTGGCCAGTGGGCTGGACTCACTGGTTCTTGGTGAACCGCAAATTCTGGGCCAAATTAAACAGGCTTACAATAATGCCAAGCACTCTGGCATGGTGAATACCCAGTTTGATAAATTGTTTCAGCATACCTTTGCCGTAGCCAAGCGGGTTAGAACCGAAACCGAGATTGGTGCGAATGCGGTCTCGGTGGCTTTTGCCGCGGTGCAACTGGCAAAACACATTTTCGCTCGTTTACCTGAGCGCTCAGTATTATTGGTGGGTGCCGGAGAAACCATTGAACTGGTTGCCCAGCACCTCAAAGAACAGGGCGTTCAGAAACTGGCCGTTGCGAATCGCACCCGGGCCCGTGCGGAGAACCTTGCAGGCACGCTGGGTGCTGAGGTTATGACCCTGAGTCAGCTACCGGAAACATTGCACAAATTTGATATTGTGATCAGTTCAACCGCTAGTCAGCTGCCGCTAATTGGTAAGGGGATGGTAGAGGATGCGCTTAAACAGCGCCGTAACCTGCCGATGTTTATGGTTGACCTGGCCGTGCCCAGGGATATTGAAGCCCAGGTCAACGAATTAGGCGACGCCTACCTGTACACTGTGGATGACTTGCAGCACATTGTGCAACAAAATATGGCTTCCCGTGAGCAGGCCGCTGAAGAAGCTGTTAAAATTATCCAGCAGCAGGTCATTAGCTACCTACAGTGGCAACAGTCCCGGCAAACGGTGGATTTGGTTAAACAATACCGCGATCGCGGCAATCTGCAGCGTCAGGAACTGGTCGACAAAGCATTAAAACAACTGCAGGAAGGCAAAGCGGCCGAGACGGTAGTTGAAGAGCTGGCTTACAAGTTAACCAATAACTTATTACATGCACCTACCCGTGCATTGCGGGATGCGTCAACGCAGGTTGATCAGCACACCACAAAGTGGCTGAGTCGGGTGTTTGAACTGGACAATGACGAGTCCAGATAATCTGTATTTTATTTCAGGAAAAGTATGAAAGAATCCGTTGTCATTAAGTTGGAAAACCTGGTTGAACGTTTTGCTGAGGTACAAGCGCTGTTGAGCGATCCCGGCGTAATAGGGGATCAGGATAAATTTCGTTCCTTATCAAAAGAATTCAGCCAGTTAGAAGACGTTGTTGCGGGTTTTAACGCGTATAAACAAGCGGAAGAAGATTTAGCGTCTGCCGAAGAAATGATGGCCGAAGATGATGCTGAGATGCGGGAAATGGCGCAGGAAGAAATGAAAGCGGCCAAGCAGGAAATAGAGCGTCTGGAAGCCGATTTACAAATCCTGCTGTTACCCCGCGATCCGAATGACGACCGAAATTGCTTCCTCGAAATCCGGGCGGGTGCCGGGGGCGACGAAGCGGCCATTTTTGCCGGCGACTTGTTCCGCATGTATAGCCGCTATGCTGAAACCAAGGGCTGGCGTATCGAAATGGTCAGTGCTAACGAAGGTGAGCATGGTGGGTTCAAAGAGGTGATTGCCAACGTAACCGGCGAAGGCGCTTATGGTGTACTGAAGTTTGAGTCTGGTGGTCACCGTGTGCAACGTGTTCCGGAAACAGAGTCTCAGGGGCGCGTTCATACCTCTGCCTGTACCGTGGCAATATTACCCGAAATACCGGAATCAGAAGCCATTGAGATCAATCCGGCTGAACTGCGCATCGATACCTTTCGAGCTTCCGGTGCCGGTGGTCAGCACGTTAACAAAACCGACTCGGCTATTCGGATTACGCACTTGCCTTCAGGCGTGGTAGTTGAATGTCAGGACGAGCGGTCGCAGCATAAAAACCGGGCGAAAGCGATGTCTGTTCTGTCGGCCCGGCTAAACCAGATTGAAGAAGATAAGCGTGCCGCCGAAGAAGCCTCGACACGCCGCAACCTGGTGGGCAGCGGAGACCGCTCTGAACGAATTCGTACCTATAACTTTCCCCAGGGCAGGGTCACAGACCACCGTATTAACCTTACTTTATATCGTCTGGACGAAGTTATCGAAGGGAATCTGGGTCTGCTGCTTGAACCTATCCGTCAGGAACATCAGGCTGATCTGCTGGCCTCGCTGGCCGACGACTAACAGTGCATCAAAAGGATACCGATCCTGTTACGATTGCCCGGGCGCTGGCCTGGGCAACGAGTGAACTGCAACAAGGCGAATCACCTGCCGTAGATAGTCGGGTATTACTCTGTGCCGTGCTGGAATGCCAGCGCACCTATC
The DNA here is from genome assembly GCF_913058315.1 of uncultured Alteromonas sp. Classification (GTDB taxonomy): domain Bacteria; phylum Pseudomonadota; class Gammaproteobacteria; order Enterobacterales; family Alteromonadaceae; genus Alteromonas. Next base: position 32,874 of record NZ_CAJXQY010000002.1, on the reverse strand, counting down.
TGTTTACCTGGCCCGATAAGTCGTTAACGTCATCTCAGTACAGCCACTTTAAAAATCTTATCGCCAGACGTCGTGAAGGCCACCCTGTGGCCTATCTTACCGGTACGCGTGAGTTTTGGTCATTAACTCTCAAGGTCAATGAAAGCACGCTGATCCCACGCCCTGAAACCGAATTGCTGGTTGAAACCGCCCTGGCGCTGGCGTTGCCCGATACTGCCAGCGTCTGTGATCTGGGCACCGGGACGGGAGCAATTGCGCTGGCTTTAAAAACGGAAAAACCGGCCTGGCACCTTACTGGTGTGGATCGCATCTCCGAAGCGCTTGACCTGGCGGCGGCAAATGCGCAGCTGAATGGCCAGTTAACGGTTAACTGGCTGCTTAGTCACTGGTTCGATGCCATGGCTCCAGCCAATCAGTTTGACCTGATTGTCACCAATCCTCCGTATGTAGAATCTGACAGTGAGTATTTGCAGCAGGGCGATGTGCGGTTTGAGCCTGCGTCTGCGCTGACCGCTGGTGTGGATGGACTGGAAGATATCCGTGACATTATTCAACGGGCCCCTGATTTTTTAACATCAGGTGGTTGGTTGTTAATAGAACACGGGTATACTCAGCATGAGTCGATAAAGGAGCTTTTCGAAGAGCGAGGGTTTAGCGGCTGCCAGGGCATAGACGATTTAAACGGATTGCCAAGAATTACACTGGCTCAGTGGCGAAAATCCTAGCTTCTACATAAGCTTAAGGGAACTGAAATACTCAGACAGGATGGATATGCAGAATGAACGATGACGAGTTTTTGTTTGTCGCTGACGATGATGAACCTGAGGCGGACGAAGTTGGCTACTGGAAGGTATTAATCGTTGATGATGAGCCAGAAGTTCACGCCATTACCAAACTGGCGCTAAACGACTTTACGCTGAACGGCAGAGCGCTGACCTTTATGAGTGCCTTCGATGGCGAAGAAGCCAAGCGGGTACTGCGCGCACATAACGATATTGCCGTAGTGCTCCTCGATGTGGTGATGGAGTCTGACGATGCTGGTCTTAGAGTCGCCGATTACATTCGAAATGATCTGGAAAACCATTTTACCCGGATCATTCTGCGCACCGGTCAGCCTGGTCAGGCACCGGAAAAAGACGTCATAATTAACTACGATATCAATGATTATAAATCCAAAACGGAACTGACTGCGCAGAAGCTCTTTACGGTTATCATTGCCGCATTGCGCTCTTATCGTGACATCATTGCTATTGAGGAAGCCCGGGCAGGACTGGAAAAAATCATTGATGCGTCGGCCGACTTATTTTCCTCGCGCTCACTGGAAGGGTTTATGCGAGGCCTGATCCAACAGCTGGCCTCTATTCTGGGCGGAGCGAAAAACGCTGCGTATATTACCTCTGCCGTGGCACTGCCTAAACCCGTCAGCCAGGCGGGCGAGATGTATATTTTTGCCGGTAACGGTGAATATGCCGGTAAAGAAGGCTACCGGCTCAAGGATTCACTTAACGAGTTTGAATATAAGCTGTGCCAGGATGCGCTGCAACAACAGCAGGTGGTGTATGCTGAAGAGCATCTGGTTGCATATTGTCGCAGTGATAAAAATCACGGGTCGTTGCTATTTTTAACCGGTTTACCGCGCCCGGTAAACGATATCGACAAACGCCTGGTGCAAAAGTTTACTGAAAATGTGCAGCTAGCCTTTGATAATCTGCTCGACAGTGCCGAGCTGAACGAAACTCATCATGAGATTGTGCAGCGCCTGGGCGATGCTATGGACAGCCGTGAAACCGATGAGTACCATGCCCAGCGCTTAAATCACATGAGCGAGTTATTAGCTCGCCTGGCAGGAATGCCCGAGGCTGAAATTCAGCAACTTCTGACCGCTTTGCCGCTGCATAACGTGGGTAATTCCTTTGTGCCGTATTCGTTGCTGAATAAAGACGCACCGCTTACGAGTGAGGAATACCACGAGATTCAGAAGCATGCCGAATTTGGCTACCGAATTTTTAAAGATTCCAAACGGCCGATAATCAGGCTGGCTGCACAACTGGCTCGTCATCACCACGAACGGTGGGACGGCATGGGCTACCCTGACGGTCTGGCCGGTAATAACGTTAGCTTGCAAAGCCGTATACTGGCTATTCTGGATGCCTATGATGCGCTGCGCAATAAACGTAGTTATAAGCCAGCCTGGTCGCTGGAGGAAACAGTGGATACCCTCAAAAATGCTGCAGGCAAACAATTTGACCCGGCGTTAGTCGATCTGTTCTTAAAGCATATCGACAGGTTTGAGGTGATTCAGAGTCAATACGCCGGCTGATGCCCGTTAGCCGGTCATAACAACAAGAAATCAAGGAGTGCTAGTTTTATGTACATGATGGCTAAACACCTGCATCTGACCGCTGTGGGTCTGAGTATTTTGCTATTTGTTATCCGCTTTTTATACGGCCAGATGAATCCCGCTTTTTTGCAAAAGAAATGGGTTAAGATCGTTCCACATATTATTGATACCGTTTTGTTACTCAGTGCCGTGTGGCTTTGTGTCATCCTGGCTCAGTATCCTGTAGTTAATGGCTGGCTAACGTTCAAAGTGATTGGTGTGATCGCTTATATTGGCCTGGGGATGATGGCCTTAAAGCGGGCTAAAACACCGCCATTAAAGTGGGGCGCCTTTTTAGCCGCGCTGATTGTGCTGGCGTTAACCGCGAAGGTTGCTGTTACCAAACAGGTGTTTTTCTTATAACCGGAAGTTGTTTTATGACTAATATTAATCAGGTAACCGTGGGTGATATTACGGTTGCCAACGACAAGCCATTTGTTTTGTTTGGCGGAATGAATGTGCTGGAATCCAGAGATATGGCAATGCAGATTGCCGAGCACTATGTGGAAGTGTGCGCCAAACTGAATATTCCGTACGTGTTTAAGGCGTCGTTCGACAAAGCGAATCGGTCCTCGGTGCACTCCTATCGGGGGCCGGGTATGGACGATGGCCTGAAGATTTTTGAAGAGATAAAAAGCACTTTTAATGTGCCGATCATTACCGATGTTCATGAGCCTTTTCAGGCAGCGCCTGTCGCGGAAGTCGTTGACGTCATTCAGCTTCCGGCGTTCCTGGCCCGACAAACTGATTTAGTGGTTGCCATGGCTGAAACCGGCGCGGTTATTAATGTAAAGAAACCACAGTTTCTGGCGCCACATGAAATGCGCCACATTATTAAAAAGTTCGGTGAAGCGGGTAACGACAACATTATCTTATGTGAACGGGGCACCAGCTTTGGCTATAACAACCTGGTAGTCGATATGCTCGGTATGGATGCAATGAAAGACTATGCGCCGGTTATATTCGACGCCACGCATGCCTTGCAGAAACCAGGTGGCAGGGAATCATCCGCCGACGGCAGACGTGCTCAGGCTGCACAATTAGCGCGTAGCGGGATGGCGCTTGGCCTGGCTGGTCTCTTTATTGAGTCACACCCGAATCCGGATGTAGCGAAATGTGATGGCCCCTGCGCTTTGCCGTTATCAAAATTGCAGGGATATCTGGAACAAATGAAGGCAGTCGATGAGCTGGTTAAGCAGTTTGCGCCGCTGGATACCAGTGCTCAGTAGGAAGATTCGTTAAGGTAAGACCTGAAATGCTGTGCTGAAGAGTTCAGCACAGCATTTGTCAGGTGTGAAGGCCAGGAAATTACTCAGTGCGAGTGGTTGCTTCCTGGTCAGGCAGTAAATTGCTCTCGCGGGCGATGAGCAAAGCGCCATTGTTTTTTGACTGTTGTTGCAGGGTTTCATTAACCTGATTGATAATGCTCAACTCAATGTTGAGAGCCGGTTGGTCGATACTGATTTCTACTGATACCATGGCAGTGTTAACAGGCTGTAATTGTGATGGCTGTAGTTCATTTGCTAAAGTGGTAGCCGACCAGCCCATAGTGGCCAGCAATAATACTGCTGTAAGTTGTTTTTTCATATTCACACCTAAATAAAATAATAAAGTTAATTGTATTAAAAATGTTAAAAATTAACATTTTTAAACCTGGTTAACCTTCTGCCTTTAAAGAAGATTTTCCAAAATTCGGGTGAATAATAGACAGTTTATGCAGTCCTGAAAAATGAAAAAAATTACCTTGTTTGGATTAGAAAAACTTATGAGTATTTCATCGCGTCATCAGCCCGGTTGTGGTGCCTGATGCAGCGTCGTTTACCCCCCTTAAATGCCCTTAAGGCCTTTGAAGCCGCGGCACGACATTTGAGCTTTACCCGCGCAGCGGACGAATTGTTCGTTACCCAGGCGGCCGTGAGCCATCAAATTAAAGCATTAGAAGATTTCTTATCGCTGAAATTATTTATCCGGCGTAACCGCACCCTGCTGCTCACTGAAGAAGGGCAGGCTTATTTTTTAGAGTTGAAGGATATTTTTAAGAACCTTCAGGATGCGACTGAGCGTTTGCTTGCCAGAGGCAGTAAAGGGGCTATTACCGTAGCAACACCGCCGAGTTTTGCCAGTCAGTGGCTGGTACCAAGAATCAGTCAGTTCAGTCAGTTGTTCCCGGATATTGATGTACGTTTGAAGGCTATCGACTTTGATGAAGGCTTTTTAACTGATGATATCGACGTCGCTATTTATTATGGGCGCGGCAGATGGAACGGCATTCAGGCAGACAAGCTGCATACCGAATTTCTAACGCCGCTTTGTTCACCCAGCTTATTTCAGGGCGCAAAGCAGCTGAAAACGCTGTCGGACCTTAAGCATCATGTATTGCTCCATGATTCCAGCCGGGCTATCTGGAAAATGTGGCTGCAGCATTTTGGTGTTGCTGGCGTAAATGTCAATCAGGGGCCGGTGTTCAGTCACTCCATGATGGTGATGCAGGCGGCGGCGTTGGGGCAGGGTATCGCCCTGGGAAATTCGGTGCTGGCAAAGCCTGAGCTCGATGCCGGTCGGTTAATTATGCCCTTCGAAGAGAAACTTGAGAGCCGGGATGCTTATTATCTGGTATATCATGAGGGACAGGGTGATATGGGTAAGATTGCCGCTTTTCGTGAATGGGTGGTTAATTTAGTCAAAGAGGAACAAGCTTTTGTCTGAGTGGTATGTGGATACGCCCGCGCAACCGGTAGCCACCATTATTTTAGCTCATGGTGCTGGCGCAGGCGCAGAGTCAGAGTTTATGGTCGATATGGCCGCGCAACTGGCCGCATTGAATATTAATGTGGTGCGGTTTAATTTTGAGTATATGGCAACCATAAAAGCCACCGGTAAAAAACGGCCGCCGGATAGAATGCCCAAACTGGAAACGTGTTTTCAGTCGGTGATTGCGAGTGTGCAAAATAAATGGCCGGATTTGCCTTTATTTATTGGCGGAAAGAGCATGGGAGGGCGTGTTGCCACCCTTATCCTGGAACAATCCGAGGCACTGGGAGCCATTGCGTTAGGGTATCCCTTCCATCCACCGGGCAAGCCTGAAAAGCTTCGCACTGAACATCTCCTCCCGTTGCAAAAGCCGCTGCTAATTATTCAGGGTGAGCGGGATACCTTTGGTCGTCGCGAAGAAGTGGAAAGCTACGGGCTGCCTGCTTCAATTCAAACTGCGTACCTGGCCGATGGCGACCACAGTTTTAAACCCCGTAAGGCCAGCGGCCTGACCCAGGGCGAGCATATCCAAAGCGCCGCGGTGCTGAGTCTGGCGTTTATAAAGGCAATAATATGAGAACGTATTTGTTAATAGGCGCCTTACTGGCTTTACTCGGTGTGATGCTTGGCGCGTTTGGGGCTCACGGCCTCAAAAATATCCTCGACGCCAATGCCCTGGCCACCTTTGAAGTGGGTGTCCGATACCAGTTGTACCATGCGCTCGCGGTAATTGTGCTGGGCGGACTGGCAGCGCAGGCAAACCTGCGTTGGTGTAGGCGTGCAGCGCTGCTTTTTATTGTCGGCTGTGTCCTGTTCAGTGGCAGTATTTATTTACTGGCATTAACCGGTATGAAGTGGTTCGGGCCCATTACGCCACTGGGTGGTATGTGTTTTATGGCTGGTTGGGTGGCGCTGGTCATCGGCCTGATAAAAGGGCCAGTGCAAGGTGAGGTTGAATCATGAGTGTCGCCACACAGAGTATTATTGCCTATTGTCGGGCCGGTTACGAAGTGGATACTGGTAATGAGCTGACGGCTATTGCCACAGAACGTGAATTATACGGTTTCCCGGTGTTTAAAGCTGGAGAGGGTTACGTTCGCTTTCAGTTTCATAGCGCAGAAGATGCCGCTAAGTTTGTTAACGACGTGCCAGTGCAGGAGACTATCTTTCCTCGCCAATTATTTTTGCTGCTGGGAGAAGTTCAGCTCGAGGATAAGTCTGATCGCATCGGGCCACTATTGGACTCGCTTAATGAGCAAGCGCCGGACCGGTGCGGTACATTATGGGTAGAATATCCCGATACTGATGACGGCAAAACGCTGGCAAAGCTGTGTCGCAAACTCGCTGTGCCTTTACGTCAGGCTTTACGCGCTAAAGATTATCTCAGTCGCAAAGAGCAGCTTAACTTACCCGCCTTACATCTGTTTTTTACCTCTGGTGAACATTACTTTATTGGCCTTAGTCAGGCAAAGCGCCGCAGTCCTTTTGAAAACGGCATCTGCCGGTTAAAGTTTCCGCCCAAAGCACCAAGTCGCTCTACACTTAAGCTGGAAGAAGCATTGTTGACTATGCTGACAGCCGGGCAACGGGAAGCTATTTGTCGTCCAGGGGCCCGGGCGGTGGACCTTGGTGCATGCCCTGGCGGCTGGACTTATCAACTGGTTAGCAGAGATATGCATGTTGAAGCAGTAGATAATGGTAAAATGGCAGATGACCTGATGGCCACTGGTCTGGTAGACTATCGCGCCGAAGACGGTTTTAAGTATCGTCCGCAGATGGGCCATGTTGAGTTGCTGGTCTGCGATATGATTGAAAAACCCGACAGGGTGGCGGTACTCATGGCGAACTGGTTAACCCGTAATTGGGCCACCCACGCAATTTTTAATTTGAAATTGCCCATGAAACGCCGCTATGAGACCGTGCGCACCGCAATTGACGCGGTGGGATCACAATTAGCGTCAGCTAATATCAATGCACGTATGGTTATTCGTCACCTCTACCATAATAGGGATGAGGTAACGGTTGCCGTGATCCGCGAGAATTAAAGTAATTTATCTTTTAAAACAGTAATTTAGTTGAAAATGGCCGAGTTTTCGCTGGATAAGTTTTAGTCTTTTTTCATAAAGGACTATAAATCCGGTATGGAAATCCTATATAATCGCGCCGTTTTTTTTACTCTGAACCAACGAAAGTGAACTAATGGCAGACTTATCTCATTACAGAAACATTGGTATTTTCGCCCACGTAGACGCGGGTAAAACGACCACTACAGAACGTATTTTGAAACTTACCGGTAAAATCCATAAAACCGGTGAAGTGCACGACGGTGAGTCAACGACTGACTTTATGGAACAGGAAGCTGAGCGCGGTATTACTATCCAGTCTGCTGCAACCACCTGTTTCTGGAAAGATCACCGCATGAACATCATCGATACTCCAGGACACGTTGACTTCACTGTTGAAGTTTATCGTTCACTGAAAGTACTCGACGGTGGTATCGGTGTATTCTGTGGTTCAGGCGGTGTTGAGCCGCAGTCTGAAACCAACTGGCGTTATGCTAACGAATCAGAAGTTGCACGTGTTATCTTCGTAAACAAACTGGACCGTATGGGTGCAGATTTCTACCGCGTTGTTGGTCAGGTTAAGAAAGTACTGGCGGCTAACCCGTTAGTAATGACTCTGCCAATCGGTATCGAAGACGAATTCACAGGTGTTGTTAACCTGCTCGACATGAAAGCGTACATCTGGGATGACTCTGGCCTGCCAGAGAACTACGAGATTGTAGACATTCCTGCAGACATGGTTGAAAAAGCCAACGAGTTCCGTGAGCAAATGGTTGAAACTGCTGTTGAGCAGGACGACGACCTGATGATGGCTTACATGGATGGCGAAGAGCCGTCTTTAGAAGACCTGAAGCGTTGTATCCGTAAAGGTACCCGCGATATGTCTTTCTTCCCGACTTACTGTGGTTCGGCGTTCAAAAACAAAGGTATTCAGTTAGTACTGGATGCGGTTATTGACTTCCTGCCTTCACCTACCGAAGTTGATCCACAGGATCTGACTGACGAAGAAACCGGTGAGCCTACTGGTGAAGTAGCGACAGTTTCTACTGAAGAGCCATTCCGCGCATTAGCGTTTAAGATCATGGATGACCGTTTTGGCGCCCTGACCTTTATCCGTGTTTACTCTGGTACACTGAACAAGGGTGATACTATCCTTAACAGCGCAACAGGTAAAACTGAGCGTGTTGGTCGTATGGTTGAAATGCACGCTGACGAGCGTACCGAACTGACTTCAGCCCAGGCGGGTGACATCATTGCGGTTGTAGGTATGAAGAATGTGCAAACTGGTCACACTCTGTGTGATCCGAAGCACCCTTGTACGCTTGAGCCAATGATCTTCCCTGAGCCGGTAATCTCGATTGCCGTTAAGCCTAAAGACAAAGGCGCTAACGAAAAGATGTCTCTTGCTATCGGTAAACTGGTTGCAGAAGATCCATCGTTCCAGGTTGAAACTGATGAAGACTCTGGCGAAACCATCCTGAAAGGTATGGGTGAGCTGCACTTAGACATCAAAGTAGACATTCTGAAGCGTACTTACGGCGTTGAACTGGAAGTGGGTCAGCCTCAGGTTGCTTACCGTGAAACTATCACTCAGGCGGTTGAAGACAGCTATACGCACAAGAAACAGTCTGGTGGTTCTGGTCAGTTTGGTAAGATTGATTACCGTATTCGCCCTGGCGAAACGAATTCTGGCTTTACGTTCACCTCTAGCGTTGTTGGTGGTAACGTACCGAAAGAATTCTTCCCGGCCATCGAGAAAGGCTTTAAGTCTATGATGGATGTGGGCCCAATGGCTGGTTATCCGGTACTGGACGTAGAAGTTGAGCTGTATGACGGTGGATTCCACGCCGTTGACTCATCAGCCATCGCGTTCGAAATTGCAGCGAAAGGTGCATTCCGTCAGTCTATGCCAAAAGCGGGTCCTCAGATCCTTGAACCTATCATGAAAGTAGATGTGTTCTCGCCTGAAGACAACGTTGGTGACGTAATCGGTGACCTTAACCGTCGTCGTGGTATGATCAAAGACCAGGAAGCTGGTGCTACGGGTGTACGCATTAAGGCAGACGTACCTCTGTCTGAAATGTTCGGTTACATCGGTCACCTGCGTACTATTACTTCAGGTCGTGGTCAGTTCTCAATGGAATTCAGCCACTACTCAGCTTGTCCGCAAAACGTTGCTGACAAAGTTATCGAAGAAGCGAAAGCGCGTAAAGCCGCTAAGTAATTCGATACCTGCTGATTAAAGCAAATTTAAAAACCCGCCATCCGGCGGGTTTTTTTATTGCTTTACAATGGGAGTATCGATACACGATAACCACTATAACCTCAGCTAATCGCTGCCTGGCGTATTCGACGTCACTGATGACTCAGATCAACACCTTTCCGGCTAATTTATATTAGATTTAAAATATATACCGGAGGTGACCCATGACAGACCACAAACTGATTTTGCTGCTTAAAGTCATCATGACCATAGGTATCAGCCTGATCCTTGCTGGGGTGTATTGCCATATGTACAGCGACACTATTGAAGAGATGGGGGTCACAGGGATTGTTATCAGTGCCTGTCTGGTGGCCATTGGAATGATACTCTCGCTGCCGACTAAAATGTATCTCACTTTTGTGCTGGTCAAGCGGGAAGAAGATCGTAAAGTCCTTGATCAGGCGAAATAACTGCTTCGTCGACAAATCTCCCTTTTCAATACCGATAACTGGCAAAAGCGGCTTTATTGGTATACACCTTAGTTATGCGCTGGGTCTTCCGGCGTTGTTTTCGATACGTATTCAGTAATCAATTAAGTCTGTGTAGTCGTTCGCCACCAGGCATACATGTTACTGGGAACGTTGCTTCTAAATAAAAACTTAACCGGTTTAAAGGGAAGGAGCTATGGAACAGAAGGATACTGGAGAGTTTATCAACCTCCGTTTAGACGTCGATCAATCTCGTTTTTACCGCCAGTGTCTGCTCGAACTCAACGATGTACTGGATAAGGTAATAGGCTCTGAGGAAAGCGCCGCTTTCGTTGGGCTGGTCGCCGGTCGTCTGGCTGATTTCTTTATTACCGCTTACCGGGAAGCGCATGGGCGTCGTCATTACTCGCCAGCACAGCTTGCCCGACTCCTTATTGATTTAAAACAGCGTATTGGAGGAGACTTTTACCTTGTTGAAATCACTGGTAAGAAGATAGTTTTGCGTAACAGACGCTGTCCTTTTGGTAAGGAAGTGAAGGGGAAAAACAGCCTGTGCAACATGACCGCCGGTGTGTTTGGTAAGGTTGTTGCTGAAAGCAATAACTATGCGGCGGTATCGGTGGACGAGGCTATAGCCCGTGGCGCTGAACAATGTCAGGTCACCATTTTACTGCATCCGCAGGATAATGCTGAGGGCAGTTATAAGGAGTTCTTCAATGTCAGCTGAGGCGAGTGTTTTAATCGATCAACATATCAGCACCAGCAGCATATTGAGTGGCATTAAAAATCCAGCACTGGTAATGAGTTTATCGGGAAAAGTTGCTCGCATTAATCACCGGTGCCGGCAGTTTTTACCTAATATTCAGGAAGGTGAGCTGTTAGGCGACTTTTGTGAAGAGTCCGGTGTGTTTGGTTCTCTGCGCCAGATGATTCATCATGCCCGCTCAGTCAGCGGCCTGCACCCATGTCGGCTGCAGGCGAAAGGGCTCCGGGGTGAAGGTAGCTGGTTGGGGTTTTTCTCGGTGTTAAGTTCAAAGCTCACCCATAAGCCTGTGGCTGTATTACTGGAGGTGGATGATCATAAAGTTGAGCGGGAAAACCGACTTTTAGCCCTCGATCAGGATGTCGATAAACAGTTGAGTGCCTTACGTCATTATCACCGTGATGGGATCCACGACCCTCTTACCGGCTTGAAAAACCGCCGCTACATGGACAGTTTTCTAAAGATGGAATGTGATCTTATTAAACGTCAGTCAACCGGGGGAACGTTAGTCGTGGTGGATATCGATCACTTTAAACGAATCAACGATATCTTCGGCCACAATGCCGGCGATGAGGTGATAAAAGTGGTTGCCAGCCGATTACAAAACCGGCTACGCGATAGCGATGTAGCGTGTCGGTGGGGCGGCGAAGAGTTCGTCATCTTTTTGCACAATACCTGCGGCCATCGTGCCTTCTCCACCTGTGAAGAACTGCGTACACTCATCCAGCAGCACGCGGTTGCGTATCAATCGCATAAAATGGATGTGACAGCGAGTTTTGGTATTACTTCTTTACTCACCAATGACTCACCTGATAGCGTGTTTGCCAGAGCAGATAAGGCCTTGTATCAGGCTAAATCAATGGGGCGTAATCAGGTTCAGGTTGACACCTGATTAACCGGACTAATTTACTCTGGTGATGTGGTAACCTTTTTGTCTCAGCAGATCAAGAACGCTGTCCTGCCCGGACAAATGCATGGTACCAACCAGCACAAATTCGGTTTCTGATGTCGTCAGCATGGTTTCAATGGCGGGCAGCCAGTTCAGGTTGCGTTGCACCAGTAGTTGCTGGTATATCTCAGGGAAGTCATCATGAAAGCCTTTCCCCTGGCTTTGATATAAGCCTTCCATGTCGCCGCTTTGCCAGTACTTTCTCAGCTCACCCAGTGCCTGGGGAAGTTGTTTCACATCTTCCAGTGCATAGCGGATCATCTCATCTTCGTCTTCACCGCCTAGCGCGGCAATAAATTCCAGTTGCTGCTGCGGCGATTCAAACCAGTCGAGGGCTTTGCCGTCGGTCATGGCTTTAAAGTAATAGAACTCATCGACACCCTGACTGGTTAATCCCATTAAACGCAGTTCGGTGAAACTCAGGGTAATGCTAATCAGCGCCGGTGTATAATTGGCCATGGCAGCTATGTCCATCTGCCGGGCGGTTAAGTGTGCCTTCAGCGCCTGGTAGGTCTCTTTTGATAACACGTCTTGGAGTTGTGTGCCGTCACCATAGGTTAGTCTGGCCCGAGAGTCCTGCTGAAAGCGCGGGCTGTTAAGCCCGGCGATGTCGGTTTCAAACACCAGCTTATCAGCCTGATTGTATGCCGTGCCGTAAGCATTGGGTAATGGAAAGTCGTCAGGGCTTAATATATGCAGCGTACCGCCAATGTAGACGCTATTGCCAGCTTTACTTACTTGCCATACCGATGCCGCTTGTACCCATCCGCCAATGAAAAGAAATAGCCAGCATAAATGCTTTAACATGCTTTGGTGCCTTAGGAGAAAACCGTTAATCTACCTGCTAAGGGCTTACCCGGCAATGATTAATGGTTTTTGTGGTGCTAGTGTTTCCACCAATGGTGCCGCCAGGCCGGGATCCCCATTTTTTTTATTTCCTCGTAAAGCTGATGTCGGTCGGTCTGATTTAAAAAATCCCCCACGGGTACATGGTGGTCAGGGGTGACCAGTACCAGTTGAGGTAAATACCAGTCGCGCGGGCTTTCAGACATTTCCAGGTGGGTGTCCTTGCGGTTGAGCGTAATAGGGCGGGTCGCTTTGTGATTGCTTTGAATGTGAACGAAGTCTTTCTCGAACGACAGGGTTTGCGTGCGGTAAGTATTCTTGCTGACACGATAAAGCATATAGCAGAGTAAACCGACTTCGATACCTGCAAAGGGGAAGACGATCCATATGCCGAAAAATGCCCACATGGTAGCAATTATCAGGGCAACGCCTGCCATGCCCGCCATTAGCCATTTATTATGGATCCAGTCAGCAGAACGATTAGGTTGTAAACTAATAAGGCTATAATGTGGCTGATGTTTTACTGAAACCATAGGCGGCACTTACCCAAACTGACTCACTCTAAGTATAGCGGGAAAATGTTGTAAAAAGGTCGGTTTTCAAAAAAGGTCGTTCGACTTCAACGGGAGATTCTGGCAAAGTGCAGCCGGTCAAAATCAATTGATAGTAAAAGTGAAGAAGACGTTTATTTCCCATCCCTGGCTGAGTCTGCTGGCAGTATTATGGTTATCCCTGGTCCTGATAGCAGGTGGCAATGCGTTAACAGCACTGCTTACTCAGTATGGAGGATTCTTACTGTTAGGTGTTGTCGGTGCTGTCTTTGCCAATGCTACCGGTGCTGGCGGTGGGGTAGTGTTTGTGCCATTTTTTCAGCAACTGGCGTTTACTCCCCAGGCGGTTATCGCTACCAGTTTTGCCATTCAGTGCTGCGGAATGACTGCCGGTGCCCTGAGCTGGCTGCAGTTTTACCGACATGTTAAGAGTCAGCAACCTGACTGGCAGCTGCTCCCGGCTGTGCTGTCTCGCTGTATTCCTTTTGGATTAGCCGGATTATGGCTGGCGCAGTATGGGTTTGACCACATCTTACCTCATTTGAGCTTTTCAGCGGTTTCATCACAGCTCCATATTGGGTTCGGCCTGTTTTCAATTCTATTGGCGCTGGCGATTATGGTGTCGTCGAAACGATTAAGCAGTTCTCAGGTTCGCAGTCTGCTAACCACTACCGACAAATACTGGCTTGGCGTAATCAGTTTTTTGGGCGGCATGGTGACGGCTTATCTTTCGGTAGGCATAGGCGAGTTAGTGGCCGTATACCTGATTGTCAGGCGCTATGATGTCACTATGGCTATTGGTTCTGCGGTCATCATTTCGGCTGTCACGGTCTGGGGGGCTATCGTACATGCTGCTGTGGTGACTGAAGCGGTAAACTGGTTTGTGGTGTTATTTGCCGGTGCAGGAGCTGTTATCGGCGGGCGTCTGGCACGCTATGTGGTGCTGTTTTTCTCCCCCAGGCAGGTTAAGTTGTTTTTTGCCATTTGGGTGCTGCTGCTGGGGATACTGAGCATCCTCTAAATCAGTTTACTGTTCTTTGTACTATACGGTTCAGGTAAATTAATCGCCATAGTCTTTGGTTTAGGCCTTTAAGTTATGCTTTTAACTCTGCTATGGTGATTCATACTCTTTACCGGTGAACGGGTCCTCACTTCATGGCATATACCCCGGCTAATTTTTACACGCTTTCACAGCCAGAGTGGAGCAAAGACGCGGTGATTTATCAGGTGAATACCCGTCAGTTCAGCCAGGCGGGCACGTTCGACGGCATCACCGAAGAATTGTCACACATTGCTGGCCTGGGAGCCCGCATTCTCTGGCTAATGCCCATCCACCCCATCGGCGAGAAGCATCGCAAAGGCGAGTTAGGCAGCCCTTATGCCGTTAAAGACTACCTTGCGATAAACCCTGAGTTTGGCGACCAACACAGTTTCAGACGGCTGATTAATAAAGCCCATGAGCTGGGGCTTAAAGTCATTCTCGATTGGGTGCCGAATCACAGTGCCTGGGATAACCATCTGGTAACGCAACATCCTGAGTGGTATGCACGGGATTACAAAGGCGATTTTCGCCCTTCCCCCTGGTGGGACTGGAGCGATATTATTGAATTTGATTACGACCAGCCGGGCCTCAGGGAATACATGATAAATGCCATGGCTTATTGGGTGAAAGAGTTCAACATCGATGGATACCGCTGTGATGTTGCCGGCTATGTGCCTAATGATTTCTGGTGTCAGTTACGCAACGCGCTGGACACCATTAAACCGGTATTCTTACTGGCTGAGTGGGAAGACCGGGATTTGCACCGCGACGGGTTTAATATGACCTATGCCTGGAGCTGGAATGAAGCGCTACATGAGATTGCCCATGAACGGGCACCGGTAGACCGATTAAGAAAGTATTATTCATGGAATGAACGAGCCTGGCCGCAGTCTGCCTATCGCATGACCTTTGTTAGTAACCACGATAAAAATGCCTGGGATGGTACCCAGCATGAACAGTTTGGTGAGTGTCTGGAGGCGGCAATCGTGCTGTCGGTTCTGGGGGAGGGGATGCCGTTGATTCATAATGGTCAGGAAGCCGGTGAAAATAAACGGCTGGCGTTCTTTGAACGCGACCCGATTGACTGGCAAACTCACCCTATTGGCGATTTATACCGAAAGCTTATCCATTTAAAGCGAGGTGTTCCGGCACTCTGGAACGGTGAGTTTGGCGCACGCATGATACAGGTGCCCAATTCTGCGCCGCAACAAGTGCTGAGTTTTGTCAGAATGAAAGACAATGTCAAAGTGTTTGTAGTACTGAATTTATCCGCAGCGCCAGCCGATGTGGACTTTTACGAAAGCCTGTATCGCGATGAATATATAGATGTCTTTGCTGAGGCTTGTACCAAAATAACCCGGACTGACAATCTGCAATTATCGCCCTGGTCTTTCAGGGTCTTTGTTTCGGCAAACTTTCCACTGATCTAACAGACCCACAGACGAGCTGAGAAAACTTTGGCATAATAGCGCTTTTGCATTCATTCAGGAATAACATGCCCAGTTTAGATGATGTATTTTCGGGCTCGGGATTGCTCGCAAAGGCGATTCAGGGGTTTAATCCCCGGCAGGCGCAAACCGACATGGCCAAAGCCGTTGCCAGTGCTATCAATGATGCCGACAGTTTAATTGTTGAGGCCGGCACCGGTACCGGAAAAACCTTTGCCTATCTGGCCCCTGTGTTATTGTCTAAAGGTAAGGCGATTGTTTCTACAGGCACCAAAAACCTTCAGGAACAGCTGTTTCATCGCGATCTGCCGGTTATCAAAAAGGCCCTGGCCAGCAACCGTAAAACTGCATTATTAAAAGGCCGGGCGAATTATCTTTGCCTGCACCGCCTGGCTCAGCACGGTGGCAACTCTACGCTGGTGGAGTCTGACGTGCTGAACGAATTATCTACCGTAAGAGCCTGGGCCAATACTACCAAAACCGGTGATATGGGCGAGGTAAAAACCTTGCCAGAAGATGCACGGGTGATCCCCTTAGTGACCTCAACGGTGGATAACTGTCTGGGCCGTGATTGCCCCGACTACGAAGATTGTTATCTGGTAAAGGCGCGTAAAAATGCCATGGAAGCCGATATCGTTGTGGTTAACCATCACCTGTTTTTCGCTGATATGGCACTGCGTGACACCGGCTTTGGTGAGCTTATACCCGAAGCAGATTGTATTATCTTTGATGAAGCCCACCAAATCCCGGAAATCGCCAGTGAGTATTTTGGTGAGGCTATCTCAACCCGTCAACTAACCGAGATAAGCAAAGAGATCACCTTGCTGTACCGCACGGTACTGAAGGACGCCGACCAGTTGGAAAAAGCCGGTGAGAAAGTACGCATGCAAGCGGCCGACTTACGGTTATTGTTTGCCGACAAACCTCAGCGCGGAAACTGGCTTGAAGCCATGGAGCGCGAGGAAGTGGCTACTCAGGTAAGCCGGCTCGAAGCAGCCGTGGGCGTACTGTACGATATTTGTAAGCTGCATATTGGTCGCGATAAGGATTTGGATAATCTGTTTGACCGCATTGTGCAGAGCCGTGAAAAGCTGGCCCTGTTTACCACCAAAGAGCATGACGGGATGAGTTTGTGGTACGAAACCACGCCGCGTCATATTGTGATGCATATGACACCGTTATCCATTGCCGGTAAATTCCGCCGCTTTGTGGAGTCTGACGATCGCGGCTGGGTATTTACCTCAGCCACCCTGGTAGTCGACAACGATTTTACGCACTTCCAGCGCCGCATGGGGCTTGAAAAAGCCAGAACCATGATGCTCGACAGTCCGTTTGATTATGAACGTCAGGCTATGTTGTGCGTGCCTCGTTACTTACCCGAGCCGCACATGCCGACCATGCGTAAACAGCTGGTCACTATTGCTAAAAAACTCATTAAAGCCAGCGGCGGGCGTTGTTTTCTGTTATTTACCAGCCATGCTGCATTGCAGGAAGTCGCGGCAGCATTGCAGGAACAAATAGACAATCCGGTACTGGTGCAGGGCAGTACGTCCAAGCAGGCGTTGTTGAGTGCCTATTTATCCGATCCGTCGGCGGTATTACTGGGCACCGGCGCGTTTTGGGAAGGTGTGGATGTGCGCGGTAACGATCTGGTGTGCGTAATGATTGATAAACTGCCGTTTGCTGCACCGGATGATCCACTGCTGCAGGCCCGGTTGGAGGAGTGCCGTAAAAAAGGCGGTAACCCGTTTGGCAGTATTCAGATCCCGCAGGCAGTTATTACCCTTAAGCAGGGCGCAGGCAGACTGATCCGCGACCCGGCGGATGCCGGAGTGCTGGTTATCTGCGATAATCGCCTGGTAACCAAACCCTACGCCCAGACATTCCTTGGCAGTTTACCGCCCATGAAGCGCACCCGGGATGTCAGTGAAGTTGAAACATTTCTGGCTAACATCGAGCAAACAGAACACGTTACAGAAGAATAATTCATGAACATATTAACTATCGATACTGCCACCGAAGCTTGTTCAGTGGCGCTACAGTTTAATCAGTCACTGTTTACCCGTTACGAGGTGTGCCCGCAACAACACAGCCAGAAAATTCTGCCTATGGTAGATGCGGTGATGAAAGAAGCCGGCGCGACCCTGGCTGACCTCGATGGTCTTGGCTTTGGGCGTGGTCCGGGCAGTTTTACCGGGGTTCGCATTGCGACTGGCATTATTCAGGGCCTGGCTCTTGGGGCGCAGTTGCCCGTGGCTGGTGTTAGCACTCTGGCTGCTATGGCGCAGCAGGTGATTAACGCCGGTGATGTAAAGGATGTTGCAGTGGCCATCGATGCCCGGATGGGCGAAGTCTATTTTGCTCATTATCAAAACCAGCAGGGCATAGCCACACTGGTAGGGGAAGAGCAGGTCACCGCGCCCGAAGCGGCGGCGCAGTTAGTTGATATATCTTCTATGGCCGTGGCGGGCACCGGCTGGCAGGCATATCCGGCGTTAAATGAACAGCTCGGTGGTCAGACTGTGACGGTTTCTTATCCTTACGCGAGATTTATGTTACCGCTGGCTGAACAGTCTCTGACAGCAGGTAAGGGGATGAGCGCCGAAGCCATTACACCGGAATATTTACGCAATACGGTGACCTGGAAAAAGCTGCCTGGACGGGAATAGATTGCCCACGACTGGCGTGAAATTTGCTGTACTTTGAGTTTACCTTATGACGGCCAGGCGGGTCGTCAGTATTTTGGCAATCAACAGGCACAACGGGCTTCATGGAAATTCGTCAGCAATTAATCACTCCCAACGTTGAGCGTAATGCTCAGCAGCCTAAGCCTGCAGCAAAATCTGCAGGTGTGGAGCGGGTAGAGGCCGAGCAAAAGACGCCAGTTAATGCGGTTCTGCCCCGCGCCGGAAATGCCGAATCAAGGGCTCAGGCAGAGTCATTTCGTCAAACTTCCGGCTACGACCAGCCCCAGGGGCCGGCCATCCTGGCGTTGGAGGCCTACGCCAGCCACGAACGTGAAACCAAACGGGCAGCTATACGCGAAATGATGGGTGTCGACCTCTACGCCTAATCAGGCTAATGCCAGATTAAACTATCCTTGATTACCATTGTCATAATCAGTAACTTGTTGATTCATTATGGTGAATCACCCTGAATTCAGTTTCTATTCAGTTTAATCTTCTACACTGAGTATGAGTATTTCATGATTGAACCCGAGCATACTGATCCGTTGATATGATGTGAGCAGTATGATTGATAAGTCAGGCACGGAGCCGCAGGCTTTTGGTTCGGTTGAAATGAACCGTGAGCCGGATGGCTCTTACATGTTTAGCTAAAGCAAGGAATCCCTATGTTAGTTCGTGCATTCGTCGTTATTATTGCATTAGGCCTGTCGGCTTGTGCAGTTATTCCCGAGCCCCTTCAGGTACCAGAAAACACGCCCCTGGTTGGTTATAACAAGGCCGTGGTCGCAGGCGATGACATTCTGGGTAAAAGCGCTCGTTGGGGCGGTATTATTACTAACGTCGAGAACAAACCCGATCAAACCCTGATTGAGGTGGTGTATTTCCCGCTAAATCATTATGGCAAGCCGAACGCCAGTGAAGAAACACCGGGACGGTTTAAAGCGGTTATCAATAAATTTGTTGACCCCATCATGTTTGAAGAGGGACGCACTGTGACCTTTCTGGGTAAGGTGGGTAAACCACTGGCCGGCATGGTCGGCGAACAGCCTTATATGTTTCCGTCGCTAACGGTCGACAATTACCACAAATGGCGTCGCCAGAGACTGTACGATACGTCTACGGTGTTCTTTGACTTCTACTCCGGCTGGTATTCACCGTTCTACCATCCTTACTGGAGTCCGTGGCGATTTGGCCCGAGTGTACGCATGATCCGCACATACAAGGATCCCACCTATTGGTCGGGAAGTAAGAATAACTTTCGGCCGCCGTCCAACAGTCGACCCAGTATGAGCGCGCGTCCACAACCTCGGCCGCAACCGCCAAGTACCAGAAATAAAGCGCATCGCCGACTCGATCCCTAGGTAATAAGTTGCCGCTTGCGGCAACTTTTAGCCCGGTGTACGGCAATGCCATGCCCCGGGCAGCCCTATCGGTTTCAACAAAGGTTCAACATTTATCGCCGTCACTGCTAAACTGCTGCTCAACGTCTATGAGTCACCGGGCCATGCCCTCAGGGAGTAGTAATGCAAGCGTGTGAGTTTTCAATATCGTCGGGCACCATCAGAGGTATAACCAATGGCCAGCAAGGCCAGGTCGTGCTGGCGTTACACGGTTTTTTAGATAATGCCGCCAGTATGGCTTGTCTGGCTCCGGCGATGGGGCAGTATCAGTTTATCGCTATTGATCTGCCTGGCCATGGCCTGAGCGATCACCGTCCTCCCGGCGCTCACTACAACCAAATGGATTATATACAGGACCTGCATGAACTGGTGGTGTCTGAAGACTGGCAGGATCTTGTGATTGTTGGTCATTCCATGGGCGGTATACTGGCCAGTATTTACGCCGCCGTATTCCCCGAGCGGGTAAGTGCTATTGCTATGATTGATGCCTGCGGGCCGCTAACACTGCCTCCTGAAACCAGTACAGAGCAATTGCGGACATCAATACTGTCTCGCATGCCCAAGCCTGGCCGCACGGGTAGCCCCCGCGAGGTAGATCTGGATGCCGCGGTGGCCGCACGCTGTAAAATGAGCGACATTACTGCTGAGCACGCCGCCACTATCCTGCGCAGAAATATCACCATTCGAGAAGATGGTCTTAGTGGCTGGCGCAGCGATCCGCGTTTGCGTACCAAATCATCCTTACGATTAACCGAGTCTCAGGCACAAAACCTGATGGAAGCGATTGATTGCCCGGTATGGATCGGTGGTGCCTCAGATAGTTTCAAGGAAATGGATACAACCTATGAAAAACGAAAAAGCTGGTTGAAAAACAGTCGGTTTGAACTATTCTCAGGTGGGCATCACTTCCATATGGTTAATCCGTCAGCAGTTAGCAAAGCGATTTGTCGGTTTGTTGAAGAAATGTAAACAACAGCGTTTATCTTTTGCTGATCATCCTATACTATATGCAACACGTCAGACCAGTGGCTGACCCAGCAGTGACACACAACAAGAACAATCGAGAGACTTAAGGTGACAGGAGAGCTTGGTGGAAAAAATCTGGCTTAATCATTATGACTCGAGAGTAGCGCCGGAAATTGACCCGGACCGTTACGCCTCTATTGTCGATATACTCGACGAGTCTGTAGCTAAATATGGTGACAAAACAGCCTACATCAATATGGGCCAGAAAATCAGCTTCAGTGAGCTCGACAGCTTATCCCGGCAATTCGCTGCGTATCTGATGAATAACGGGTTTAAGCCCGGCGACGCTATTGCGATCATGATGCCTAACCTGTTGCAGTACCCCGTAGCGTTATTTGGCATCCTGCGAGCGGGCATGACCGTAGTCAATGTAAACCCTCTTTATACTGCGCGGGAATTAAAACACCAGCTCAATGACAGTCAGGCAAAAGCCATCATCATCGTTGAGAACTTTGCTCATACCCTGGACAAAGTGGTGGCCGACACCGGCATCAAAGAAATACTGCTGACTTCACTGGCTGATATGCTACCAGCGCCCAAGCGCTGGGTGGTCAACTTTGTTGTAAAGCACGTTAAAAAGATGGTGCCTGCTTATGGTCTGTCTGGCGCTAAGTCATTTATGTCGGCGCTTAAAGCCGGTGAGAAACTGACTTATACCCGTCCGGAAATTAACAACGAAGACCTGGCCTTTTTGCAATACACCGGCGGCACCACAGGGGTATCGAAAGGCGCCATGCTGACCCACCGCAATATGATTGCCAACCTGGAGCAGGTGTCTGGGCTGTTATCAACGGTTATTACGCCGGGCAAAGATTTAGTGGTTACTGCATTACCGCTTTATCATATTTTTGCTTTGTTAGCTAACTGCTTGTTATTCCTAAAGTTTGGTTGTCCTAATTTGCTGATCACTAATCCTAAGGACATGCGTGGTTTCGTTAAAGAACTGGAAAAATACCCGTTTGCCATTTTACCCGGGGTGAATACCCTGTTTAACGGACTACTCAATACGCCCGGATTCAGTGAACTGGACTTTTCTAACTTTAAGTTTGGTTTGGGCGGAGGCATGGCGGTCCAGCGTCCGGTGGCTGAAAAATGGCAAAAAGTCACCGGTACCGTGTTGCTTGAAGGTTACGGTTTAACCGAGTGTTCACCGGTTGTAGCCGTGAACCCTCCTCAGTTGGAAGCCTACAAAGGCGCCATTGGGTTGCCTGTGCCATCAACGGATATCATGCTGATGGATGATAACGGCAATGAAGTACCGGCCGGTGAATCCGGCGAGCTGTGGGTGAAAGGCCCGCAGGTGATGAAAGGCTATTTCAACCGGCCTGAGGCGAGCGAAGAGATCCTCAAAGACGGCTGGCTTGCTACCGGCGATATTGCCCGATGCGATGAAGAAGGATATTTCTACATTGTTGACCGGAAAAAGGATATGATTCTGGTATCCGGGTTTAACGTATTCCCGAATGAAATTGAAGAAGTCGCAGCAATGCATGACGCTGTACTTGAAGTCGCCGCCATTGGTGTTCCACACGATGTTAGTGGAGAGGTGGTCAAACTCTTCATAGTCAGAAAAGATGATTCACTCACTGCAGAGGCCGTGATATCACACTGCCGTACGCATCTGACGGGGTATAAAGTGCCCAAACACGTAGAGTTTAAAGAAGAACTACCGAAAACCAATGTAGGTAAAATTTTACGACGTGAACTAAGAGATTAGGGCGCGTCGTCAGGCCCGATTTTTAAGAGTATAACCGGCCTTGCGCCGGTTTTTTATTTTATGGATTATATATATATACAGGATCAGGAAACCCTCGATGAGGTCTGTGCCAGAGCCGCGCGTCAACCGGCAATTGCGCTGGATACAGAGTTTGTCAGAACCCGCACTCTGACCCCCGAGCTTGGCCTGATTCAGCTTTACGACGGCCATCAGCTGGTACTTATCGATCCACTGGCTATTGAAGATATGTCGTCGCTGGTCAGTCTCCTGATCAACCCGGATGTGATCAAGGTTTTGCATTCCTGTTCTGAAGATTTAGAAGCCTTCCTCGCGACCTTTAATCAGGTACCCACCCCCATTTTTGATACCCAGTTTGCTGCCAGCCTGCTTGGTCTTGGTGTCACCATGGGCTATGCCCGGTTAATTGAAATGCTGCTGGAAACCGAGCTGGAGAAAGGCGAATCGCGAACCGATTGGCTAGCCAGGCCACTGAGTGACAAACAGTGCCGCTACGCTGCCGATGACGTGCTTTATTTACTGCCGGCCTTCCACCAACTCTATGAGATGGTGCAAGCCAAAGGCAAGATTGACTGGGTGTTGTCGGAATCTGCCAGCCTGAGCGACAAGAAAAAGGCCAGTCTGGCGCCGGAATTTGCTTATTTACAAATTAAAAATGCCTGGCGTTTATCCAGTCAGCAACTTACCGTGCTGAAACACCTGGCCGCCTGGCGGGTTCGCCGGGCGAAAGAACGTAATATGGCCTTAAACTTTGTGTTCAAGGAACCTCATCTGTATGAACTCGCGCTTCGAATGCCGCAGTCAAAAACGGCGCTTGCCCGCATACAGAGTTTAACGCCACAGGAGCGCCGCTTAAATCCTGATATGATCCTGAATGTAGTGAACGCCGGTTTACAGGAGTTCGACAATACGCCACCGGGAGAGCATATTGAGCGCATCACACGGTTAGTAGATTTTCCGGCGTATAAACAAACGCTTGCCCGGTTTAAGCAGGCGGTAAGCGAAATGGCGATAGAGCATGGCGTAACAGAAGAAGTGCTGGCCTCTAAAAAACAGCTTAATCAGCTGTTAAAATACCAGTGGTTTAACGTTGACGAATGCCGCCTGATGGGGCTAAAACCTGACGTTCTGACCGGATGGCGTGAACCTTTATTTGCGCCTGTCGTTAAAGCAATATTACACGAAGAAAATAACAGATAACCACCATGTTGATTGCCGTTTATAAAACCGCTAAGAAAGAAGGAATGTTCCTTTACGTTCCTAATAAAGATGATTTCTCTGCCGTGCCCGAAGCCCTGATGAACCGCTTCGGACGGCCTCAGTTAGTGATGATGCTGCCAATACAAAAACGCGAGGCTCTGGGCGGCGTAGACAAACAAAAGCTACTTGAAGCCATGGATGATCCAGGTTTTTATCTGCAAATACCGCCGAAGGAAGAAAACTGGCTCGAGACTCACCGAACTGAGCTTGGCCTGTTTCCGACATCACCGAAGTCTTAAGGTGCGTTGTATGCATAAATTATGGTCCGTCCTGTTGTGTGCGGGGCTCTTTATCAGCCCTGTTTTTGCTCAGCAAACCGACGAACAACAAGAGTTTGAACAATACAAATCCGAGCTTAAAAGCGACGCAATTGACGCCGGATTTGGCCGCCAGTTTGTCGAAAATGTATTTGCCACCATTTACTACCGGGCAACTGTGGTTAAAGCCGACAAAAACCAGCCGGAAACCCGGATCACGCTGGATAAATACCTCAAAACCCGGGTACCGGACTGGAAAGTAAAACAGGCTGTAACGTTAATGCAGGAGCATCAGGCGTTGCTCATCCGGATCGGCAAGGAATATGGCGTGCAGCCACGGTTTATTGTGGCACTGTGGGGCAATGAGTCGAATTTCGGGCGTATTCAGGGCAGTTATCCGGTGCTCTCAGCGCTGGCTTCACTGGCCTTTGAGGGGCGCCGCGAAGCCTTGTTTAAAAAACAGTTTATGGCGGCACTAACGATTTTGCAGGAAGGCCATATTGTGCTCAAAGACTTCAATGGCTCCTGGGCGGGTGCTATGGGGCAAAGCCAGTTTATTCCCACCTCATTTCTGCAATACGCGGTAGATTATGATGGCGATGGCCGTAAAGATATTTGGGGCACGCCAGCAGATGTTTTCGCCTCAATAGCCAATTTCCTGGCTTCGGAAGGCTGGCAGGATAACCAGACCTGGGGACGCCAGGTAAGTGTGAACAGCGATTTTGATTACTCGCTGGCCGGTTTGGAGCGGGCGAAGTTTAAACCGTTGTCATTCTGGCAGAGTCAGGGGGTGCGTCGGTTTAATGGTAAAGATTTGCCCAACGTAGACATTAATGCTTCGCTAATTATGCCCGACGGTAAAAATGGCCGTATCTATCTGGTGTATCAAAACTTCCACACGCTGATGAAGTGGAACCGGTCGAGCTATTTTGGAGTGTCTGTCAGTTATTTGTCACAGCGCATTAGGCAGGGGGAATAACATGTATCAACATATCAGCTTATCAGGCGAGCCCATTGACCTGCCGGTGGGTAAGGTAGTGTGTGTGGGACGCAATTACCTCGACCACATTCAGGAGCTCAACAACGAAGTCCCGGCTGAACCCTTGTTATTTATGAAGCCAGCGACGGCGTTGTGTGAGATCAGTAAGCCACTGGTTATCCCTGCCGACATGGGGGAGTGTCACAACGAGTTGGAAGTCGCGTTGTTAGTCGCTCAGCCTTTGCGTCAGTGCAGCAGCGAGCAAACCGCAGCTGATGCATTATATGGTGTTGGTCTGGCGCTCGATTTAACGCTTCGGGACGTACAGCAAAAACTGAAAGACAAAGGTCAGCCCTGGGAGCGCGCCAAGGCTTTTGACGGGGCATGCCCGGTGAGCAGCTTTACGCCGCTGGACGCATCTTTCGATCTTGGTAACCTCGATTTTTCCCTGACAATAAATGGCGAAGTTCGTCAGCAGGGCAATACCAAAATGATGATGCGGGATGCACTATCATTGCTGTGCGCCATCTCTGAAGTGTTTACACTGCAACCCGGCGATATCGTGCTTACCGGCACCCCGAAAGGCGTAGGGCCTTTGCATCAGGGCGATAATCTGCAATTAAAGATGGCGCCGTGGTTTGACATTCATACGAAGGTAGGGGAATAAGGTGGAAGACCGTTTTTGGGAAACCAAGTCACTCGATGACATGAGCCGTGAAGAATGGGAAGCCATTTGTGATGGCTGCGCCAAGTGTTGCCTACACAAGTTCATCGACGACGATGATGCAGTGGAAGCCGCACCTACTGATTACATGGAGCACCACGAAACCATCCATTACACCAACATCGCGTGTGAAATACTCAATACCAAAACCTGCAGCTGTACCCGCTATGCTGAACGTCAGGAATTGGTGCCCGATTGTGTCAAACTGACGAAAGACAATCTCAAGGACATCTTCTTTATGCCAACGAGTTGTGCTTACCGACGCCTGCATGAAGGCCGTGGGTTGCCTTCCTGGCATCCGCTGCTCAATCGCGGCAAGAAATCGGCGATGCATCGCGAAGGGATGTCTGTGCGGGGTAAAACGGTGGCTGAATCACAGGCTGATCTGGACAACTTCGAAGAATACATTGCAATCTGGCCATTAGAAGATCTGGATTAGGGCTGTACCCGGCGCTTATCGATTAAACTGGCAGGCGCTGGCTAAATTTGATATCACTGGTTTTAACACAAAGGAGTGTCGTTATGCCCTATAAAATTAATTTCTTCGCCCGTCCCATCGATTCGGACTATCGGTTGAACTGGGAAAGCCTGCTAATCGAGTTATCGCTGGCTGTTATCTGTACCACCATGGCAGTGTATGGCTGGGACAAAGGGATGCTATTGATGGCTTATCCGGCAGGATTTGTTGCCCTGATGTGTTTTGGCCTGGTTGTCTATACCCTGGTTAGCTTTGTACGCTCCAGGCTTCAAAAATAGCTCCCTCTTACGACTTCTTAATATTTACTTGATTAGCTTTACTGTAAGCAGTTTTACTTATTGGTTAAAAGCGGTCATCGTGAAAATGGTTTTTCTCGGTCGGCTTTGTACGTAAAGCGGCCATTGGTTTGTTGCAATTCTAATGGCAGCTATGAGCGAATAGCGGAAGTAGGTAGCTGGATTAGGATGTTCAGCTAAAGACAACCAGCAGACATTCAAGGAGTAGTTTGTTACTCTGATTTCAAATGGCGTTTTCGCCACAAAGCGGAAGTTGAGGGGCTGGCCAGAATCAATCGTTTAATTACCATATGAATTCATGAATAGACAGGAAGTTTCACAGGCAGTTAGCGAATACGCGGACACCATTAATTAGGAGTTGGAAAATGGAATTTCTGTATAAGAGGAGCAAGCTTCAACACTTTTTAATTGCTCTCATGGTGAGTTCTGCGATTGCGTACGTTAGGTACTCTTTAGAAGCCAGACTCACTAATTTAGTCGTCGACGCCCAAGCAGGTATCGTAATTGTATTTGCTTTCATTACGAGTATTTTGCTTTTCGTTTTTTTGACTATTTGTCTCTACAAGTTTTTCAGAGCAAAAGTCGATAGCGACACCAATAGAGCGAATAAATTTCTTGTGTTCTCTTTGATGGTTGTCGCACTTTCTGGGTACTCCATAACAAACTCTATTAACAAAAGAAGCGCTCTCTTAGATTCGACTGATCCGCATACTGGTGTAGAGCGATTAAGAGATTTGGTTGGATACCAATCGGGTTTTGGGTATGAGGTAGATAACAGAATAGCTTCTAATCCTTCAACGCCAGTAGACGTGCTTGAATCTCTTTATGGAATTCAGGGGCAAATTGGGACTGATATGAGTTTGGCACTCAACCCCAATACTCCCAATTACATCCTCATTGCATTATCTAAGCGTCGCGATGAATTTTGGAGACCACGTATCATTGAGAGATTGGAGAAAAATCCTAAAGTAAAAAGTGGTGAGTTGTTTTTTGATGAGAAAATGGTACTCCACGAGACAAAAAACGCTGAAGACTCAAACTGATTTCTAGTTTTCTGACTTTGACAAAGAGTCCGGTTTTAGTCCCTTTCGAGACGCTGAGCACCATCAAAATCCGACCGTCTGCATCACGTACAAAGCCGTCCTTTGCAGGAATCTAGTGAACGACCGCTTTTGACCAATGACAGAAATCCAGTGTCATATGCCCAACCGTCCGCTCTTTGTCTCTTGCGGACGAAAATAAGGTGTCCGACTGATTTTGGCTCAAAGTAGAAGTCATTATTTACGTGTATGGATGAATTGGCGAAAACTAGTGGTTGAGCAACAGGCTGAAGAGCAGGGCATCCTGATTGAGAATGCGGCGTTTGCAGAGGGCTTCTTTTTTGGCGCCAATGGCGTGAGCCAGTTTAATACTGGCCTGGTTGTCGGGCAGGGTGAAATACTCAATCCGGTTAAGGCCTAAAGGCTGTCGAGCAATTTCTATTAGGCGTTCACAGAGTTTAATCGCCAGGCCCCGGCCTCTGGCCTCAGGAACCAGCCATAACCCCAGGTTGGCGTTGAGATGCACCGGATGGATATAGTTAAGCAGGCCCATTCCCAGGCACTGTTCGTTCCACATCAGCAGATAGGTGATGCCGTAACCAATTTTACGTTGTTGCTCGAATGTCTCGATGAGCGATTCAGCATGACGCAGGGTAGTGGGGGTTAAACCAGATCCCATCCAGGGCTTTACGGAGGAGGAAGCGAGTTTGCCGGCTTCAGATAAGGCCAGTGCATATTTGTGGTGAGCGCGAATAATTTTGACTGGCCCGGCATCGGTAAAAATGGGGGCCAGCCTGACTGGCAGGGTAGTAAGGTCGATCAAAAGAGTTTCTTATCGATAACTCTGGCTAACAGCACTACCACCAATACCGCGAAGTAAGCGCCGAATATAATTTGCATCCACTCGGCCATTCCCATCGACAGGAACTGCCAGCTGTTTTCGAGACAGTCGCCACGGGCTGCAAAAATGGCAGGTAGCCACTCATGCAGTGGTGCCCACTCGGGGAAATTAGGGAAGATTTCGCAGGTACCGAAGAACGGATCGTCCGACTCGATAATTTCAATGTGCTCAGAAGCTATCATAAAGCCTCTTACTGCACTGTATCCCCACAATCCATAACTTACCAAACGGGTGAGCGGGTGGTTGAATAGCAACACCAGCAGGCCTGCCAGCACAATGCCCCACATTGCTGTACGTTGATAAATACACATTATGCAGGGTTCCAGCCCCATGCCGTGTTGAAAGTACAGCGCCGTGAACTCCAGTGCTAGCGAGGTGGCGAAGAGTACCAGCCAGGCAGATTTTTGTTCTGCCCAGCTACTTAGTCCATTCAACAAACCCATTATTTATACTGCTCCTAGTGGCCGCTGTTATCGGCACCGGGAACACCAGAGTGGTGTTCTATAAGATGCATGTCATATAACCATTGAGTCGCATCCGCCAGTCCCCAATAGGTTGCGAGTAACCCCACTAAAGCCAGCACAACAGTGTAAGGCAGTGCCATGAACACCATGCGGCCATAAGACAGTCTCAGCAGCGGTGCAATCGCAGAGGTCAGCAGGAACAGAAACGCAGCCTGTCCATTTGGTGTGGCAACACTGGGCAGATTAGTCCCCGTGTTAATAGCAACCGCCAGCAAATCAAACTGGTCACGGGTAATTTCGCCATTGGCCAGTGCCGTGCTCACTTCAGTAATGTATACCGAGCCCACAAAAACGTTATCACTGACCATCGATAGTACGCCGTTGGCCAGATAGAACATGACCAGTTGCGTGGTTCCCTCAAAATCCAGAACCCAGTGAATAACCGGCGCAAATAATCCCTGTTCAATGATAACCGCAACCACACCAAAGAATACGCATAACAGGGCAGTAAAAGGCAACGCCTCCTCGAAAGCTTTACCCAGTGCGTGCTCTTCAATGACACCGCTCATGGAGGTAGCCAGTACAATAACCGAGAGGCCGATTAAGCCCACCGCTGCCATGTGCGTTGCCAGGCCGACAACCAGCCACACGCCAATCAGAGCTTGTACACCAAGACGCGCTTTATCGCGCACCGAGCGGGCCTGGTCCATCGACTTATCATAATCCACCAGAATTTGACGCACTGCGTCTGGCAGCTTGGCGCCATAGCCAAACACTTTGGTTTTTTCCAGCATTACGGTCGTCAGGATCCCCATCAGGAATACCGGAATAGTGATGGGTGACATACGGATGAAAAATTCCACAAAGTTCCAACCGGCTTTATCTGCGATGATCAGGTTTTGCGGTTCGCCAACCATGGTCATTACGCCACCCAGTGCGGTACCAACAGCCGAGTGCATCATCAGATTGCGCAGGAAGGCGCGGAAGTCGTCCAAATCGTTTGAGCCTAAATCCGCCACGCTATCGTCGGAGGTGTGGTCGTGGTCGTGATGAAATTCCTTACCAGATGCCACCTTGTGGTAAATGGTATAGAAACCCAGGCCTACAGCAATGATAACCGCCACCACGGTTAGCGCATCGAGGAACGCCGAAAGAAAGGCCGAGGCAATAATAAACGCCAGTGAGAGCACGGTTTTATTGCGAACCCGAATCACCAGCTTGGTGAACAGAAACAGCAACAGGTCTTTCATAAAGTAGATACCGGCCACCATAAACACCAGCAGCAGTAGCACCTCGAGGTTGACCTCTATCTCATGCATCATATGTTGCGGGGTTGTCATGCCGATAAAAAGCGCTTCAATAAGCAACAACCCGCCGGGCTGGAGGGGATAACACTTCAACGCCATGGCGAGAGTAAAGATAAACTCGATAATCAATAACCAGCCGGCCAGAAAGGGATCGAGCATGAAAATCAGAGGGTTAGCAATTAAACAACCAATAATGGTTTTTTTGTACCAGTCTGGCGCATGCCCCAGAAAATTCTTATAGATCGCCATGGTCATAGAGGTTTGCATGGAGTAATTTCCTTTTTTATCACAGGCTTAATTTGTTGTTCTCAGCTAATAATAGACGAGTTTTATAATTTTTTGTCACCCCAAGGGTGACAGTTTGAATGTGAATGTCTGTTTTTAGGACACTTTTCGTCTAAGCTTGCAAAGACTAACCGAAAACTATCACGACAGGAAGTAGAAAGCGACGTAACTCAGACCATATGCGCACAGCTGTTTAAAAAGTGCGCTAACTGAAAATTGTTTATCGATTTGGTCAAAATTAAATGCTCAAAACGGCAAAACTATCGCTTTAGGGCTAGTTTCTTATGCTGTTTTCGCCTTTAAAACTGTTACAATCAGCCGTAACTCCCTGAGTTAGGTGTGACTCGCCGGTTTGCGGCGATTTATTCATTGTGCTTATGAAAAATCATCTGGTACAATCAGTTTGAAAATAACAAGAACGTTCAGTGGCGAGCAAATATGATATATAAGGCACAAAGTCCGGCTGGTTTTGCCGAGGAATACATCGTAGAGTCGATCTGGAGTGGGCGTTTTCCTCCAGGGACCATCCTTCCCGCTGAACGGGAATTATCTGAATTAATCGGTGTAACACGAACGACCTTACGTGAAGTGTTGCAACGTCTGGCACGTGACGGATGGTTAACTATCCAGCACGGTAAGCCAACCAAAGTAAATAACTTTTGGGAAACCTGCGGACTCAATATTCTTGAAACGCTGGCCCGACTCGATCAGGACGGTATTCCCGAATTGGTAGATAACCTTCTGGCTGCGCGGACCAATCTGAGTGCGGTATTTATTCGTGGTGCTATCCGTAAGAACCCGCAGGAGTCGGCGGCCATTATTGCGCGTTATAAAGAAATCGAAGAGGACGGCAAGGCATTTGCTCACTTTGATTATCAGTTGAACCACGACTTAGCCCTGGCATCGGGAAATAATGTCTTCGTGCTGATGATGAATGGTTTCCGTGGCCTGTATTCACGTATCGGTGGTTTCTTTTTCTCGGATCCCCGTGCCCGCGATGTCGCTAAAGAATTCTACGCTAAATTACAGGAAGTCGCTGAACAGGGCGATTACAAATCAGTACCTGCCGTAGTGCGCGAATACGGTTACGCCTCAGGACAGGTCTGGAATGAAGTGCGCGAAACCATGCCTCAGGATTTAGTCGATTAAGTGCCGCACCTGCGGCGCTTTTTACCTCTGCATTTCAAATACCCCCTCTTCTAATTTTGTTTTTAGTATGTGATTTCTAAATTATCCTTTTACACTGAGTATCAGATAGCAAAAGGAGACCAAATCATGGCAGCTAAAGACGATATCAAAAGTAAAATCAGCGAAGCTGAAGAATTCGCCCGTAAAATCTGGTTGGCAGGTTTAGGCGCATATGGCAAAAGTGTTGACGAAGCACAGGGTCAGTATGAAAAACTGAGTAAAGATGCCAATAAGATGTTTGACGATCTGGTGTCTAAGGGTGAAACCCTGGAATCAGATGCCAAAGATAAATTTAAAGAAACCACCAGTGAAGTAGAAAGTCGTGTAGCCGACGTTCGCAAGAAGCTGGGTCTGGATACAGAC
The DNA here is from genome assembly GCF_913058315.1 of uncultured Alteromonas sp. Classification (GTDB taxonomy): domain Bacteria; phylum Pseudomonadota; class Gammaproteobacteria; order Enterobacterales; family Alteromonadaceae; genus Alteromonas. The sequence goes on along the minus strand of NZ_CAJXQY010000002.1, from coordinate 1,000 downwards.
GATACCGATCAGAAGATCGAAGAGCTTTCTGCAAAAGTGGATGCACTGACTGAAGCAGTCGCTAAGCTGGCAGCTAATAAGTAATAACTGAGCGGACAGTGTAACTGTCCGTCAGCTAAGGAGTTATTATGTCAGATAAAAAACCGGGTTCGCCTATCATGGGCTGGTTCGAAGCAGGCTTAGGTTTGTTTACTGAACAACTCAATGCGGCCAATCAGCAGGTGCAGCATAAGGTGGATGAATCGCAAAAAACACTGGATGAGCTTGCCGCTCGGGGCGCTGAAGTCGAAGCGCAGATCCGCAATACGGTTAATCCATCACAGTGGCTGGAGTTATGGCGTCAATCGCCGTTGCACCACTGGATGCCAACATTTACTACGCCGCGACAAAAACGAGCGATGCAAGTGGAAGCCTTGTCGGCCAAAGTGGATTTGTTGGTAGAGCAGGTTGCCCTGTTGGCCGCAAAGCAAGCGGCTGCCAAACAGGCGGCAGCAAAAGCGGAAGAGAAACCGCAAACAGCTGCTAAGCCTAAAGCTACGCGAGCGAAAAAGACCACCACGACCAACCGGACTACGTCGACCCGTGCTGCAAAGCCAGCAACAGCCCGTAAAACGGCAAATAAGGACGCTCCTACGAAAGACGAGTAGTTCGCAGTAATGTCAGAAAAAAGGCCGGTTAACCGGCCTTTCTCGTTTATTGCTCGCTAATTCAGAGTAGCTCAGTTTACTGAGTGCTGTTTGTGCAGGCTTTCCTCTGACTCTTTGGTCATTTCAAAAAGTTTAGGGTAAACGTCTTTCATCAGTTGCTGCGTGATCTGCATGGAAGCGGCCATGACTTCAGGCATTTTCTTTACCACAGATTGACCAGTTTCAGATTGATAAAAGGCCAGCATATCCTGCAGTTCCTGCTCGGTGTAATGGGCCATGTAGAGATCGATCATGGGCTCTTTTAATGTGTCCCAATTCACTTCTTCACGCAACAGCACCTTGAGCTTTTCCAT
>NZ_CAJXQY010000001.1 GCF_913058315.1 uncultured Alteromonas sp. | reverse complement strand
TTCGTCGGCAGCGTCAGATGTGTATAAGAGACAGCGTCACCACTGCGCTTACTTTCAACCTTTACCTTTTTGCCGCCGGTTGAACGTAACCACTTGTTGTCGAGCACCAGGTCAATTTTACGTTCATCCAGGTTCACTGCCGCCACTTTTACCTCCAGTTGATCGCCCAACCGGTACTGACGAGCACCACTGTCGCCGCTGAGTGTTTGTTTAACGTCATCATAGCGATAATAGTCATCGTCCAGCGAGGTAATGTGAACCAGACCATCAATATGGTATTCCGTGATGCGCACAAAAATGCCAAATCCGGTGACTGAACTCACCACGCCCTCAAAGGTTTCGCCAACGTGGTCCTGCATAAATTCGCATTTCAGCCAGTCACTGACATCACGGGTGGCATCGTCGGCCCGGCGCTCAGTCATGGAGCACTGTTCGCCTAATTGCTCGACTTCCTCGGCACTGTAAGACTTGGCACCATGTACCGTCTGACCTTGCTTTTTCAGGATCGATTTGAGGGTACGGTGCACCACCAGATCCGGGTAACGGCGAATCGGCGAAGTGAAATGGGCGTAAGCCTCCAGCGCCAGGCCAAAGTGGCCAATGTTATCGCCATCGTAAATGGCCTGTTTCATGGAGCGTAACAACATGGTCTGGATCAGTTCCTGATCCGGGCGGCCCTGGGTTTTGCTGACCACCGCAGTAAAGTCTGCCGGCGACGCGCCTTCCACAATGCTGTGAGGGATCCCCACTTCACCGAGGTAAGACGTAAACGCGGTCAGTCTGTCCGCATCGGGTTTATCATGGACCCGAAACAGCGAATGGGCTTTATTAGCCTCGATGTACAGCGCTGCACTCACGTTGGCCATGATCATGCATTCTTCAATCAGCTTGTGAGCATCGTTACGCTCTATGGGCACGATGTTTTCAATCTTACGCTGGGCATTGAAGACAAATTTACTTTCCTGCGTTTCAAACTCAATGGCACCGCGTTGTGCGCGGGCTTTTTTCAGCGCGCGGTACAAGTCGTGTAAATGGCGCAGTTGAGGCACAAATTCTTCATAACGCTGATGAAGCTCTTTGTTACCGCTTAAGATTTGCCACACTTTACTGTAGGTAAAACGGGCATGGGAATTCATCACCGCTTCGTAAAACTGGTATTTTTCCAGTTTACCCGTTGGGCTGATGGTCATTTCGCAAACCATACATAAGCGATCGACTTCCGGGTTCAGTGAACATAAGCCGTTAGACAACACTTCCGGCAGCATGGGAATCACCTGCTCAGGGAAGTAGACGGAGTTACCACGTTCTAATGCTTCGGCATCCAGTGCACTGCCGGGCGTCACATACTGACTGACATCAGCAATGGCTACCCACAACTGCCAGCCACCCGTGTCGAGCGGTTCACAAAATACCGCATCGTCAAAGTCTCTGGCGTCTTCGCCGTCAATCGTGACCAGAGGCAACTGACGCAGGTCGACCCGCCCCGTTTTATCCTCTTCCTTCACACTGTCGGTCAGCCCCTCGATTTGGCGCGTTACCCCTTTCGGCCACTGATGTGGAATATCAAAAGTACGCAGCGCCATTTCGATTTCCATTCCCGGTGCCATATGTTCACCGAGCACTTCGATAATTCGGCCTACCGGACTCACCCGCCGACGAGGGCGCTGGGTTATTTCAACCACCACGACATTGCCTTGTCGGGCGCCGTGTGAATGTTCTGGAGGGATAATAATTTCGTAATTAATGCGGCTGTCGTCGGGAATAACAACGCCCATGCCCTGTTCGGTAAAATACCGGCCGACAATGGGTTCCTTACGCGGCTCGATGACCTGATTAATGTATGCTTCGCGACGGCCTCGGCGATCAGTGCCGCTTTCCCGGGCTTCCACCCTGTCGTCGTGCATAAACATTTGCATTTGTCCGGCACTGATAAACAAATCGCCGGAATTGTCATCCGGACGCAGGAAGCCGTAGCCGTCTCGGTGCCCTATAATGCGCCCACGGATAAGCTGTTCCTGTTGCAGAACGGCATACCGTTTTTGTTTGGTAAATTGAATTTGCCCCTCACGCTCCATGGCGCGCAGGCGTCGTTGAATGCCAATCCGGCTGTCTTCGTCCTGGGCATTTACGCTTTGGCAAATGTCCATAAAGGTCATGGGTTTGCCATGCTCTTTGAGGGTTTCCAGTAAATATTCGCGACTGGCTACCGGATTGTCGTACTTGGCTTTTTCCCGCTCGTAGTGCGGATCATCTGTCATATAAACTCTGTGGTTTGATGTATTGCTGCCAGTATAATACTAATCTGGCTCATTAAATACTCAATTGAGTATAAGAATTGTAGTGCGGTCAGTATATACCGGTCACTGACATAAAAAAACGGTGGCCTGAGCCACCGTTTTCGTTGGTTTAATTAAGCAGCGGTTTGCTTACTGCTTTTTCATCGACTGATGAAAATCAGCCAGGTCGTTAACCTGTGTTGCGCTGTCGATGTCAGCAAAAGGTTGCTCAACAAAGCTGGTACCACGTAACTGCACAGATACCCGTGCGGCGTTATCATTCAGCATCGTTTGTTGATAAAACGCTTTAACGTCATCCAGCGTGACTTTTTCAACGGCATCAATCAGTTTTTGCTTGCTGTTGAAGTCGTATTTCTCACGGTACCAGTCTGAAATAAACGGTACCACTTCGTCACGCATATTTTTTGGCGCTTCGTTCAGTGAGACTAAAACACTGGTCTTCAACTTAACAAACTCTTCTTCCGTTAAAGCATCCAGCGCTTCTTTATACTGAGTTTTAAAGGCATCAAAACGCGCCTGCATAGCGGCAACATCTTTTACCGGTGTCTGAATAAACATTGCAAAACCAGTGTAGTCACCAATTCTGGTTGCCATACCACCTACTGCGTAGGCCAGTTGTTCTTCGGTACGCAGCTTGTCAAACGCAACATTACTGAAATGACCACGCAGTACGGTGCCTGCAGCCCGGGTATCAAACCCTGGCTTAGGGTGCACCATCACGTCGATGACCGACACGTCGGCAACGGTCAAATCCTGCTGCCAGACCAGTTTCTGACCCACCTGAGGCTGCCAGAATTCACGCATATCGTAAGCCACGCTGGTGCGGTTTTCAGGCAAGGCTGCCTTCACCCGCGTTACCGCGTTAGTCAGATCCGCTTTGTCGTAGTTACCAAAAGCGAAAATACGCAGTTGATTTTTACTAAGCAACGCTTGCATAAAGTCCTGCATATCAGTTGCGTTGAGTGACTGCGCCGCGCTAATGAGGGCATCGGTATTAAAATTACCTTCTCGGATCAGGTCGTTGTAAGCATCAAAAGCCTGATAGAAAGGGAATTTTTTACCCGCATTTTGCAAACCACGTACGTAACGGTCGACCGCCTGGGCAAAGTTTTGCTCATTAACGTCCACGACCAGTGCATCGAGGGCTTTGGTCAGTAATTCTGGCTGTTTGTCGGTAAAACCACCGATGGCCAGACTAATACCATTACCGTCGTTAAAGCGCAGAGACATGCCGGCAATGCTTGCCTCGGTCATTAGCGCACTTTGTTGCAGGCTGTACAGGTCTTGCCAAAGAGCGGTCATTACGGTTGCCTTCGCATCAGACTCCGGCACACCTGAATTGATGTACACGGTCATTTCACCGCGTGGCTGCTCGGTAAATGCCTGGCTCGGGAACGACCACACCTTAACGCCGGTTTCGTCAATCACCAGTTCAGGTTTTTCCTGCGGTGTTTGCGGTTTAAGGGCAAATTGTTCTGGTAACAGCGTATTGACGGCCGGTAAATTCAGCGCGATTTGTGCAGGTTGTTGCCAACTGGCAATTTCTTCTGCACTGATTGAATCCACCTGATATTTACCATCATAGAAGTGCAGCTGACTGTCTGCTGGCTCATTTTTGCTGATGTACCAGATTTTAACCCGCTCAGGTGTTAACTGCGCCAATACGTCTTTGATAGCCTCAGCATCAAAGGACTCGTAATAGAACGATGAGGATACTGCAAACTTAGCCGGCACTTCCTGCATTGCTGCAGCCAGGTTCGACACATAACCAAACTCATCGGTTTTCTGCAGGAAACGGAAGCGGTTATTCAGACTGGTCTGAATTTCGCTGAAATATTTCGCATCAACACCTTGTTCACGAATCAGGTCGATATATTGCATCACCACCGCCACGATGGCTTCGCGATTTTGCAACCCGGCATCGGTCAGGTCGATATTAATGCTAAACGAACCGTAATTGCCGTACATGGCAGGCGACGCAGACGCTGACAAGTTTGAAATCAGCCCCATGGCTTTTAACTGATAAGCCGGCGTGCCTGGCATCTCTGAGCCAATCAGGTACGTTAAAAACTGATTAGGCTTAGTGGCAAACTCATCGCTGTTATCACTGATAGTAAAATCAATATTCAGCTTTTTCACATCTTCGTTTGGCACGTAGTGAATTCGCTTGCCACCGACTTTAGAAAAGTCCAGTTGGTCGTCTACCGTTGGGTTTTCGATATCTTTATTTTCAATATTGCCAAAATACGCTTCAGCCAGCGCTTTCATTTCGTCCAGCGGACGATTACTGATCATAGCCAGCTTCATAATGTTGGCTGAGTAGTAACGTTCGTAGAAGTTCACCGTTTCGGTGTGCAGTTTGCTGCCTTCTTTATCACCCAGGGTTTCCAGGTTACCAATCAGGAAGCGGTTAGCCGGGTGCTCACCCATCATGCTACGCGCCAGCTTGAACTGGCCAAAGTAGTCCATCTCGCGACGCATGGACCACTCAGCATTCACCGCATTTTTCTCTTTGTCGGTGTATTCCGGATACAGTTTAGGCGCTTTGAAGAAATCAGAGAAACGATCCAGGGCTTCGCCATAGGCATCATTATTGATTTTAAACATGTAGTTGGTGATATCCAGCCACGTATAAGCGTTGTGCTGGCCGCCGTTGGCGGTCATAAACTCGGTATACCCCTTGGTATCCGGGTAACGCTCAGTGCCTAAAAACAGCATATGCTCTAAGTAGTGAGCCATTCCCTGTTGTGACATTGGGTCGTGCAGTAAGCCTACACTTACACTCAGTGAAGCGGCCGATTTTTCGGCTGCCGGGTCAGAAACCAGCATCACTTCTAATTGGTTGGGCAAAGTAAAAGTATCGTACTGTCTGTCGTCGTTAGGCGATACCATTACGCTCTCTGGCGTAGCTACCGGGCTGGCCGGCGCCTGAGCTTTTTCTGTGGCACATCCGCCAAGCAGTGCAGCACTAACTACACCTGCAATCAAAAGCTTTTTCATTAAAATGTTACCTTATGCAGCGTTAATATAGTGAGTTGAAAACTTCCAAACCGACCCGGCCCATAACAATGTGACAGTCGGAACAAATTTCCACGCAGCACACCATAAAGAAAAGCGCTACAAGTCGCCAGTCACCGGTTTAACAGGATTGTAAACAAATATGTCAGCGATGCTACTGGCCTGATATGCCGTTTTGTTTACTGCAAGTTACACATGCTGATCGATTAAAATTGCGTTGCCGTCGGGGTCGATCATGGCAATGCTTTCTGGACCTGAAGAACCTGGCTCGGTTTTCTTGGTCAGAATCACCCCGGCATCGGTCAGGGCCGATTCTATGTCCTGCACAGATGTAAACGAGTCCAGCGTTTTGCAATCCTGATCCCAACCGGGATTAAAGGTCAGGACATTGCCCTCGAACATGCCCTGGAACAGTCCGATGACATTTTTGCCGTTACGCATAATCAACCAGTTCTGATTAATGTCACCACCAGACTCGCTGAAGCCCAGTTTCTCGTAAAATGCTTTTGAAGTATGAATGTCTTTTACCGATAAACTTACCGAAAATGCGCCAAGTTCCATGTGCAGCCCTCACTGATTAGGTAAACCTAACTATCGTCCAACCCCAGCCAAAATGCAAAGCTTTACGACGGGCGACAGGAGGTAGGCAAGCCGCGCCAGTTACGCTACAGTGAACATTCTTTTTCCTACAATTATCAAAGCGCCATGGACAGACGACGATTTATTAAACTTTCTTCTTTACTCGGCGGTAGCCTTACTCTGTCGACCCAGTTAACCGGTTGTGCTTCAGCCCCGAAAAGCACAGAGTATTTCCCTGCCGTCGAATTTTCCCATGGCGTAGCCAGTGGCGATCCGACCACCAGTGCCGTGATCCTGTGGACCAGAGCCGTACCGCACGACAACGGCGACAGCGGTTATGTGCGCTGGCAAATTGCCACCTCACCGGACTTTAACTCACCGCTGCGCGACGGCGTGGCAAAAACCACGCGCAACAACGATTTTACCGTAAAAATTGATGTTCAGGATTTACCCGCAGGCCGGTCGTTCTACTACCGCTTTTTTACCAGTGAAAACCGCTCTGTAACCGGCACCACCAGTACTCTGGCGACGGGTGTAATTGATAAGCTGAAGTTTGCTGTTTTTTCCTGCGCTAATTATCCGGCGGGATACTTCAATGCTTACGAAGCAGCCGCAGAGGATAGTGAAGTAGATGTGGTACTGCACCTTGGTGATTACATTTATGAATATCAGAAAGGCGGCTATGCCACGGCCAACGCAGAAGCCATAGGCCGCGACTTTATGCCGGGTAATGAAGGGGAGCTACTAACGCTTAAGGACTACCGGCTTCGCTATGCAACTTACCGACAGGACAACGGCCTGCAATTACTGCATCAGCGTAAACCGTTCATCGCTGTCTGGGATGATCACGAGATTGCCAACGATACCTATATGTCGGGCGCTCAAAATCACTCGGCTGACGAAGGCGATTTTTATGCGCGACGCGCCGCGGCGGTTCAGGCCTATTATGAGTGGCTCCCCATTCGGCCGCCAATGGGGAACGAAAGCCCTCAGATATACCGCGCTTTTGAGTTCGGCAACCTGGTTAACCTGTTTATGCTGGACACACGGCTGATTGGCCGACAACAGCAACTGAACATGGCCGATTTTAAGCGCGCCAATGGCCAGTTTGATGCGGCAGCGTTCATGCGGGCGATCAACGATCCGGGTCGTACCCTACTGGGTGAAGATCAGTTCAATTGGCTTAGTCAGGAAGTGAGCCACAGTAGCGCCCGCTGGCAGGTACTGGGCCAGCAGATTCTGATGGGCAAAATGCACTATCCGGCGGAAGTATTAACCAGCCAGCGCGAGGCCATTGCCAGTGCGATTGAAGGGCTGATTGGTCTGCTAAAAAAACAACAGGCTGGTGCACCACTAACCGCCAAAGAACAGGCCCGTCTGAGTACCAGGCTCCCCTATAACCTGGATGCCTGGGATGGCTATGCTGCAGAACGTGAAAAGGTGCTGAAACTGTTTTCCGAAGCGGGGAAATCGTTACTGGTGATTGCCGGTGACACCCACAATGGCTGGGTTAATACACTTACCGATAACAGCGGTGAAACACTGGCGATGGAATATGCGACACCCAGCGTGTCCTCGCCGGGTATGGAAGACTATGTCGGGATGGATGATAGTCAGGCCAGACGACTGGCAGAAGCACTGCCCTTGCTGATTGATGATCTCAGCTATTGCAACCTGCACGAACGCGGCTACATGACCATGTCATTTACCCTCTCCATGGTAACCACCCAATGGCACTATGTGAGTAACATCACCAACGAAGACTATACAGTGTATACCCGTCACACTGAGCGCTTTGTAGACTAACCCCTCTCAACCAGGGGCTGCGGCCCCTGCCTGCTGATTTTCACCGGTATTAACGAATGTACATCTGCGCAAAATCCGGAGTCCGGTACTCGGCGCAAATCTGCTAAAAGCTGACACTCAAAATAGAATAAATCTCTTCCAGTGCGCGCTTCTCATCAGTAGTCTTCGCCAACATATTAAGTAGTTGTGTAGCTTTATCAGGCTCGCCATAACAACCAAACTCGGTCGCCACGTGAATCTTCGCATAGATATCGCCTTCGTTGGCGGCTTGCTGAATCAGGGATAAGCCATTTTCGTTATAGGTAAGCCGGCCCAGAATAAACTTCGATCTTACGTTACCGCGCTCTTCGCTGAGGTAAGACAGCACGCGCTTTGCCTTGTAGTCAGACTTAGGGTAACGGGTGTAGCGGTGACCACCTTTATTTGGCAGATGCCCGGAAAAAAAAGCAAAAGCATGCCGCAGGGCGTCTTCTGTCGACAGGGTGTTAAGGTAGGGAGAGGAAACGTCTATGGCGCGGGTTTCATAAGCTTCGCGCTCTGCCATGCGGTTCTCGTGGTGAGACTGTGATGCTCTGAACATCTCAAAACCGGTTAACCCGAATAAGGTTGCAGACAGGCTCAGGCAGCCGCCAAGAACCGCTACAGGGACAATCAAAAACCATCGGTTCTTCAGCCGCTGACTGCTTTTATGTGAGGCTTGTTCGGTGAGCAGATAAAACGCTCTGTGCTGCTCAAATGGAATGGTGGCCCGGCCCAAATATGCCGCCGACCAGGCCCCTATGCCATACAAACCAACCAGAATAAATGCCCGCACTGACTGCCCCTCGCCAAGGCTCAGGCCAAACATAAAGGCCGCAATAACCACCAACAGGTGCGCCAGGAAAGCGATGATAGCAAAGGAAAGTAAATAACCGCGGCCATACAGACGCACCACAATACCGAGCATCGCCCCGCTGAGGGCAAGCATGACGGGTGCAAAGCGATCGTCAAACAGATATAACCAATACCACAACACCAGCAAGGGGACAGACCAAAAAACAGTCGCCAGCGCCGCTTTAAAACCATTTTGTCCGTCAAGTTTCGCTTCAACGGCGTCGATTTCTTGTTGTTGTACCTGCATTGCCTCATCCCTTGCTGCAAATATCAGCTAATCCTATGATTTTACAAAAGTATACAGGATATAGAAGGGGCTGAAGTAATTTCTTCTGCAAGGCAGTTTGCCGCCTCGTGCTTAAGAGTCCAACGGCTTCCGCGCAGCTCTGACAGCCCTTGGATGCATGAGTTTCTCGAGCTGTTCAAGGTAGTTCGCGATGGTTTGGTGGGTTTGTTTATCGGCGGTTACCGCGTTATACAACCACTGGTAAGCATCCTGATAATCATAGGGCGAGCCATAACCGTCGATAAACAGTCTGGCCAGTTGCATCTGGGCTTTAAGATTCCCCAGCGCCGAGGCTTCACGTAGAAATATAACGGCACGTTTGCGATCTTGCTGCACCAGCGTGCCCTTGCTGTAATAACGGCCTAATTGCTCAAGAGCCGCAGGCATTCCCTGGTCTGCCGCCTGACGCATAAAATCGATGCCCCGTTCCGGGTCGGCATCAACGCAGACTCCCCAGGCAAGCATATCGCCCCATAAAAACTGATAGGCTGGTACTTTTAAGACTTCCGCTCTGGCTTCAATGTCCTGATTTAACTGGCATCGATCCATCACGACTCTGTCGAGATGCTCATTACGATTGATCATATTGATCAACTCGTCCTGAGTATAAAGCTGTACCGCTTTTATCTCCTGCGCCTGTGTGGTCTGGCCGCCATTCAACCACAGGACCGACAGTAACAGTAAAAAACCACCTTTGATTTGCATATCACATTCTTCCAGCTAACTCTCCGCCTCTAGGCGTTTTATCGGCCAGTGGGGCGAAAACCTAATTAAATTTAATGTTCATGGCGCTGTTGATACGACGGGTATGCTCTACCACATCAATCCCCAGGTCGGTGAGGTATCCTCCGTCTACCTGGGTTATCAACCCTTTGGAATACAACCTTGCGGCAGCTTCAACAATGGACTGCGTCGCATCGTGATGAATTTTTAACCCCTGCATCAGGCTTTCAGCAGGAAATTTTAATAACAGGTTTAGCTCTTCGATGACGTCATGTGAAAAAGCCATAGGGACTCCAGGCAACTATTCTCTTTTATTTATATAGCCAGTATGCGCTTGTTTAGCCAACAAGTCATGATGATATTTAGCGCTCACCGACCGGTTTTTAGAACCATCCATTCAGTGTTTATATAATACCCTTATGCACCAAAACGCAACCGGGTCGTGACTGTGCCTGCCAGAATGCGTTGAATCCACGTCCAGGAGTGATCGGCTCAGTCTCTTTAATGGTATACTTCTGATAATAATCCTGTTTTGTTGGGTATCAAATAACCCATAGCACGCTGTTGGGGTAGCCACGCGGTATGAAATATAAAGATTTACGCGACTTTATCAGTCAGTTAGAAAAAAACGGCGATTTGGTCCGCATCACAAAGCCAGTCAGTACGAAACTGGAAATGACAGAAATTGCCGACCGCACCCTGCGCGCCGGCGGGCCCGCCCTGTTATTTGAAAATCCGGTTGATTTTGATATCCCGGTATTAATGAATCTGTTTGGAACCCCCGAACGTGTTGCCTTAGGCATGGGACAAAGCTCCGTTTCGGCGTTGCGCGAAGTCGGCAAGTTACTGGCTTACCTGAAAGAACCCGAACCGCCTAAAGGGCTTAAAGATCTCTGGGAAAAGCTACCGGTCTTCAAGCAAGTACTCAATATGCCGGCAAAAGAAGTCCGCAAAGCCCCCTGCCAGGAAATCATTTTAAGCGGCGATGAGGTAGATCTCACACGCCTGCCGGTGCAGCACTGCTGGCCGGGCGATGCTGCGCCTTTGATTACCTGGGGCCTGACTGTTACCAGAGGCCCGCACAAGAAGCGTCAAAACCTGGGCATTTATCGCCAACAGGTACTGGGTAAGAACAAGCTGATTATGCGCTGGTTGTCGCACCGTGGCGGGGCGCTGGATTTTCGTGAATGGTGTCAAACGCACCCGGGCGAACCCTATCCGGTTTCCGTTGCTTTAGGCGCGGATCCGGCAACCATTTTGGGGGCAGTAACCCCAGTGCCGGATACCCTGTCTGAATATGCTTTCGCCGGGCTGTTGCGGGGCGATAAAACCGAAGTGGTAAAATCAATCAGTAATGATCTGCAGGTACCGGCCAGTGCAGAATTCGTGTTGGAAGGCTATATAGCCCAGGACGAAACGGCGCCGGAAGGCCCCTATGGCGACCACACGGGTTACTATAATGAGGTTGATGAATTCCCGGTCTTTACGGTGACTCACATCACCCATCGCAAAGAGCCGATTTATCATTCCACGTATACCGGCCGGCCACCGGATGAACCGGCGGTACTGGGCGTGGCGCTGAATGAAGTTTTTGTGCCCATTTTGCAAAAACAATTTCCGGAGATTGTAGATTTTTATCTGCCCCCCGAAGGCTGCTCCTACCGCATGGCGGTGGTCACCATGAAAAAACAATATCCTGGACACGCTAAACGCGTAATGATGGGCGTTTGGTCATTTTTACGTCAGTTTATGTACACAAAATTTGTGGTGGTCTGCGATGACGACGTCAACGCTCGCGACTGGCAGGATGTGATTTGGGCGATCACTACCCGAATGGATCCCGCCCGTGATACAGTAATGATAGAAAACACGCCCATCGACTATCTTGATTTCGCCTCGCCGGTATCAGGACTGGGGTCAAAAATGGGCTTGGATGCCACCAATAAAATGCCTGGCGAGACCGACCGCGAATGGGGTGAACCCATCGTAATGGATCAAGCGGTAAAAGACCGGGTGGATGCAATCTGGGATGAACTCGGTATCATGAACGGCGCAAATTCCGGACAATAAAGTAAACCTACAAACATTAAGAGATTCTGTATACATGTCACAAATTAGATGCCAGGTTGAAGGTATAGCACCACTGACCAAGACGGTTTATCGGGTCGACCTGACCCCCGATGTTTCTCTCGACTTTCAATCAGGCCAGTACGTTTTAGTACACATGGCTGAAGATGATAAACGGCCTTTTTCTATCGCCAACGCGGCGCACGATAACAATCGCCTGGAATTGCACATTGGTGCAGAGCCCGGCAACAGTTATGCCGGTGAAGTGCTTGAGCGTATGCGTCAGGAAAAAGCCATATTTATCTCTGGCGGCCATGGTCAGGCAACCTTGCAGGATGGTGATACGCCAATGATCCTGGTGGCAGGTGGGACCGGCTTTTCGTACACCTATTCCATTTTGATGCAATCACTGAAGGTCAATCCAAACCGCGAAATCACGCTGTACTGGGGCGGCAAGCACCTGGAAGACCTGTATTATCATAAAGAACTGATTTCGCTGGCAGCGCATCACCCTCACATGACTTATATTCCGGTGGTCGAAAACGCCGGAGATGACTGGGAAGGCCGCAAAGGCTGGGTCCACCATGCGGTGCTCGCAGATTACGCAGACCTATCAGGCGTTCAGGTCTATATTGCCGGCCGTTTCGACATGGCTAAAGTGGCACGCGATGACTTCTTCGAACGCGGTCTGAGCAAAGAAAATCTGTTTGGCGACGCCTACGCCTTTATTTAAATTTACGCACTAACGGTGGTTATAATGAAAATAATACGTCCACTTACCTTACTGGCGCTAAGCGGCTGCATGTCATTGCAGGCCGCTCAGCTTGAGTATGTTGATCAACCCCAGTTACACGACATTGCAGCCACTATTTCTGCCGAGCGAATCGAGCAGGATATTGAAAAGCTTGTGGGTTTTGGTACCCGCCACACCCTATCTGAAACAGAATCGGATACTCGTGGCATCGGAGCCGCGCGACGCTGGGTAAAAGCCGAGTTTGAACGCATCTCTGCCGCCTGTGGCAACTGCCTGGAGGTGTATTACAGCTCAGCCACCATCAGTGGTGAAAAACGAATTCCCGATCCGGTTGAAGTGGTCAGCGTTATCGCAGTACAGCGCGGCGTGAGCGATCCTGGCCGATATGTATTAATGTCGGGTGATATAGATTCCCGGGTGTCTGATGTGATGGATGCTACCTCAGATTCGCCTGGTGCCAACGACAATGCTTCAGGGGTTGCCGGTACACTGGAAGCCGCCCGGGTGCTCAGTCAGTATCGTTTTAATGGCAGCATTGTTTATGCCGCCCTGTCTGGCGAAGAACAGGGGTTGTTTGGCGGTAAAATTCTGGCCGAGCAAGCGGTTAAAGATGGCTGGCGTTTAAAGGCCGTGCTGAATAACGACATGATTGGCAACATCGAAGGGATCAACGGGGTTATTAACAACACCACGGCACGTATTTTTGCCGAAGGCACGCGTCAGACAGAAACTGACCGCGAAGGTACTATACGCCGTTTCACCGGCGGTGAGGTGGACTCGCCGAGTCGAAACCTGGCCCGCTACATTGATTTAGTCGCTGATCGCTACATTCCCAACCTGGATACCATGGTGGTATACCGTCTCGACAGATTCGGGCGCGGGGGTCATCACCGACCCTTTAACGATCTTGGCTTTCCCGGTGTACGCATCATGGAAACCAACGAGAATTACGTGCGCCAGCATCAGGATCTACGTACCGAAAACGGCATTACCTATGGCGATACCATTGATGGCGTAAACTTTGATTATGCCGCTAAGCTCACTGCACTGAATGCTGTCAGCCTGGCAAGCATGGCATGGGCACCGAACCCGCCTGTTGACGTTAGTATTAAAGGGGCAGTAGAGCCTTCAACCACTTTGAGCTGGCAGGCATTGGATAAAACCCAGAACCCACACCTGGCCGGTTACAAAATATACTGGCGGTACACCGATGCCCCGCAGTGGCAATTTAGCCGTTTTGTCGGCGATGTGACCGAATTCACCTTAGAAAACGTAGTGATTGATAATTACTTCTTCGGTGTAGCCAGTGTCAGTAAGGATGGCTTTGAAAGCCCGGTCGTTTTCCCTGGTGCAGCAGGTGCATTTGGTGAGTAATCAATAATGGGGTTTAGTAAGTATGCAAATTAGTGGTGTGGTGAGAAGCCTCGTTTCAGTTGGGTTAGTGTTGCTAACCTTTTCTGCCGGGGCACAATCCCCTATCACGCTGGTCGCTAATCCGTTACCCACCCTGGTTAGCGAAGGGTCCGAAAATGCCAGGCTCAATCAACTGGTTGAGCAGGCATTTATCGAACTGGGAGTAAACGTTGAATTGGCCGTCGATCGCCCCGCCTTTTCCGGCAGTGGTCTGCTGACAGGTAAATACGACGGTGAGTTTGCCCATTTTGGTTTGCAGGAACGTCGCAATAACCTGCTCTACAGCAAAGCCTACCTGCCAGCACTGCTCTACGTTGCCAGTCGAAAATATCCACTCGACGACGTTACCCAATTTTCTCATATCCGTAACAGCCGGGTTGCAACGACCAACCGAATTGCCAATACACCGGCTATGCGTAATATAAAGGCCGTCTCATGGGTACGTAACCCGACTCTCTATGACATGTTCAGTCAGCTTTCGGAAAAACGGGCTGACTATGTTTTTGAAGATTGGCTGGTGCTTACTGAATTTAACCGCATGCTCACCAATGATGGTGAAAAACCGCTGTTTGTTTCGCCTAATCCACTGGTGTCATCAGCGATGGTGCTCAGTCTGCGCAAAGACTATCCCAACGCTCAGCAAGTGCTGGATAGCTTTGACAGTTACATTCGTGATATCCAGCGTGATGGCCGGTTTAACCAAGCTATGGCAGTTGGCTGGACCAGCATGGATATCAATGGTGACGGCACAGCAGACTGGATAACCAGTGCGCAAATGCACCATGACGATGTACCGCCCATGTCGCAAAAGGGTGTGCTGCCACTGGATAAAACCCAACCGGGTGAAGCCTCTTTGTTTGTAATCGATGGTGAGCAATTCACTAGCTGGCCTGATGCCCAGGCAAAGCTTAACGACCAACCGGTTCTGCCCCGCCCCACTCTATTGGATCGCGAAATCTACAAGCGTATGCTGCAGCGTTGGTAAACCTGGAGTCATTATCGCACCTAATCTACAACTTAATACCACGATGAAAGACTCTCCCCTTGCTTTGTTAGCTAAGCGCTAAATAGCTGCAATAATAAAATCCTCTCAAATTCCGAAATTTAAACTAAAGTTTAATTAATGACTATTCGGGATATTGTGATGAACAGCGCAATAATAGATATCGACAACTTAAACATAAAAAATATACTGGAACATGCTCATATCGGCGTGATTATTCATCGCGCCGATACGTCTGTTGTTTATGCAAACCCAGCTGCAATTCAACTACTTAATCTATCTTACGATCAGTTAATAGGCAAAGATTCTTATGATCCGCAGTGGGCTTTTGTTGATGAAAATGGCTTACCACTGGAGCTCAGTAAATACCCTGTAAACCAGGTGCTAAATTCTAAACAGCGGATCGAGAACAAGACGATTGGCTTAATTGACCATACCAGTAAAGACATTGCCTGGTTTATGGTGAACGCTTACATGGAAGGGCATGTGGGGGCAAAGAACTGCTTTATCGTAGTCACCTTTTCGGACATTACCGAACGGGTAAAACCCTTTTCAGCAGAGGACATACTGGAGAATGCTCAGGACATTATAATTGTCACAGAAGCTGACAATATCGAGTACCCGGAAGGCCCCAAGATAGTATACGTAAACCGGGCATTCGAAAAACTTACGGGTTACACTAAAGATGAAGTTATTGGCGAGTCACCACGTATACTGCAAGGCTCACTCACTGATAAAGAAGCCAGAAAGTCTATTCATCAAGCGCTCAAAAACAAACAGTGCGTCAGTCAAACTCTACTGAATTATGATAAATCCGGCCGCCCGTACTGGATAGATATGAACATTATCCCTTTAAAGAATAACTCTGGCCAGGTTACCCATTTCGCAGCTATTGAACGAGATATATCACAAATTAAGTTTCATCAGGAGCAGCTAGCCAACAGAAACAACGATCTAAAAGCTTTAAAAGCCAACTTAGAAAAAAGAGTGCGGGAAAGAACGCTATCACACCAGCAGGCGAAAACCCAATTAGAGAGTATGGCTTACTTCGATCCACTTACCCAGATACCAAACCGACGCTTTTTCAGCATACATTTGAGTAAGCTCATTGCTGCAGCAAAACGTCGCAAGGAAATGGTAGCGCTTGGCCTGATAGATATCGACAATTTCAAGTCGATTAACGATACATTCGGACATAGTGCAGGAGACAAAGTATTAAAGGAGTTGGCAGAGATCATCAGCGACCTATTCCGACATGAAGATGCTATCTGCCGCTACGGCGGAGAGGAATTTGCTTTCTCTATCATTATCAATCAAAAAGACCAGGCCGAACAAGCTTGTGATCGTCTTCTTCAGGCAATCAGAGGTACCCAATACCAACTAGAAGAATCAAATATCACGATTACCGCCAGTATTGGCGTGTTTACGACGTTAGCAGAAAATATCGAGAACGAGCATGAACTTTACAGAAACGCAGACTCTTTAATGTATAAAGCCAAGCAAACCGGTAAAAACCGGTACTACATCGACTAGTTCTATCCACTCGTTGCGATGAATATTCTTTACATTGCTAAATGAGTATAGTCAATGATAAACCAAAGCACTTAAAAGTCGCTCCCACACTGTGCCTTTGCAGTAATATAAAACGGTGGCTCGCAAGCTAAAGACGTTGAATTTGAATTTACATCATCTAAAGATAAACATAGTTTATAAGTATTCACACACCACCCTGCGGTTTTCGCTGTTCTGTGCGGGCCTTTGAACGGATCTGTTAATGACCCGTCACCTTCTGTTGGATCGGATGGGTGGGGTGCCACTAAAGCACCTTTTGTCTCAATGAACGACCGCCAGCAGTTCGACATCAATGTGTCGTCAAGAGACTTGACTCTGTTTGCTACCAGCAGGTGAGAAAACTGAACACCATCAATGCTGGAAAGCAAGGGATGTATCTTAAAATCTAACTCAGGATTTTGGCTCGAGGGATTAAACCCGCCCGCAGCAGAGACTTCAAAGGTGATAGCATTACCTTCCCCATAAATTCTGGTCGCTCTTAGCGTTTGTCTGGTTGGATCAGGACTAATAAAAAACGAGCCATCAGCCAGCGAAAGCTCAAATGACGGTTGGTGGGCAAAGGCTTTATCAACAAACCTGCTCCAGCTCCTGCCATCCATTCTGACCAGAATGCCCTGAGTAATTTGCTGGAAAACGGTTTGCCGCCTCTCTAGTGAATTAAGTAACTCGGTAGGATGCTGTCGGCAAGCACTCTCTTCGCTGTTTGCGTGCTCGCTGGTAAGCGAGGTTGCATTAGCAACACTGCCTGTGGCCAGATACGCTGACAGGATAAATGCCCCTAATTGCTTCACAAGAATTCCTTTTTATTATGAAGTTTAAACGCCAGTATCGGCAAAAGGAGCTATTTGTCAATCGATTAGCAATTTGAAAGCAGTACTTCAAAAAAGTTAGAAAGAAGGTTTACCACTGCGAGCCACGCCACTGACCCACCCACTCGCCATTTTGCAGGATTTCTTCCACACTGCTGAAGGGCGCAGTAGTGGTAGCCATAAACAACCGGTACTCGCCGCGACTGTCTTCAAACACGTAGGTCCCTTTGGTGTCGGGGCCGGCAATAAGTTTTAGTCGGGTTGATACGCTCTGTTGCACTGTACCTTGTGAGTACGTTTGTGACATGGTGCTTGCCTTTATGATTGGTTCATTTTAACAGACCGTGCTGACTGCCATTTACTTTCAACGTTAAAAAAATGACTGTAAGCCGGTTTGCGCACGGCCGAGTATCAGGCCATGAATATCGTAAGTCCCTTCGTAGGTATTCACTGTTTCCAGGTTCAGCATGTGGCGCATAATGTGGTATTCGTCAGAGATCCCATTACCACCGTGCATATCCCGTGATTTTCTGGCAATTTCCAGCGCTTTACCGCAGTTATTGCGCTTTATCAGGGAGATCATTGCCGGATCAAACTGCCCTGCATCGATCAATTCCCCTACCCGAAACGCCGCCTGTAAACCTAATGTGATCTCAGTTTGCATATCCGCCAGTTTAGTTTGAAACAACTGGGTTTGCGCCAGCGGTTTGCCAAACTGCTTTCGGTCAAGCCCGTATTGTCGTGCTGCATGCCAGCAAAACTCTGCCGCCCCCATGGCTCCCCAGGCGATGCCATAACGGGCCATATTCAAACAGCTGAAAGGCCCTTTCAGACCGCTTACCCCGGGTAGCCTATTTTGCTCAGGAACAAATACCTCATCCATGACTATTTCGCCGGTGATCGAAGCTTTAAGCGACAACTTACCGCTAATTTCAGGTGTTGACAGCCCCGGCATTCCCCGCTCCAGAATAAAACCACAAATCGCGTTATCCATAGCGCTATTCTTCGCCCACACCACACAAATGTCAGCAATGGGTGAGTTCGTGATCCACATCTTGCTGCCACTTATACGATAGCCGCCGTCAACCGGTTCAGCCCGGGTTTCCATGCTGGCCGGATCCGAGCCGGCGTTAGGTTCGGTTAAACCAAAACAGCCTATCATCTCGCCAGTGGCCAGCTTTGGCAGATACTGTTGCTTTTGCTCTTCGCTGCCAAACTGATAAATAGGATGCATCACCAACGACGATTGCACGCTCATAGCGCTGCGGTAACTGCTGTCCACGCGTTCAACTTCCCGGGCTATTAAGCCGTATCCAATATAGCTGACACCGGCACAACCATAACCCTTTATAGTGGCACCCAATAAGCCCATCTCGCCAAACTGACGCATGATTTGCGGGTCAAAACGGCCCTGGCGGTTAGCCTGTAAAATTCTCGGCTGCAAGGTTTCCTGACAAAACTGATGGGCAGCATCGCGTAGCATACGCTCCTCATCACTCAGCTGAGTATCCAGCATTAACATATCCTGCCAATAAGGGTTAACCGACATCCTCATCTCCTGTTTATTGTATTTGTAGGGTAGCTTTCAGATAAGCTTTAATTGTTAGCTTTTGTGGGTAACATTATACACTTTACTGCTTGTAGCCTGGTTAAATCCCGTTTAAAGGCAGCGAAGTTGTGTACTTTATTTGTTCCATCGCAAAACTTGAGGTGACATCGCCCATAGGCATGTTTTTGATCAACCTTTTATAAAAGTGATCAAAGCTTTGCATATCGGCTACCATGACCTTGAGTAAGTAATCATACTCACCGGACATCCGGTAAAACTCCACAACTTCATCAAAGGCACTGCAATGCCGGGCAAATTCCGTTAACCACTTCTCATCGTGCCGACCGGCCTTGACCTGTACAAACACGGTAAGTTTTAATCCCAGAGCCTGAGCATCCAACAATGCCACTTTACGCGTTATAGGCCCCTGTTGCTGCAAACGCTGAATACGTCGCCAACAGGGTGTGGTCGTCAGTCCAACCTGTTCGGCGATATCCTGTACGGCTATTTCACAGTCACGTTGCAAAAGTGCCAGAATTTTTTTATCCGTCTCATCCATAGAATTATTTTTCACAATACCAATAAATTTGAGGTTTATAATTCTACGACAATGGCATTTATCGAAAATTTTAGCAACGTATTCTATGGCTTTCAGAACATACTTTAGCCTCTTATTGTTACTCCAGGTCGCCATTAATATGTTTGATTCAGCCCCGGTCTTTGCTCAGCCTGCAACCTTTCATCACTGTATCACTCAAACCATCGGCAATACGCCGATGGTTCAGCTTAACCGCCTGGCAGACGCGCCGGCGACGAAAGCCAGGGTACTGCTCAAACTGGAGTATTTTAATCCGGCGGGGTCAATTAAAGACCGAGCGGCTTTATCGATGCTTGAGGATTTACTGCGTCAGCATAATGGTCACATCACGCATGTTATTGAAGCCACTTCCGGTAACAGCGGCGTAGCCTGCGCCTGGTTGGGCGCGGTGTATGGCATACCGGTGACTATTGTGATGCCCGAGCATATGTCGAAGGAAAGACAGCTGATGATTCGTCATTATGGCGCCCAGCTGATAACCACTGAACGTGCCAAAGGCATGCCCGGCGCAATCGCTCATGCTGAAGCTCTGCTACACAAGATAGACGGCGCTGTGTCGATGAATCAGTTTGAAAATCCGGCTAACGCAGCCGCGCACCAACACACAACGGCAAGTGAGGTTTGGCAGCAAACCGGCGGTCACATCGATGCGCTCGTTGCCTGTATGGGCACCGGGGGCACCCTTACCGGCATGGCCCGCTTCCTGAAAGCACACCACCCCGCGATTAACATTATTGCGGCGGAACCGAGTGCCTGTCCGTTATTAAGTCAAGGGCAAGGTGGTGAACACGCTATTCAGGGGATTAATCCGGGACACATCCCTAAAGGACTCGATCGCAGCCTGATTGACGAAGTGCTGACCGTTGATTGCCAACAGGCTATAGAGACGGCCAGATTACTCGCCCGTAAGGAAGGAATCGCTGCGGGCATATCATCGGGGGCCACTGTGACGGCGGCTCTGGCACTGGCCAGCCGGCCAGAATTTCAGGGCAAAACTATTGTCGCTATACTCGCCGATGGTGCTGAACGGTATTATTCAACCGCTCTGTTTGAATAGAGCTACGAGCCGAGTGAGTGCCACCATGGAGCGCTAAAATCAATCTCGTCGGCAGCAATTTCAATGGCATTGGGCCTTACAAACCCAAGCCACCAGATATTGGCTAGCTCGTCATCGTAAAACACCAGTTGCTGGCTTTCCGTGTAAGCTTTGTAGGCATTAAAATAAGCTTCAATCGGAAACATAGGATGGCTCTGATCGAACACCACACGGCCACCATGAGTTTGGTACAAATAGGCATCCACAGCAAACTGCAGCGCGGCAAAGTGGGCTAGTTCGTCGAGCTTTTCGCTGCTTAGCGACTCATTGCCAAAAGCGGCTTTAAACGAAGCGACAAATTCAGGCGCCGCCGTCAGGTTATTTTCTTTGGCGAAGTCGAGCACGAAATGATGCTGAACAAACTCCACAATAGTCGAAAAATTTTGCATCTCACGGCGCTCAGAGCCCATGGGATCATCCTGCAGATTTTTCAACTCTTCGGGAGTGGGTTCAAAGTCGCTTTCAGTTAGCGTATGAGAAGCGATAGATACAACGGGATCATCGTTTGCCAAAGACTGGGTTAGCTGAAAAAAACAGGTAAGAAACAGGAAAAATTGAAAAACGCGCTTCATGGTCAGTATGCTCTTTAGCCACATTCGCCATGCCGGACGTAAGCGTACCGCTCACCGCAAGTGTGATTGGTTACCAGTAAATCACCAGAAAAGTGATTTTGAATAGAGAAGGCCCCTACCTTTCAGCAGGGGCCTCACAAATCATTTAGATGGCTTGTACGTTAGCCGCCTGCAGACCTTTTTGTCCTTGTTCAACTTCAAATTGAACTTTCTGACCTTCTACCAGGGTTTTGTACCCATCAGAGACGATCGCACGAAAATGAACAAATACGTCTTTACCGCCGTCGTCCTGCGTTAAAAAGCCATACCCTTTTTCAGCATTAAACCACTTAACGGTACCAGTTACTTTAGACATGAAAACCTCAAAAAAAACTCTGTAAAACCTTTGTGCCATGTGACACGAACTTGCTTCTTTAACTAGAGGTGACTCACGGCAAAACTATCAAACAGGTCATACAGCGCTAACTTTCGTTAGCGTTTATAACTGCGCGACGTTAGTAACGAACGAAAGCACAACTATTTAAAGAACAATACCACTATAACCACACGCTGAGTAAATTGATACTAAAAATCATCCAAACTCTTTAATTTCATTAAAAATTAATTTTAAGCTCATATTGAAATAACTGATTCGCCAGCAAAAAAAAGGCCTGTCAGTCAGCGCGAGAGCTCAGCGCCGGCCCTTCCACCAGGCAACAAACCAACAGCCAGAACCGAGCAAGGTAAACCCCGCCGACAAGCTCCAGTGAGCCGGATATAATGGCAGAATGGCCGCTACAATAATTAACGTGGCGCCCACAATGCTAAAGTGCAATGCTTTTTGCGCACGTTTTTGTTGCTGCAACAGCGCGGCATTAGCCTGCTGCTGTTTTTCCGGAAAGTGTTTAACCTGTTTCAGTGTGTCGTAAAGCAAGTCCGGCATATCCGGCAGCTTTTCACTCCAGTAAGGCAGGTTAGACTTCACCTTAGAAAACATCGCCCGCACGCCTATTTGCTCGCGCATCCAGTTTTCCAGGAAAGGTTTGGCGGTCTGCCATAAGTCCAGCTGGGGGTATAACTGGCGGCCCAGGCCTTCTATATAGAGCAGTGTTTTTTGCAACAGTACCAGTTGTGGCTGCACCACCATATTAAAACGCCGTGCAGTATTAAACAGCTGCACCAGCACATTGCCAAACGAAATCTCGGCCAGCGGCTTCTGGAAAATTGGTTCGCAAACCGTACGGATAGCCACCTCGAATTCATCGATATTGGTATCCGAGGGTACCCAGCCAGAATCGGCATGTAATTGCGCGACTTTTCGATAGTCACGATTGAAAAACGCAATAAAGTTCTCGGCCAGGTACCGCTTGTCTTCCTGGTTCAGCGTGCCGACTATGCCAAAATCAATGGCAATATACTGCGGGTTTTGTGGGTTTTCCCGTGACACAAAAATGTTGCCAGGGTGCATATCGGCATGAAAAAAGCTGTCGCGGAAAACTTGCGTAAAGAAAACCTCTACACCACGCTCTGCCAGAATGCGTAAATTTGTATCCTGCTCAATCAAAGCTTCAATATTGGAGATGGGGATGCCGTAAATACGTTCCATCACCAGCACATTCTTAGTACAAAAATCACTGTAGATTTTAGGTACATAAAGCGCTTCGGAGCCTTCAAAATTGCGTCCGAGTTGCATGCCATTGGCCGCTTCCCGGTTGAGATCCAGTTCATCAACGATGGTTTTTTCGTATTCTTTCACCACCTCAACCGGGCGTAAACGCTTACCGTCGGGTAACCACTTTTGCAGCACTTTGGCAAAGGTGAGCATCAGTTCCGTATCGGCTTTAATGGTTTTACGAATATCCGGCCGTAATACTTTCACGACCACGTCGGTATTGCAGTCTTTCAATCTGGCCGCGTGCACCTGGGCGATACTTGCCGAGGCCAGCGGTGTTTCACTGAATTCGCTGAATACCTTATCGAGAGACGGGACATTCAGCGCTTTGAGAATAATGGCCTGGGCTCGCTGGCTGTCGAAAGGTTTGACCCGGTCCTGCAACATGGCCAGCTCGTTGGCTATTTCCGGTGGCAGTAAATCGCGGCGGGTGGAAAGCATCTGGCCGAATTTAATAAATACCGGCCCCAGAGCCTGCAAAGCCAGGGTTAAACGGGCACCAGCATTTTTCTCTTTATGCTGGTTACGGATCCAAAAGATACTCGTCCGCATCAGGCGCACATACCAGGGCAACCATTTAGCAGGGATCAATTCGTCCAGACCATGCTCCAGCATGACCCGATTAATATGGTAAATCCTCAGTAACTGCATAGTCCCTACTGTTTACTCCGTTCCAGCCGCTCAAGACGCGCCTCAAAACGTTCGCTGTCATCGCGCAGACTGCTGACCTGATCAGAAAAATGCATCACCGCCAGCCTATGGGCTGCCAGTTGCTTCTCATCAGTTAATGTACTGCCCAGAATGGCCTCGGCTTTGAGACCGGCTTTTTTTAGCTGTGCCTGCACTTTTGCAGCCAGAGAAAATACCTCATGAGCCACAACGTCATTGGTTCGCACTGCCAACTGCTCTTCCAAATCAATGTTCAACGACTGTAATAGTCCGGAAAACGCCTGGGCGATGGCCAGCTCACCCTTCACTTCCAGCTCACCGCTTTTAATTAAACGGGTTAACTGACTGGTGTCCCGCAACTGAGGCAGAACGCTCAGACGAGTCTTTATCAGGCATTCATCCTGATTCACCTCATCCTCAACGTCGGTCAGCGCCAGCACATCCACCTTGCTTGAAAAAACCAACGCATAGCGCTGTTTGAGGTCTTCAAGTTCGACAACCAGGCGTTTGCCCTGCAGGCGACTCAGTTTTGCTGTCGCATCAGGATCCAGCGACAGTACTTTGTTCAGCGCCGCTTCGATGGTGGCCGTAAAAAGAGGAGCCACTGGCATTAAAATTTATAACCCCGGTGCAGAGCGACAATCCCGCCGGTCAGGTTTTGGTAGTCGCAGCGCTCGAAACCGGCGTTTTCAAACATGGATTTCAGGGTTTCCTGATCCGGGTGCATGCGAATAGACTCAGCCAGGTACTGATAACTCTCGCGATCATTAGCCACCAGTTGCCCCATGGTTGGTAGTACATTAAACGAATACCAGTCATAGGTTTTCGAAACCATCTCATTGGTTGGCTTAGAAAATTCCAGCACCAGCAAACGTCCGCCCGGCTTCAGAATTCTGAATATAGACGCCAGCGCTTTGTCTTTGTCGGTCACGTTGCGCAGGCCAAAAGCCATGGTGACTAAATCAAAGTGATTATCCGGGAATGGCAGGGCTTCGGCGTTGGCCTGCACATAATCCACGTTCCCCACTACGCCTTTGTCGCGAAGTTTGTCGCGGCCTACCGACAGCATGGAATGGTTGATATCGGCCAGAACCACCTGACCGGACGGGCCGACCAGACGAGAAAACCGGGCAGCCAAATCGCCAGTTCCACCTGCCAGATCGAGGACCTTTTGACCGCTTTTAATACCACTACAGTCAATGGTATAGCGTTTCCATAACCGATGAATCCCCATCGACATAAAGTCGTTCATTACATCGTATTTAGCCGCTACGGAATCAAAGACACCTGCCACCATTGACGCCTTTTGGGTGCGCTCAACAGTTTTAAACCCGAAATGGGTCGACTGTTCAGATGGGCGGGTTTCATCACTGTTTGGTGTTTGTTGTTCTGACATGGGTAAGTTCTTCTTTTTAGAGTCCGGGTTCTCACTTCTTTATAGCGTGAGAGAGAATGATGAGCCGGCTGATGCAATGCGGCAAGTGTAACCAAAACCGTGGGCGCTTACCATCCTGTTCATAATGTCACTGCCAGTGTTATTGACCGGTGACAAACACAGCCGGTAGTTCGGCCAGCGAATCTAATACCCGGTCCGGATGATAATTCTCAATATCTTCACCGTGATTATAACCGTAGGGCAGAGCAAATACCGCACAACCGGCGGCTCTGGCGGCATGAATATCGGATTTAGAATCACCGATCATCAGCGCCTTGGAAGGTTCTCCGCCCAGTTTATCGAGGGCAAACAGCAGTGGTTGCGGGTGAGGTTTTTTATGGGTACAGGTATCGCCACTGACCACCACAGAAAAATAACCGGCGAGGCCTTTTTCGGCTAGCAACGGTAGTGTAAACGCTTCGGCTTTATTGGTTACGCACGCAAGCTGATAACCGTTCGCACAGAGCCATTCAAGGGTTGGCTGCACGCCCTCGTAAACCGTGCTGCGTTTAGCGTTATGGGCTTTATAAGCAGTCAGGAAAGCCTGATAAGCCTGGTTAAACAAATGGGGTTCAGGTTCATCCTCCATGCTTCCTGTCACGGCCCGCTTCATGAGCTTTTCAATGCCATTGCCAACCCAGCATCGAACCGCTTCGATGCCTCGTGCAGGCAGCCCCGCCGCCAGCATAGCCTCATCAACGCAGTAAGCGAGATCGGGCACGCTGTCTACCAGCGTGCCGTCGAGGTCGAATAACACATAAGGATATTGCTTGTCTTCCATGGATATAGCCTTGTTTGCGTATTTGCGTTGTTTAAACCCGGTTGTCGCCGCAGCTATAAGCGAGTATTTGACTCAACTCCTGCAAACTCCGACCGCTTTGCGCCTGCCAGTCGGCAAATGTGGTGGCAATGGTAGTCAGACTTTGTTTGGAGGTGAGACCACCACTGATCAGGTCATAGGCGCGAAAGTACCCTTCTACGTCCCGACTGAGCAAAAACGTATCTATCCCCAGCGCACGCAGCGCATAAGGCCCGGTATTGCCTCCCAGCCTTGCCCCGTGTTTTTTGAGGTGAGCCCACAGGTCAATGATACCGGCACCGGTAAACTCACTGGCAAACTGCCCGAAGCTCCCGTGGGAGATCCGGATATCGTTAAGCATCAAAGCATTATCACGGATTGTCATGACTTTTTTAAGATTACGGACAATGCGTTTATCGGTAGCCCGTTGTTCTAGCATTTCGTCTGACATCAACAGTACTTTCTCAACGTCGAAGTTGAAAAACAACGCTTCAAACTCCGGCCATTTTTGTTCGATAATCCGCCAGACAAATCCCGACTGGAATACTTTTTTAGTCACCGCCGACAACACCCGGTCGTCGCTCAGCGCCTTAACGCCAGCCGCCGGCAAAGGCTGACTGACAATCGATTCGAGGCCTCGCTCGCCGCCTTTTCGTTCAGCCGCACGAGCGTAGATAGCGGCAAAGGTTTCCGCTGCCATCAGGCCTCCGTTGCCACAATACCGTTATGGCGCAGCAGCGCATCGACTTTGGGCTCTCGTCCTCTGAACGCCACGAATAAATCCATCGGCTCGCGACTGCCGCCCATTTCAAGAATGTTGTGCAGGAAATCGGCACCGGTTTGTGGGTTGAAGATCCCTTCCTCTTCGAATCGGCTAAATGCATCAGCCGACAACACTTCAGCCCATTTATAGCTGTAATAACCCGCCGCATAACCGCCGGCAAATATGTGTCCAAAACTGTGCTGGAAACGGTTAAACGAGGGCGGCTGAATCACCGCGACTTCATTACGTACCTGAGAAAGTACCTGCTGAACGTCTACCTGTCCGGTGTTTTCCATGTGCAGCAGGAAGTCAAATAAGCTGAATTCGAGCTGACGAATCATCTGCATCGCAGCCTGATAGTCGCGGGCCGCCAACATTTTATCCAAGAGCTCTTTAGGTAAGGGCTCACCGCTTTCGTAGTGACCGGAAATAAAGCCCAGCGCTTCTTCCTGCCAGCACCAGTTTTCCAGAAACTGGCTGGGCAACTCAACGGCATCCCAGGGTACACCGTTAATACCCGACACACCCGGCACCGACATTTGAGTAAGCATATGGTGAATACCATGGCCAAACTCATGGAATAACGTTACGACTTCGTCGTGTGTAAACAACGCCGGCTTTTTGCCTACCGGCCCGTTAAAGTTACAGGTAAGGTAAGCCACCGGCGTTTGTAACTCGCCAGAAGCCTGAAAACGGCGCACTCGGCATTCGTCCATCCACGCGCCACCACGCTTTTTAGGGCGGGCGTACAAATCAAGATAGAACTGGCCACGCAGAGTGCCATCCCGGTCGGTAATGGAGAACAGGCGTACATCTTTATGCCACGTATCGGCGTTTTCGACTTCCGTAATATTCAGCCCGTAGAGCTTTTCCACTACGGTAAATAATCCGGCCAGGGCTTTACTCTCGGGGAAATAAGGGCGCAGTATTTCGTCAGAAATACTGTAGCGCTCCTGCTTAAGCTTTTCGCTGTAGTACGGCACATCCCAGGATTCAAGTTCATCCATCTGATGTTTTTGCGCAGCATAGGCTCGCACTTCCGCCAATTCTTTTTCGGCTTGCGGTTTGGATTTTGCGGCGAGATCGCGCAGGAACCCGACTACCTGACCGGTAGACGTGGCCATCTTGGTGGCCAGAGAACGCTCTGCGTAGCTCGCAAATCCCAGCAATGTGGCAATTTCTGAGCGCAATGCCAGCGTCTCGTTAATAATCGCGGTGTTATCCCACTGCCCTGCATTAGGCCCCTGATCGGACGCGCGGGTTGCGTAGGCACGATACATTTCTTCGCGCAGTTCGCGGTTATCGGCATATAACATCACCGGCAGGTAACTGGGGATATCCAGTGTAAACAGCCAGCCCTGCAGATCTTTTTGATGAGCCGCTTGTTGGGCTGCGTCCAGCGCCGATTCGGGTAACCCGGCCAACTCCGCCTCATCAGTGATGTGTTTGGTCCACCCCATGGTGGCGTCCATCACGTTGTTACTGAACGTTGAAGACAGTTCAGATAATCGGGCCTGGATCTCAGCAAAGCGCTGTTTCTTGTCACCCGGCAGAGCCACGCCTGACAAGGTGAAATCGCGCAGCGTGTTATCAATTACCTTACGCTCGGACTCCTCTAGCTGGAGGTATTCTTCACTGTCGCGTAGCGCTTTATAAGCCTGGAATAAACCTTCATGCTGACCCACCCAGGTCCCGTATTCCGATAACAGCGGCAGGCAGGCATCGTGAGCCTCTCGCAATTCATCACTGCTGACAACCGAGTTCATGTGCGAAACCGGTGACCATATTTTGCCCAGCACATCATCCGCCTCATCAATTTTGCTAACCACATTGGCATAAGAATAATCGCCACTGGCGACTACCGCCTCGATGGTTTGCTTACAATCATCTATCGCTTTAGTGACGGCAGGCTTTATCTGATCAGGGGTTATTTGAGAAAAAAGAGGCAGGCTGTCTACCTGTTCGAGTGCAAGTGTAGTCATAGTGGTTTTAGGATCCGTTGCCAGTTTATTATTGCAGTAGTGATGGGGTTCACCGGCTAAAAAAACAAGCCCCGCAGCTAGCGGGGGCCTGTACTTTTTACGTGATTTTATCAATTTGGTTCAGTCGCTGGCATCTCTGTTTATGGCGCTGACATTCGCGCGAAAATAAATGCCCTTGGGGCCGGCCTAACTGATTATGACACGCTGCGTATTTTGTGCCGGGGTTGCCGGACGAGGGATAAGAACCCGTAGCACACCGTTGTCATACCGTGCTACCACATCAGCATTGTCATTAACGGCGAAAGGTAAGGCGATAACCCGCCTGAAACTGCCGCTGTGACGTTCTCTGACATGAAAGCCTTCGTCTGTTCTGGACTCTTGTTCCTGATTACGCATACCTGAGAGCATTAATCGGTCTTGCCGGATTTCAAGATGAATATCGTCTCTTTTCATAGCTGGCAAGTCTGCGGTTAACTCAAGCCCTTCTTTAGTTTCTTTCAGATCCAGCGCCGGCATATAGCCAGTATCACCGGATGACCAACCTGTCATGGCCGGGAAGCCCGCAAAGAAATCATCAAAAACACGATCAATTTCGCCTTTTAATGCACCAGGGTGATTACGACCAAACACACTTGGGAATAAACTCATAACCCCCTCCTTAATCGATACCGATAGTTGGCTAACCTGTCCTCAGGTACCATTCCGTCATCTTTACGTGATGGCGAAATTTCTTGCTCCCTGCATCCTAAATATGGTTAACCAACTGCGTAGTTTCAAGCCATCTGCAGGTCAATTATTGCGCTACATCAAGTTTTTTTAACCCGCCTGTTCAGCTCATTTGCTGATGCTTGAACCTGGCATAGAAGGGTTGGCGAATCATGAGTTTCTCAAACTCCTGACGGGAGACCGCCGGGCTGTAAATATAGCCCTGAACTTTGTCGCAACGCATGGCTTCAAGACAGCGTAGGTCAGCCTCTTCCTCAACGCCCTCGGCAACCACTTCAATCCCCAGTTTTTTACAACTGACAATCAGGTTATGAATAAACTCCTGTCGGTGACTGTCAGTATGCAGATTATCGATTAACACCTTATCGAGTTTGAGCGTATCGATGGGTAACTTCGATAAATACGAAAACGACGTAAAGCCGGCGCCGAAATCGTCCACAGCCAGCCTCACACCGAGTAATTTTAACTGCCATAACAGCTCTTCAAGATACTGTGAATTCTCAGCCAGTGCGGTTTCCGTTAGCTCTAATTCAATAAAAGAAGGCGGCAGATAATAGTGCTGCAAACGTTCGCCAATAAACTCAACAATATGCGAGGACTGTAATTGTTTGGCAGAGATATTAATCGCAATACTACTTAACTCGGCGCTGAAACGTCTGAGTTCACTGGCAACCTTAAACCCCTGATCCAGCACCCATTCGCCAATGGCTTCAATCTGACCATCCAGTTCAGCAAGCCGCACAAATTCCGACGGCGGAACCCATCCCAGACTATGGTGCTCCCAGCGCAGCAACACTTCGGCACTGTTTATCATCCCCGAGCTGAGCTGTACTTTCGGCTGATAAGCCAGCTTAAACTCCTGATTTCTTAGTCCGTTTTGTACCTCGGCACTCAGTTGTTGCTGCCGGCGGTACTGACTAATGGTGGAATTATCCAGTTGTGAAATACTGATGCGGTGACTGTCGCGAACGATAGTGTCGATGAGCGTGCTGATCAGAAGATCGTGTTCGAGCTGGGAGTCTCTGAGATTTCGAAAACCCACACCCACGTGGCAAAATATCGATAAGCCCTTAATGGCGAAAGTGCGCTGCAACTGCTGGCGAATTTGACAACATAGCGACCGGGTAATCTCGGCAGTAGACTCTTTCAAATACAGGGCAAACACACCGGGTTGGACGCGTTGTAGCAGATGAGGCTGCGTAACCATGTTTTCCAGACGCTGACCGATATAGGCTTCGGTATCCAGCGATGCGGCCTCGCCGTGGGCCAGGCTGATATCCGAGACATTCATCAATTTAATCAGCACCACGGACTGGTAGTCACGAAGATTAGGCTTCGCCGTCTCCTGGGTAAACACGGCAAGCTGCTGAGCGGCGCTCTTCTGCCCCACCTCACAACACTGGTTAAGCACTTTAACCACTTCATGCCGTAAATCCTGTCGGTTCCAGGGTTTGGTCAGGTATTTGGTTAACATACGCTGATTCAGCAGCTCCACGGCAGCCTGTAAATCGCCTTCACCGCTGAGCATAAATACGTGAGTGTCCGGCGAATACTGTCTGGCAAAGCGCACCAGATCAACGCCATTCACTTCTGGCATTTTATGGTCGGTTATCATTAGGGCGACCTCTTGCTCGCGCAATACTGACATGGCTTTGCGACCGGAGGTCGTTGTGGTTATGCTGCAGTTAAGGTCTTTTAGCTCACGCTTCAGCGCGTTTACCACGTTTTTTTCGTCATCAACCAACAGTAAGTTCAGCGCTGCTTCTTTTTTAGCGCCCTGGGTATCACAAGCCATGCTATCTACCTCATTTATGATAACAATAATCTGACGTGCGACTCCTTGCAGACAGATATTCATTTTTCGACAGTCACAAATTAACACAATGTCACTAATGTCGCAAATTATACATAATGCTTAATTGCCATATTTGATTAATAGTGCTATAAATGTGGCTCGTCTAAACCTTAATCAACGAGGATAAACTGTGAAAACACTGACATCCGGCGAAATCGCAGAATACTGCGACGTTAACCTCCGAACGGTTATCCGATGGCTGGAAAGCGGAAAACTAAAAGGCTTTAAATTGCCTGGTCGTGGGAATAACCGGGTTCTGATTAACGATTTCATCGATTTTCTGGAACGCCACAATATGCCAATTCCGGATAGCCTGAAGCCTGAAGCATCGCCTCTCATTCTGATAGTTGATGATGAAATGCCAGTCGCTAAGTCAATTCAGCGGGTAGCACGCCGAGCAGGTTATGACACCCTTATTGCTACGGGTGGCTTCCAGGCAGGCATGATGTTGAGTCAGCACTCACCAAGAGTCATGACACTCGATCTGAGTATGCCCGGGATGGACGGCTATAGTGTATTGCAATACACCCGTGAACAAGAGTCCCAGCGCGGTCTGAAAATTATTGTTATTTCGGCGCTCGACGACGCCAGTCTGGCAAAAGCCAAAGACCTGGGGGCCGATGCAACGCTTACCAAACCTTTTTCAAACCACGACCTGACCCAGTTGTTTGAAGAGTTTATGCAGGCGTAAGCCTGCCAGCAGTAGCGGAGAGCGAAATGAAATTAGTGCTTCTTATTCTGATAACACTGGGAATAACAAAAGCTTTTGCTAACTCAGACAACGGCAAACAAGCCGCCGAAGAACAGCCAGCACAATATACCTTCGGCGTTGTACCGCAACAATCCGCTTTCCGACTGGCTCAGATGTGGACCCCTCTGCTGGCTCACCTGTCTGCAGAAACCGGTCTGTCATTAAGCTTTATTACTGCAAAAGACATCCCCAGTTTTGAGGATGAGTTAACGCGTGCCAGCTATGACCTGGCCTACATGAACCCCTATCACTATGTCGTTTTCCATAGCCGCGCTGACTATCAGCCGCTGGTACGGGATTCAGAAAAAGGCTTGCGGGGCATTATCGTTACACGCAAAGACAGCAACATAACGAATATTGAGCAATTGCAGGGGTCAACGCTGGCTTTTCCGGCCCCGGCGGCTTTTGCAGCGAGCATTATCCCCCGCGCCGAACTGAATCGTGCCGGCATTAGTATTAACCCCCGTTATGTAAATTCTCACGATTCGGTCTATCTTAATGTAATAAAAGAACTCTTTGTGGCGGGAGGGGGCATTATCCGATCACTGGAACATTTGCCAGAATCGCAACGATCACAACTTAAGATATTATGGCAAAGTAAAGCATATACCAGCCATGCGATTGCTGCGCACAGCAGGGTCCCCCTTGCCCACCAGCAATTACTGACCGCTGCGTTTGAAAAGCTGGTTACCACCGAACAAGGCAGGGCCTTACTTAAACAACTCAATTTCAATCGACTCGATGCCGCAGCAGATAAAGACTGGAATGATATCCGCGCGTTAGGTATTAATTCACTGTCGAGACCGGACTACTAAGTCGACGTCATGCGCCTTTCACTACGCACCAAAACTATCGCCGGTACCGCAATCATTGAAGCGACGCTGCTGCTTGTGCTGATCATAACCAGCCTCACTTTTATTAATGATTTGATCGAAGAAAACGTGGTGAAACGAGCTCAAACAACGGCCAATCTGTTCTCCTCTATAACCCGGGATCCATTATTATCACTCGATCTCGCATCCCTTGAAGCGTCGGTGGAAGAACTCATGACTAACCCGGATATCGCTTATGTCAGGGTCATCGACAGCCAGCAACGGATGCTCGCTCAACGTCACCGTGCAGGACTTACTGAGCGACCCTTTAATCTGGATACGTCGGTTAAGGGGATTGACGATTCGATTTATGACACCCGGGAACCCATTACCGTAGCCGGTGAGTATTTCGGTGAAGTGCAGATTGGTATCGACGTGACATCCGTTCAGTCGTCGCTGATCCAAATTCGTAACTGGATCATTTCTCTGGCCCTGCTGGAAATGATGTTAGTGGCACTCTTTTCCTTTGGTCTGGGGACTTATCTGACATCCCAGTTGAAATCCTTGCGTCAGGGTGCCAGGGACATGCTGCAAGCTATCCCTACGCAGCACTACAAAAGCGTTTCCATTGAGATTAAAGGGCGAGATGAACTATCAGAACTGGCCCAGTCATTTAATACCCTGGTCGATACACTGGCGGTCGAATATGAGAACCGAAGTGTGGCGCAGAATGAGCTCAGGGAACTTAACCGCTCACTGGAACACATCGTTGAAGAACGAACCCAGGCATTAAGTGACAAAAATACTGAGCTGGAAAATGCCAACAAACACCTTAAAGAAACCCAGCAACAATTGTTACAGGCAGAAAAAATGGCTTCTGTGGGTCAGTTGGCCGCGGGCGTTGCCCATGAAATCAATAACCCCATTGGCTTTGTCAGCAGTAATTTAAGCACGTTAAAAGATTACTTGTCTTTGTTTCAGATCCTGCTGGATATGGCTAAAAAGCTCAACGCCGATGAATCCACTGAGGCATTGAAAGCCAGAGTTGACGAACTTCAGGCTTTTTATGCACAGCACGATCTGGACTTTATCGGCGAAGATGTCGGGCCCCTTATTGAAGAATCTACAGAAGGTCTTCAGCGGGTCAGTGAAATTGTTAAAGGCCTTAAGATATTTTCCCGGATCGACTCAGATGAGTCGCAATACTATGACCTTAATCATTGCCTCAACACCACACTGACAATGGTTAATAACAAATTGAAGTATATCTGTAAGGTTGAAAAGCAATTCGCAGATTTACCGAAAGTGTACTTTAATTTGGGCAAGTTAACGCAAGTCTTTACCAACCTGCTGATTAATGCAGGCCAGGCAATTGAGGCCACGGGTAAACAGGGCGTTATCAGTATCAGCACACAGCAGGAAGGCAACAGCGTAAAAGTCCGGATTCAGGACACCGGGTGTGGAATAAGCCAGGAAAATATCGACAAGCTGTTTAATCCGTTTTTTACCACCAAACCCGAAGGACAAGGCACGGGTCTGGGCTTGTCTATTACCTATGGCATTATTCAGGAGCATGGTGGCCAGATTAATGTCTCCAGTACGCCAGGTGAAGGAAGTGTATTTGAACTGGCTTTACCTATTAACGGTCTGGATGACCAACACCCAACCGTCACGCAAAATTAGCGGTCAGGTTCATCGAGGAGTTATTATGCCGAATACCGAATCACCCAGATACTCCGTACTCTGTGTTGATGACGAACAGAACATTTTACGCTCTATTAAGCGGGCGCTGTTTTCGTTAAAAATAGATCTGACACTGGCAGAGAGCGGTGAACAAGCCCTTGCTATCATGGAGCAGAAAACCGTGCATGTCGTGATTTCTGACATGAAAATGCCCAACATGACCGGTGCCGAGCTGCTCGAAAAGGTCGCGGCCAAATACCCTGACACGTTTCGAGTGGTACTGACCGGCTTTGCGGATATCGACGCCACTATCAAAGCCGTCAACCGGGGCCGTATACATCGTTACCTGCAAAAACCCTGGGATAATCAGGAGTTGATTAATACCATTGAAGAAGGGCTGGAACGGATCAAGCTTAAGGACGAGAATGCTCGCCTGCAAAAGCTTACCCGCCTGCAGAATGCCAAGTTAAAAGAAGTCAATAATGACCTCGAAAAAACGGTCCAGAAACGTACCCGGCAAATCAAGGCGGCGCTTAATCGTATTGAAACCCGCAACCGTGCTCTGGAGCAGGTGCTGTTTAATGTTATTTCCATTAACCCTGATATCGATGGCAAATTTGCCATTGAGGTTAGCGAGCTCAGTAAAAAACTGGCCGCGAAACTTGGCTGTAGCACAGACGAGAGAAACCTTTATACCTATGCCAGCCTGATAGGCGAACTGGGACTGCTAGGATTACAACCGGAGAATTTCCGTCCGCCCTTTGCCAAGCTCACTTATCAGCAGCAGAAAGATTATATGTCACAGACGCATCTGGCGAAGATGATCCTGGCTCCGGCCGAACATATGCAGCCCATTAGTGAGATCATCGAATTTCAGTTCGAACACTACAATGGCAGCGGTTTATACCACAAAGTGGCCAAGGAAATCCCTCTGGGTGCCCGCATTCATGCGATTGCGCGCGACTACTGGCGTTTGGTAAGCGGCCGTTTGAGTGCGCAGCGCATGGAACCCAGAGACGCTAAAGCTGAGCTCAAAAAACACCGCAATACCCGCTACGACGGCGAAATTCTGGATTTATTGCTCACCGATAATAACATCGATAAGCCCAGCTTTATCGAGAATCACCTCTCCAGTGACGAGCTGACAGCAGGCATGGTATTAGGCAATAACCTGTATAATGATAATCATATTCTGCTATTGCCCGCAGGCCATGTTTTTTCCGCGGCGACCATTGGCAAGTTGAAGCAATATGAGCGCGAGCACAAACGTCAGTTTGAGATAGTCATTGAAAATGAAAATAATGAGGAAACGGTTTAGCCCGGCCGGCGACAGCCTTTAAATCTGGCTGTCGCACACCGCTCAGTTTACGTTTTTTGTTAACGCCTCTTCAGGACGCAGTGTCAGTACTTCGTATCCGTCTGCTGTGACGGCAATGGTGTGTTCCCATTGTGCCGATAACTTGCGATCCCGGGTGATCACTGTCCAGCCGTCTTTTTTCAGCTTGGTTTTATGGGTTCCCTGATTAATCATGGGTTCAATGGTAAAGACCATCCCTTCACGCAAAATCAGGCCGGTGTTGGGTGTACCTACATGCAGAATTTGCGGCTCTTCATGCATTTCCCGGCCAATACCATGGCCACAATACTCTCTTACTACACTATAACCGTACTGCTCAGCATGACGTTGTACGGCATCGCCGATATCACCGACTCTGGCCCCCGGTCTGACGACTTCAATCCCTTTCCACAGCGCCTCGTAGGTCACTTTTACGAGCTTGTGGGCGAGCGGTGAAACCTCCCCCACACAGTACATTTTACTGCTATCTGCAATGTAGCCGTTTTTCTCCAGGGTGATGTCCAGATTAACAATATCCCCCTTACGAAGGGCTTTACTTACCGACGGTACGCCATGACAAATCACCTCATTCACCGAGGTATTTAGCGCGTATTCGTAGCCATACTGCCCTTTGCTGGCAGGGCGACTTTGCAGCGTATCCATAATGTAGCGCTCCACAAAGTCGTTGATTGCCATGGTGGTTACTCCCGCGGCAACGAAGTCGTCCAGCGCACCAAATACGCGGGCCAGTAACTGGCCGGCCTCACGCATTAAAGCCACTTCCTGTGGCGTTTTAATTTTCACGTTACTCATTAATGAGACGGACCTTTTGTACTTTCTGCTGGCGCATCTCCTGCTCCAGAATTTGTTCGTAAGTCAGCGAAGGATTTTGCTCTGCTAACCGGCCTATTTTCATCCAGAACTCAGCCTGAGAATTCATTGAGCGTTCCATCACCAGGCTGTTCTTGCGCACTTCCTCGTGCAGTTGGTCTGAAATTTTTACGATTCCCATACAAGCCTCACCATTCAATTCGCTACATATTATAGCAATGCACTACACTATACAGGTGTTGGGTTTGTTTAGGCAAAAAAAAGCCCGTAACCAAATGGCTACGGGCAAAACGGGAAGTTTCACACATGAAGAAAGAAAGGTTACTGTTTACGGCTAGCTTTTCAGTTCGCCGGTGGCCGATTCGATATGGGCTCGGACAAACCATTGGAATTGTTCCAATTGTGCCAGCTGTCCGGTGACCATGTCTTCAGATACCGGGTCCAGTTCACCCAGTGAATCAATCGCTTTACGGTGATCTTCGTTGACACCGTTATACACTTTGTCCAGCGCAGTGAGATGGTCGGTTACCAGACCTTTACCCACTGAGTAATCGTCCCAGCGGCGACGATCTACAATAGCCTTTGGCGTGCCCACCGGCACACCGCCCAGGGTGGCAATACGCTCTGCAATGGTGTCGGTCATCTCACGTACGGCCTCAACCTGAGGGTCGAGCATTTCGTGCACGCCAATAAAATTCGGACCTACCACATTCCAGTGAATGTGTTTCAGCGTAAGCTGTAAATCAATCAGGGCGACCATTCGGTCATCAAGCACAGAGATAACATCTTTTGCTGCATTGTCTTTAATGCCTGGTGCGGTAAATTCTGCAATTTTTACGTTGCTCATAATTCCTCCTGCTCTTTGAAAATGCGTAAAGGCTGAAATGTTTCAACCTTTTAAATTTGTACGATTAGGAAGTTGCATAGCCTGTGCCGAAATGACACAAAATGCTTAAACCCCTTATCAAGACTGACCTCCAGCGCCGTCAGGCGTGTTTTCCAACTGTCACAAATGAGCGTGACGCAAAGTAAATTATGCATGCTCCTGTAAATTGTTCAGAGCGTCGGGCAGCCACTGAAAGTAAACAGCCGGCTAACGGGTCCTTAAGATAACTCCGGGCAGAGGCATGCCTGCAAAGAACCGGCGAGTAAGTTTGTCCGGTTATACGAAATCATGCACAATAGCAGCACAACTAAGACGAGAGAATTTGCGATGCAAGAGTTTGACTATATCTGTATTGGCGGCGGCAGCGGCGGTATTGCTTCTGCTAACCGGGCAGCAAAACACGGCAAGAAAGTCCTGCTTATTGAAGCAAAAGCCGTGGGCGGTACCTGCGTGAATGTGGGCTGCGTGCCTAAAA
The DNA here is from genome assembly GCF_913058315.1 of uncultured Alteromonas sp. Classification (GTDB taxonomy): domain Bacteria; phylum Pseudomonadota; class Gammaproteobacteria; order Enterobacterales; family Alteromonadaceae; genus Alteromonas. Next base: position 50,356 of record NZ_CAJXQY010000001.1, on the reverse strand, counting down.
AAGCCATGTGGTACGGTGCCCAGGTGGCAGAGGCCATACATAAGTACGGGCCGGACTATGGCTTTGATGTAACGGTCAATAAATTTGACTGGTCCACGCTCATTAAAAATCGTCAGGCGTACATTTCTCGCATCCATGCCTCCTATGACCGGGTGCTGGGCAACAATCAGGTGACCCTGCTTAAAGGGTTTGCCCGGTTTGTCAATAACACCACCGTAGAAGTGGACGGTGAGCAGTACACTGCCCCGCATATTTTAATCGCTACTGGCGGTAAGCCTTTCCGCCCGGATATTCCCGGAGCAGAGCACGGCATCGATTCCGACGGTTTTTTCGAACTCAACGAGCAACCAAGACGCGTAGCGGTTGTAGGTGGTGGTTACATTGGTGTGGAACTGGCGGGTGTCCTGCATGCACTGGGCAGTGAAACCCATTCCATTTTACGTCAGGAGTTACCTTTGCGCGGCTTTGACGCCATGTTACAGGAAACGCTGAAAACCCTGATGCTGGAAGAAGGCATCGATATTCACGAAAAAACCGAAATCAAACAGGTCACTAAGCTGGACAACGGCGACCTGGAACTGGCGTTAACCGATGGCAATACGCTTACCGTTGATTGCCTGATCTGGGCCACCGGCCGTAAGCCAAATACCGCATCCATTGGGCTGGACAACACCGACGTAGAACTGCGTCACAATGGTCAGATTGTGGTGGATAAATTTCAGAACACCAACGTTGAGGGCGTTTATGCCGTAGGTGATATTACCGGCCAGCCAGAATTAACGCCGGTCGCGGTTAAAGCCGGTCGAATGCTAAGCGAGCGTCTGTTTAACGGTCAGACCAATGCTCATCTGGATTATGATTTGATTCCCACCGTAGTGTTCAGCCATCCGCCCATTGGCACCATAGGCATGACTGAAAGTGAGGCTGAAGCAAAGTACGGTAAAGATAACCTGACCATTTACCGCTCTAACTTTGCGGCCATGTATACCGCTGTCACCCATCATCGCCAACTTACCAGTATGAAGCTGATTTGTGCCGGTGAAGAACAGAAAGTGGTGGGTTTACATGGCATTGGCTACGCCATGGATGAAATCCTGCAAGGCTTCGGCGTGGCGATTAAGATGGGCGCAACCAAAGCTGACTTTGATGCCTGTATTGCCATTCACCCCACCAGCGCCGAAGAATACGTCACAATGGCATAAGCACTAAACGGCAGCGAATTCAGAGGCACTATGATGACCTCTGCATTTGCTGTTGTTACTGGCATAAACGGCCAGGCGGATTCATCAACCTCGTACTATAGTTAATTTGCAGCCCCTTAAATTCCTAAGCGGTTGTCACAGTGGCGACGAGGTAACCGTATAATGCTCGGTGACGAATTACTTTTTACCAACGATGACGAAACCGATCTCGAAGAAGAGCTGTTAACGGCCTGGACGATACTGGTGGTTGATGATGAGCCGGAAATCCACGCCGTTACCCGTATGGTACTGGGTGATTTTGTTTTTGAACAACGCCCACTGAATATCATTACCGCCAGCAGTGCTGCTGAAGCCCGCGATATCTTAATAGCCGATAAACATAACACCATTGCTGTAGCCATTATCGATGTGGTGATGGAAACCACACAGGCGGGCCTGGAACTGGTGCACTGGGTGCGTGAAACGTTGAACAACCACGTTATCCGGCTCATTTTGCGCACCGGTCAACCCGGCGAAGCGCCGGAAGAACGGGTTATCCGTGATTACGATATCAACGATTATAAAAACAAAACTGAGCTGACGGCATTAAGACTGAAAACCAGTATCTATGCTGCGCTGCGGGCTTATCGCGATATTCGCCTGATTGAGCGCCACCGCCAGGGCCTGGAAAAAATCATCAGCGCCACCACCCAGTTTATCGAGTGCGACACCCTGCCGCAGTTTGCTTCCGCCATACTCAATCAAATATCCGTACTGCTCGGTATCGAAAGTTCGGAAATTATCTGCTGCGCCATTTCCCGGTACATTAATTCCGGTAACCGATACAAAATTCTGGCTACCAGCTTACAGGGCCAATCGATATCGATAATCCCTGCTACTGTGCAAACGCGCATTGAAGAAGCGCTGAGCCAACACAGTAACATTCAGGGCAGCGATTACTTTGTGAGTTATTTTACCACCCGCAGAGGGATGGAAAATGTGCTGTACGTGGCGAAAAACGAACCGCTGGAGCCGGTACAGCACCATTTGTTATCGTTCTTTGCCAACAATATCGCAGTATCCCACGAGAACCTGAAACTGCGCGAGGTGATCCGCGACTCACAACGGGAACTATCTTACATCATCGGTGAGGCGGTAGAGATTCGCTCGAAAGAGACCGGCTCCCATGTCAGGCGGGTAGCGCATATCAGTGCTTTACTGGCCAGGTATTATGGCTTACCCGACAATGAGGCAGAAATGATCAAACTGGCGTCGCCGCTCCACGATGTGGGCAAGGTAGCCATTCCGGATGTGATCCTGAACAAACCAGGTCCTCACACCGATGAAGAACGGCAGATCATGCAGACTCATGCCAAAGCCGGGTACGACATGCTGTGTAAAAGTGATAACCCCATTTTACAGCTTGGCGCCACCATTGCCTGCGAACATCATGAATGCTGGGACGGCACTGGCTACCCTAACGGCCTGAGCGAAAATGCCATTTCTGTTGCCGGGCGCATTGTAGCCGTAGCAGATGTGTTTGACGCCCTGGGCAGTAAACGGTGCTATAAGGGCCCCTGGTCTGAAGAGCAAATACGGGACTACTTCACTGAACAACGAAGCAAGCAGTTTGATCCCCGTCTGGTCGATTTGTTGCTGGCTAATTTTGCGTCCGTTACCGCCATTCGTGGCCAATTCCCCGACCCGCAATAAGCCCCGCAGTTTACCTTCCAAACTTATCCGATGAACTGCAACATCTCACCCTAAACATACTTTATACTGACTATTAACAATCCAGGGAAGATTGACTTTGCTGCGGGCTCAGGCCCGAACATTACAACAAAAAAGACGTAGAGAATAACAATGAAGCTAACGACAAATCTGCACACCCCTAAGCAAAAATTAACCTTATTGAGTGCTTCGGTATTCACCTCACTTTGTCTGCTCAGCGCCCCGCTGGCCGCACAAGAAAGTGATGCCGAGGACAAGTGGGAAGTGACTAACCCACCCTATCCTTTGCACGATGTCACCATCAACACTTCCGAAACCACCTGGTCGAGCCTCGACGTAGCACCTGATGGCGAATACTTCCTGTTCGACATGCTTGGTGATATTTATAAAGCTGACCTCGACGGCGGCAACGCTCAGCCGTTAACTCAGGACTTCGCCTGGAATATTCACCCGGCTATTTCACCCGACGGCAGCAAAATTGCGTTTATCTCTGACCGTGGCGGCGTATCCAACGTGTGGGTGATGGATGCCAACGGTGACAACCTGCGCCAGGTAACTAAAGAGAAAAATAACACTATCCACTCGCCTAAATGGAGTCCGGATGGCGAATATATTGTGGTCACCAAAGGCATAACGTCTACCCGCAGTATTCCGGCCGGCGAAATCTGGATTTATCATCATTCCGGCGGTAGCGGTCTGCCCATTAAAGAACGGGTATCCGGCAAACGTGAACAAAACAACATTACCGATCCGGTGTTCTCCCACGACGGCAAGTATATCTACTACACCCAGAGTACCTCTGGCGGCTACCGCTTTGACTACAATCGCGACCCGCTGGAAGGCATTTTTGCCATTACCCGCTTTGATCGCAGTACCGGTGAAGAAGACCGCGTTATCTCCGGCACTGGCGGCGCCGTAGTACCAACCCCTTCGCCAGACGGTAAGTACATCGCTTTTTTACGTCGGGTGAAGTACGACACCGCGCTGTTTATCAAAGATCTGGCCACCGGTGAAGAAAGCCTGCTAAGCCGTGAAATGGAGCGCGACATGCAGGAAGGTTTTGGCATAGAAGGCTATTATGCCTATTTTGACTGGACGCCAGACAGCAAAGCCATTGTTTACTGGGCCGGCGGAAAGTTTCATAAGCTCAATATAAAAGACCAATCGGTAGACACCATCGATATCGCCGTTGAAGCCAAGCTGCAATATGCCGATGCATTGCGTTTTGATGTAGACGTAGCCCCGGACACCTTCAATGTAAAGATGATCCGCTGGTCGCAGAAATCGCCGGACGGCAAATCGGTGCTGTTTCAGGCGCTGGGCAAACTGTACGTCAAAGATTTAAAAAGCGGTAAATCAAAACGCCTTACCCGTCAGGATGAGCATGATGAATACTACCCGCGCTATTCTGCCGACGGTAAGCGGATTATCTACACCACCTGGAACGACCAGAAATTAGGCGATGTACGCATCGTCTCTGCCCGTGGTGGTAAGGGTAAAGTAATAACCCCTGAGCCGGGGCACTACGTAGAGCCGGCGTTTTCACCAGACGGCGAATTAGTTACCTACCGTAAATTTACCGGCGGCTACCTGCTTGATCCCAAGTATTCGGTAGAGCCAGGCTTATACGTGATGGACCTGGATAAAGGCGAGCCGAAAAAGGTCAGCAGTTCAGGCATGCAACCGCATTTCGCCGGTGATAGCGAGCGTTTATTCTTTACTGAACGCAGTTATGACTCGCCCTACGGTGCAACACAGCTGGCGAGTGTAAACCTGCATGGCGACGATCACCGGGTACACCTGTACGGCGCCGACAAAGTAGCGGAATACCGCCTGTCGCCGGATCGCAAATGGGTCGCATTTGTTCATCAGTTTAATACCTATGTAACGCCATACGTAGACAATGGTAAGAAAGTCACTATTGGCCCGAATATGTCGTCTCTGCCGGTTACTCAGCTATCTGATCGCGCCGGTGAGTACCTCACCTGGGCACCAGACAGCAGCAGTGTGGGCTGGTTCCATGGCCCCTACTATTTTGAACGTAAGCTGGAAGACGCGTTTGCCTTTGCCGGTGATAAAGCGGCCGATGAGTTGCCCGACCCGCTGGCTGAGGGCCTCGATTTGAGCTTCACCGCCACCAGCGACAAGCCCGGCGGTTATAAGGCACTGGTAGGGGGTACGGTAGTCACCATGCGTGATGCTGATAATACCCGGGAAGTTATCGAGGATGGTGTGGTACTGATCCTGGATAACCGCATTGCCGCCGTAGGTAAGCGCGGAGAAGTAGATATCCCCGGCGACGCTATGTTGATTGATGCCTCAGGTAAAACCGTTCTGCCCGGATTAGTGGATACCCACGCCCACGGCGGACAAGGCCGCAGTGAGATCATTCCGCAACAAAACTGGATGCAATATTCCAACCTGTCGTTCGGTGTGACCACCATTCACGATCCGTCTAACGATACCACTGAGATCTTTGCCGCGTCGGAGCTTCAACGTGCAGGTGAACGCGTAGCACCGCGCATCTACTCTACCGGGACTATTTTGTACGGTGCAGAAGGTATTGGCTATAAGGCACAAATTAACAACTATGACGATGCTTACTTCCATGTTCAGCGCCTGAAAGACAGCGGCGCTATCTCGGTGAAAAGCTATAACCAGCCACGCCGGGATCAACGCCAGCAAGTGTTATGGGCGGCTAATAATCAGCAAATGATGGTGGTACCGGAAGGCGGCGGCAAGTTTCAGCAAAACCTGACCATGCTGGTTGACGGCCATACCGGCCTTGAGCATTCATTGCCCATTGCCCGTGGCTACGACGACCTGACCCAGCTATGGAAAGCCACTGATTTTGGTTACACGCCAACCTTTGTGGTGTCTTACGGTGGCCTGATGGGTGAAGAATACTGGTACGATCGCACCGAAGTGTGGAACAACGAGCGCCTGCTGCGTTATGTGCCATCTACCATTCTGGATGCCCGTGCTATTCGCCGCCCTACGGCGCCGGATGATCAGTACAACCACGTAAATGTAGCGTCTTACGCGAAAGAACTGCGCGATAATGGCGTAAGTGTGCACATTGGTGCGCACGGTCAGCGCGAAGGGTTAGCCGCTCACTGGGAAATGTGGTTGATGGATCAGGGCGGCTTTACGCCCTGGGAAGCCCTGCGCGGTGCTACCATTGATGGCGCAACGCATCTGGGCATGGGCAAGGACCTCGGCAGCATTGAGCCGGGTAAACTGGCCGACCTGATGATCACCGATGGCGACGTGCTTAACGACATTCGCCGCAGTGAATATGTAACCTACACCGTGATTAACGGCCGCGTGTATGACGTTGCCACCATGAACGAAATGGGTAGCAAGCAAAAGCGCCAGCCGTTCTTCTTTGAAGGTAATAATAAAGCCTTTATGCCGCAGCAAACAGCGGCCGAAGTGGATGCCAAGGCGCACCAGTATCACTGGAAGCATACCAACCACTAAAAACCCAAAAGCCGGAACCTATGTTCCGGCTTTTTCCTTTATGCCTTTAACAACCTATTGATAAGCACCACTGGCATAGTGCAGCTCGTAGCTATGGCTGTAGATCTCCAGAATATTACCAAACGGATCTTCCATATAAATCATGCGGTAGGGCTTCTCACCCGGATAATAATACCGCGGCGCTTTCATGCGCTTTTTACCACCGGCAGCCACAATTCGTTCTGCCAGTCCTTCCACATCCGGGTCTTGTACACAGAAATGGAAAATACCGGTTTTCCAGTACTCAAAATTATTCTCCGGATTTTGCTGATCCTTAAATTCAAAAATTTCCACACCAACCCGGTCACCCGTGGATAAATGCGCAATGCGAAACTTCTCCCATCCCGCACCAAACACATCGGTGCACATCTCACCAATGGCTGAGGTATCTTCAACAATTTCGGTGGGTTTCATAATGAGATACCAGCCGAGGACCTCGGTGTAGAATTTAACGGCAGCGTCCAGGTCTGGTACTGAAATACCGAGATGCGAAAAAGTGCGAGGGTAAGGTTTTTGACTATTGTCTGTCATGGTTAACTCCTGAGTGATGACGATGGCGTCAGAGTAACTGGACATAACCAAAACATAAAATTATCATATTTTCTTAAATTGATAATTTATATTTATAATATGCTGAATCCCAAACACCTTAAAACCTTTATAACCCTGGCGGAAACTGGCAGCTTCACCAACACCGCAGAGCGGTTGTTTATGACTCAACCCGGTGTTAGCCAGCATGTGAAAAAGCTGGAGCAAAGCTGCGAGTGCGAATTACTGGTTCGGTTAGGAAAGGGCATTGAACTCACCGAACAGGGGCGGCAGGTTTACCGCTATGCCAAACAAGACGAAGCCAGACAACAGCAGTTTCTCGAACAGTTAAAATTTGATGAGCCCCATTCGGGGCGCTGCACCATTGCCTGCTCAGGCGCTGTGGCCCTGCGAATATATCCAAAGCTCACCGCCTTGCAGGCCCAACACCCTGCTTTGGCAATTCACCTGGAAGTCGCTCCCCGGCATCGCATCGTGAACTGTTTGAAACAGGGGGCTATTGATATTGGCATTGTGACACATACACCGGCGGATGAATCCCTCAGTGCAGACTATCTGGCAGAAGAAGCATTAAGCTTGTTCTTACCCGCTACGATTAATGATTTCACCGATATTAGTGCAACGCTTCGTCAACTCGGGCTGATTGATCACCCGGATGCCGCCCACTACTTGCAGCTTTATTGCGATCATTGTGGCGAACAAGAGCTGGCCAGCCTTGAGGTACCCAAACTAAACCGCACCGGTTACGTTAACCAGCTATCGCAAATACTATTGCCGGTGAGTGCGGGAGTCGGCTTTACTGTATTACCAGCCAGTGTGGAGAAGTTTGCCGGCCACGGAGGCAGCATTGCGGTATACCCCTCAGCTACAACCGTTTCTGAACCACTTTACCTGCTGCGTTCCCGTTACCGCGCCCTGCCCGCCAGATATACCGGTGTGGTAGAGGCCATCTATGCAGCATTTCAGGAAAACTAGTCATTCACCAGCCCACAGGAGGATGAGGTTTCCCTCCCATGAGCCGGACTTAAACCGCTATTTGCCGGCCATGCCGTTAGCATCAAAGATCTCAATCCAGTAACCGTCGGGATCTTTAATGAACGCGAGATTATTCATACTGCCGTCTTCAAGACGCTTCTGAAATTCAACGCCCAGCTCCTCAAAGCGCTGACACGCCCCTTGCAGATCCGGTACATGAAAACCAATATGACCAAAACCACGGGGATCGCTGTTACCGTTGTGATAACGGGTAGACTCGGCGGTATCCCCCCAGTTGTAGGTTAATTCGAGCATTGCCGGACGGCCAAAGGTTTGTGCCGTGCGCTGTGCCTGATCTTCGCTGATATCAGAGAAATCCTCGCCAGTGGTGAGAAAATACAAACTGAATTTCATTTCCGGAAAATCCAGTTTTCTCAGCAAGGTCATGCCCATAACCCGGGTGTAAAAATCCAGCGAACGAACCGGATCCGCTATACGTAACATAGTCTGATTAAATACAAAACCGTCGGTGGCCGGATCTTTTTGTTCGTACAAGCCTTCGGCCTGTTCAAAATGACGTGTCATAAGGTGCCCTCATCTAATTATGAATCGATGTATAAATCTGGGGACTAAACACACTTTAACAATCCCACTGGCCGTGCGATTCTGACACTTCGCAGCTAGTTTGACCGGTTGGCGGGGAAAGGCTGCAGCAATGTAACGACCAGTTCCGATAATGCCTGCTGCACACTTATGCTGTCGTTAGCTTCCAGCTCGGCGCTACCGGCAGCGCTATAGATAAACTCACCGTCCTGCACCACTTCAATCTGCAGATTCTGATACTCAGTGACCTGTTCACCCACCGGCACGCTAAAGATGCTGCCCAGTGATATTCCACCAGAACGGCCAAACACGCCGGTGCCAAGCCCGATACTGACCGATGAGCCCCCTTCTTCCACCCGGCTGGAGGGAAAAAAGCCCACTTTTATATCGGCTTCGTCTTCGCCTGCCGCGGTCAGCCCCTTGCCTTGCAACACAGTAGTGATGGTCGACGCCATATGCTGCTCCAGGGTGGGGTTAAATGAGTTAAGCGGTGGCTGAACATAAAAGGTTTTCAGCGCGGCGAAGTGAGTTTCTTCGCGCATTTTGATTTGTGGTTTGTTGCTGGCACAGCCGGCTAGCCAGGCGCAAAATAAAAACACCAGCACTCCCCGGAAAGGGAAAGACCAGCGAGCCTTATTGTCATTCATCGTGATAACCATTGAGTTTAGTTACCTTTTTAACGCCGAAGACGGGGTGTTCGGATCGTTTTCGCGGGAAAATAAGGCCAACCAGGAAGGCAAGCCCTCCTGATCAGCACCAGACAAATTACCGGTTACGGCCATACTGCTCGTGGGAGGATACCCAGTCGGAACTAGAGATCGCCGAGGCCAGTGAGATCTCCCCGGCCAGAGCCACCGCGCCAACAATTTCGGCAAACTTGTACACTCTGTCCCGGCCATAACAGCCCAGTAATTCCAGACACTCACGCTGAGTGCCTATACCGGTGCCACCACCGTAGGTCGCCACAATCAGCGATGGAATGGTCAGTGAGATATACAGATCACCTTCATCGGTCAGCTCCGAGTACATAATACCGGCTGATGACTCAGAGACATTGGCAACATCCTGCCCGGTGGCAATAAACATCGCGGTGATGCCATTGGGCGAATGCAATCCGGTATTATTGACCCCGGATAAAAACGATCCTACCCCCGCCACGCGGCTATGGTAATCAATCTGTTTAGGGTCCACCCGCATAACCGACAGCAAATGCTCACGCTTAATAGTGGCCTCGGCAATGACCCGTTTACCCCGGGTACGCATAATATTAATTTGCGAGGCTTTTTTATCGGTAGCGAAGTTCGACTCCAGATAGAAGTTCTCGATACCCTCGTAATGATCGAGGATCCAGCCACAGGCGGCAAACGTAGCGCGCCCCACCATGTTTTGTCCGGCCGCATCACCGGTACGGTAATTGAAGCGCAAAAAGGCAAACTTGGTAGACAGGAAACTATCAATATAAGTGAGCTTGGCAATGGATGAGGTGGCTTCGGCTTCCTCACGAATTTTGTCGATGTTCTCGTTTACCCAGGCAACGAAATCCCGTGCGCCGCGGGCATCGGAAAATACAAATACCGGGGCGCGTTGCATGGCATCGTCCACCACGGTGGATTTAATCCCCCCACTCATATTGAGCAGCTTCATACCGCGGTTATAAGAGGCAACCAAAGTGCCCTCAGTAGTGGCCAGCGGGATCACAAAGTCGCCCTTGGCATGTTCGCCATCAATAGTAACCGGGCCAGCCATACCAATTGGCACCTGAGCAACCCCGATGAAATGCTCTACATTGCCTCGTAAAGTGTTTGGATCAATCGAATACTGACCAACATGGTGGATGTTGGCGCCGGAGAAGTGCTCAAAAAACTTCTGGCGCTTTTCAATAATGCCCGGTGCGTAGTCATCGTGAGGATCGCGGGGAATATGGCCCTCGGCCAGATTCGGCGCCGACACATTATCTTCCACACTGAATTTAAGTTTGCCGAAAGGTGAGGCCCTGAACACCAGCTCGATAGTATGCTTTTCCGGGCTCACCGGCAGGGTTTTATTTAGATAAACCGTAATGGCCTGCTTGAGTGCAAAAGGCACTTCACCGCTTTCGTTAAGCTCTGCCATCGACATGATTTGCTCGGGGCCAACCTGCAGCGTAACGTTTTCAGGCGCAATGACTTCTCCGTCAATGGCAATACTGTCGACCTGCTTGAGCACGGCATCTTTAAGCCGGTTTTTAAGCATAAACTGCAAGCCGTCTTCGGTTTGAGTAAGGCTTCCATGGGTGTACAACTGGCGGAGTAAAATACTGGGAATAAACATAACTACGGCTTCCTTGGCAAAACATACATCAAGTGTAGAGCTTTCTTTGCCAACCACAATATATTAACAATCCGGTTTAGGAAAGCCAACGTCAGCCTGCCTTTGACCTGCCACAACAGGCAGACCAGTCCTGCACAAATGAGCCAGGCCCTGACTATTTGGGACACCTGCTATCCATCGTCCCCTCAAAAAGCCCACCCGGCCTGGCTTTCACCGTGGTTCAGCGTCTTCGGTCATAAGGTTGAATCATCACCCACAGCCGGAATGGACGCCATGCAAAGCCAAACATTATTTCGCCAACAGGCCGTCGTTTCACAGCAGCAAAAAATCGATGGCTCGATATTACTTAAACCCAGGCTTCCTACGCTTGTTATTACCGTGCTGCTGTGCAGCTGGTTAATAGGCGTAATGAGTTGGTTACTGACCGGGCGCTATACCTACACCCAAACGGTCACCGGCTGGCTGGAACCGGCAAATGGCATTACCCCCGTATACGGACCGGCTTCCGGCGCTATTGTCAGCAACGTGTTAGTTAGCGAAAACGCCCGGGTAAAAAAAGGCACGCCCCTAATCAGACTCACCCGTGACGCCATTTTTCATAACGGCCAGAGTATCAATGATGCCCTTATTGAGGAACTGGCCAGCCAGATAGCGCGCCTTAAAAGTCAGTACTCACTTACCGAGAAAGGTTTCGTTACTCAGCAACAACGTTTAAACAAAACCGGATCCCGACTGACGGAAGATCATGCCCGTCTTGGGGCAATGCGCCAATTGCTGGATGAAAAAATGACATTGCTGAACAAGCAAATTGAGTCTGTCGCAGCATTAACCCAGCAGGGGTTTTCGAGCCAGCAACAGCTACAGTCGCTAAACACTCAGCGTATCGACGAAACCTATCAGCGCCAGCGCCTGGAGCGTGAATGGATTGGCACATTACAAGCCATCGAAGACAACCAGTTTGCACTTAGCGAAGCGGAACACTCCCATCAACTGCAGCTACTGAACATTGAAAACCAAATCAGTGAACTTCAGAAAAGCCTCGATCAGCAGTACAGTCAGCGCGAGGTTATTATTGTTGCAGCCGCTGACGGCAGGGTAACCAACCTGAATGCGAAACCAGGACAACGCACGCAAACTAGTGTGCCGCTTCTGTCACTCATGCCACTGAATGCCGAAGTAACTGCCCAACTGTTAATTCCGGTGGCGGCGGCGGGCCAGATATCAGCAGGGCAATCCATCAGTTTACGCTACGATGCGTTTCCCCATACGCAGTTTGGAACCTATAAGGCAACCGTCGATTCAGTCTCTGCACATCTGTTGCTGCCTCAGGAGGTAGCGCAAAAACCCTTAACCGTAAATACCCCCGTTTATCTGGCCAGGGCCACTCTGCAAGCCACCAGCATTGAGCATTTTAACCAACGCATTGCGCTGCGCGCCGGGATGACCTTTGCGGCTGAAATAGCGATACGTGAACGCAATCTGATGCAATGGCTATTCGAACCACTTTATAAATTACGCGGAGGCCTGCTATGAGCACCGCAACGCTGTTCAAATTGCCATTGCAACTCAACTGGCGACGCGCCACCCCACAGGTTCTGCAAGCAGAAAACGCGGAATGCGGACTGGCCTGTATAGCCATGGTGGCGGGGTATCACGGACTAAATATAGACCTGGCAAAACTGCGTAGCATGCGCGCTTTCAGCCAGCAAGGCGCTAACCTTAAACAGCTGATTGATTTTGCCCATTCACTGAATCTCAACAGCCGGGCACTGAAGCTGGAACCCGAAGATATGGCCGACCTGCAACTGCCCTGTATTCTGCACTGGAATATGCAGCACTTCGTAGTATTGACAAAAGTGACAACCAACGGCGTTGAAATCCAGGACCCGGCCTGCGGCAAACGTCGCCTTACCTGGCCACAGGTGAGTGATGCATTTACCGGCATAGCCCTTGAGTTGCAGCCAGGCAGTAACTTTACCCCACAAAATCTGCGTCAGCCGCTTAAGCTCAGCCAGTTATGGCAGCGAATTATTGGTATTAAGCGTTCCTTACTGGTGCTGTTTATGTTGTCTCTGCTGTTGCAATGTTTCGCTTTGGCTTCGCCCTACTACATGCAACTGGTGATCGACTCCGTCATCGTCAATAACGATGCCTCGCTACTCAATGTACTGTTTCTGGGTTTCTTTCTGCTGATGGTGGTAGAGGCGATTACCAACCTCACCCGCCAGACTACCGGCATCTCGATGTCCGGACACCTTGCTCAGCAGTTGTCGGTGAATGTCTTTACTCATTTAATCCGGCTGCCCTTCAGTTATTTTTCACAACGTCATATTGGCGATATGGTGGCGCGCTTTGGCAGCTTGCAGGAAGTCAGGCGGTTTATCAGTCAGGGCATAGTCGCGCTTATTTTAGATACGCTCATCTTACTATGTACACTGGTTTTGATGGCACTGTACAGCATTAAGCTAATGCTTGTTGTAGTAGGCGTCGCGCTGATTTTTCTGGCTTTACGGTTAATTTTGCTTGGCCCCGTGCAGCGCTTGCAGCAAGAAAAAATTACCTGTGCTGCGAAGGAAAACAGCCACTTTATTGAAACACTGCGTGGCATTCAGTCAATCAGAATGCTCAAGCTGGAGTCCTTTCGTCTGCACGGCTGGCAGCATTTACTGACCGATACATTGAACCGGGATATTCGCTTACGCCGCTGGGAAATGGGATTCAGTATTGTTCACCTGTTGTTGTTTGGTCTTGAAAACCTGCTGGTGGTTTATCTTGCCGCGTCGCTGGTAATGGAGCAGGCATTTACCGTGGGTATGCTTTACGCATTTACCAGTTATAAAAACCGCTTTAACACGGCAATCCACGGCCTGTTAGAGCAATTGCTTCAGTGGCGTTTATTGCGACTCCATCTCGACAGACTGGCAGATATTGTTCAAACACCGGTGGCTTTTGACTCACTGGCTGCCGCATCGACGAGTCCGGTGGCCAGCTTACCGGTAGCGCACAAACTGTCTCTGCATGATGTAAGCTTTGGCTACCAGGGTCAGCCACTGCTTTTCGAACATTTGAACCTGACAGTCCCCCCGGGAGAAATGGTGGTGATAACCGGGGTGAGCGGCAGCGGCAAATCAAGCCTGGCAAAATGCCTGACCGGTTTACTTCCAGTCACCGCAGGCCAGGTTCTGATTGACAATAAACCGCTGAACAGCCGCGACCCGAGCCAGCGAATTAGCGCTGTCATGCAGGATGATATGTGCCTGTCCGGGACCATTATCGACAATGTCAGCGGCTTTCAACAGCACCTTGATATGCCGCGCCTGATAGAGTGCTGCCAACTGGCAAACCTGCATAACACTATAACCAGCCTGCCCATGCAGTATTACACCCTACTGCAGGAAGGTGGCAGCAACTTTAGTGGCGGCCAACTCCAACGCCTGTTTCTGGCCCGGGCGCTGTATCAGCAACCGGCACTGCTGTTACTCGATGAGGCCAGCAGTCATCTGGACGCCAACAGTGAAAAGCTCATCAATACACACCTTTCCCGGTTACCCATGACCCGGGTGGTTATCGCCCACCGGCGGGAAACCATTCAAATGGCCCATCAGCGGTATCACCTGGCAGGCGGCCAGCTGACGGAAGTAGCCATCAATTACACGCCTGATTTACCAACCCCCACTCAACAAGGAGATCATCATGTTTGATCAAGAGTTATTAAGCCCTGAACATTTGGAACAGTTGTCTAAACGTGAACTTCAGGTGGCGCATAAAATTATCGAAGGCTTACCGAATAAAACCATTGCCTCGCAATTGTTTATCAGTGAGCGAACGGTAAAGTTTCATTGCGCCAATATTTACCGCAAACTGGAAATCCGTAACCGGGCTGCATTAATGGCCCGTTATTTCAGAACGCTGTACACGCAAATTCCTACGGTGTAATGGGGAATGTGGCAAGTGAAGCCTGGCCGGTACAGAGGTACCGGCCGGTTTGTCTGTTTACGTTAGAGGATGAAGCGGCTTAAGTCTTCGTTATCCACTAAGGTTTCCAGATGCAGGTTTACATAATCTGCATCAATGGTGTAGGTTTCGCCCTGCTTTTCGGAAGCATCGTATGAAATATCTTCCATCAAACGCTCTAATACCGTGTGCAAACGACGAGCACCGATATTTTCGGTTTTCTCATTCACCTGCCAGGCGGCCTCGGCGATACGCTGAATTCCGCTTTCGGCAAACTCCACGGTTACGCCCTCGGTTTTCATCAGCTCTATGTACTGCTCGGTAAGCGAGGCATTAGGCTCAGTAAGAATACGTTTGAAGTCTTCCACTTTGAGTGCCGACAATTCAACGCGGATAGGCAGACGCCCCTGTAATTCAGGGATCAGGTCCGACGGTTTGCTCATCTGGAAGGCACCCGATGCAACAAACAAAATATGGTCGGTTTTGATCATACCGTGCTTGGTAGACACCGTTGAACCTTCTACCAGCGGCAGCAAGTCGCGTTGTACGCCTTCACGGGAAACATCTGCTGAGTTGGCGCCTTCACGCTTACAGATCTTATCGATTTCATCCACAAATACGATGCCGTGTTGTTCCACCGCTTCAAGGGCTTTTTCTTTAAGATCTTCTTTGTTTACCAGTCGTGCGGCTTCTTCTTCAATCAGCACTTTCATGGCATCCCGAATGCGCATTTTCTTTTTCTTTTTCTGCGAGCCGGAAGAAGACAGGTTTTCAAACATTCCCTGCAACTGGTTAGTCATTTCTTCCATGCCCGGCGGTGCCATAATCTCTACACCAATTTGCTGCTGGGACACATCGATTTCAATTTCTTTGTCGTCGAGGCTACCTTCACGCAGCTTTTTACGGAAAGACTGACGGGTGCCGCGATCTTCCGAGCGCTCTTTTTCACCCCAGGCATTTTCCGCCGGCGGGATAAGGATATCCAGAATTCGCTCTTCGGCGGCTTCCTCGGCGCGATAGCGCACTTTTTCCATTTCCTGCTCTTTGGTCATTTTAACGGCGATGTCTGCAAGGTCACGGATAATCGTTTCTACTTCCTTGCCAACGTAGCCCACTTCAGTGAACTTTGTCGCTTCAACCTTAATAAACGGCGCATTCGCCAGCTTGGCCAGACGACGGGCAATTTCGGTTTTACCGACCCCTGTTGGACCAATCATTAAGATGTTTTTAGGGGTCACTTCCTGACGCAGCTCTGGCTCTAACTGCATTCGGCGCCAGCGGTTACGAAGTGCAATGGCGACAGCGCGCTTAGCGCTTTGCTGACCAATGATATGGCGGTCCAGTTCATGGACAATTTCTCTTGGTGTCATTTCAGACATAATTAACCCTTATGTAAAACTGACGAAGGTCAGTATGGCAGCCGCTTTTTAGCCACTGCCATCACAATTCATTTAATAATCGAGTACTTCAACCGTTTGATTATGGTTGGTGAACACGCAAATATCGCCTGCAATAGATAAACTTTGCGTGGCAATTTCGTGTGCCGTTAACTGCGTATTGTTGAGCAACGCCGTAGCCGCTGCCTGAGCATAGTTGCCACCCGAACCGATAGCGATTAAATCCTGCTCCGGCTGCACCACATCACCATTACCGGTGATAATAAACGAAGCCGTTTCATCGGCCACGGCCAGTAAGGCTTCAAGGCGACGCAACATGCGATCGGTCCGCCAGTCTTTGGCCAGTTCTACTGCCGCCTTGGTTAAGTGGCCCTGATGCAGTTCCAGTTTCGCTTCGAAGCGTTCAAATAAGGTAAACGCATCGGCGGTGCCACCGGCAAAACCGGCCAGTACTTTGTTTTGGTAAAGGCGGCGTACTTTACGGGCATTACCTTTCATCACTGTATTGCCCAATGACACCTGGCCATCGCCGGCCATAACAACCTGATTATCTCGTCTGACTGATACTATTGTAGTCACGTTTACTCCACTGTAGTGGTTTGGCACAGCATACCGGTTCGCGGTCTGTGCGTTGACAATGAATAGTAGGTGGGGGAACTTGGCGTTTTTTCAAGACTTAAAAAGTGAATATCCGCCGGCGGTTACAGGGCAATTAAAAAAGCCGGCGATGGCCGGCTTTCGTTATTCTACAAATTCCAGAACCAAATCTGACAGGTGGTGATATTCACTTTGCGTAGTGCGTGTTTGGCACGCTCAGCGTCGCGCTTGGCGTCAAAAGGGCCAAGGATCACACGGAACCATTCGCCATTAGCGCCGTCGCTGTGCCTGATTTGCGCTTCCAGCCCCTGAAACGCAATCTTGGCGCGCATTTCGTCGGCCTGAGCCCGGGTTCTGAATGAGGCACACTGCATTAAGTAACGCTTGTCAGATTTTTCCTGCTCGGCAACTTCGACTTCTACCTCATAACCGGGCAGGGTCTTAATATACTCCCACTCTTCCTCTGGCAGCTCCGGCAACTCATCTTCAATAGGCGCGGGCTCTACCGTGAGCGGCTGTGCAGTATCCGGATCGGCATTATCTTTAATTGACCACAGGAACCAGGCAAAACCCAGTAACAATGCAACAACTACCGCAACCGTTACCCATGGCACGGTTACCTGAGGTTCCTGCTGATGGCTGCCTCGTTTGGCGCTGGTTTTGCTTTTTGTTTTTTTGGTATTTTTCTTTTGTGGCGCACGTCCACGAGAAACGTAATCGCGTTGAGACATAATGCTGTATCGATTTCCCTGTGTGGATGATTATTATTATCAGCAGGCAGTGTACCTGCTCTGACTCAAAATTGCTGCCATAATATGTGGTTAAATATGAAAGTTTACAAGCGACTTAAAAAGGCTAACTGAAATCCACCGGATCAATGTCCAGACTCCAGCGCACTTTGCTGGTAAGCGGCAACGATTCCACTTCAGACAAGTGATGCTTAAGCCAACTGTGCAGGGCGGCACGCTGCTGACATTGCAGCACCAACATATACCTAAAGCGGCCCTGACGCTTTTCTATTAAACAAGGCAAGGGCCCGATAAAGTTGCCTTTTGCGGCATGCACACTGGGCCGATAACAATCTCTGACCTGTTGCAAAAAGTGAGCAACCAGCCCGGCCTCATTGCCTTCGGCGCGAAAAATCGCCTGACTGCTGTAGGGCGGCAGCTCACCGAGTTGGCGCTCTTGTAATGCCTGACGGGCAAAATGGGCAAAGCCATTATTGATTAAATCCTGTAGCAGCGGATGACCTGGATTGTCGGTTTGCAGCCACATTTCGCCGGGTTTACTGGCGCGCCCGGCACGACCAGCCAACTGCGTGATTAACTGCGCGAGCTTTTCAGCCGCACGAAAATCGGCAGAGAATAACGCGCCGTCGCAGTCGAGCACTACCACCAGGGTAACATGGGGGAAATGATGCCCCTTCGAAAGAATCTGCGTACCCACCAGCAACTGATATTTGCGCGCATTGATTTCATCCAGCCGGGTGATGAGCTTGTCTTTACCTTTTACTGCATCACTGTCGATTCTGACCTGCGCAACATCCTCAAAGAGCTGGCCCAGCCCCTGTTCAAGCTGCTCGGTGCCAATCCCAGAGGTTTGCAGGTCGTGACTGTGGCATTCACTGCACTGCTCGGGCATTCGCCGGCTCGCACCACAGTGATGACACTGTAGTCGGCCCTGAGATTTATGGTAGGTAAAAGGACGTTCGCAACTTTTGCAGTCAACCGTCTGGCCACAATGATGGCATAACACCGCAGGCGCAAAACCACGACGGTTTAAAAATACCAGCACCTGATTGCCCTGCTGTAAATGACTACGCATAATACTTATCAGGCCCTGAGCAATCCCGGCATGAAGCGGCTGATCACGGGAGTCGAGCACCTTTAACTGGGTGTGGCTTGCCCCACCCGCCCGCTGACTTAAGGTTAAATGGGTATAACGCTTATTCAGCGCATTATTAAGGCTTTCCAACGACGGCGTGGCACTGCCCAGAATCAAGGGTACATTTTCGGTATGCGCCCGTTTTACGGCCAGATCCCTGGCGTGATAACGCAAACCATCCTGTTGTTTAAAAGACTCATCATGCTCTTCATCCACAATGATCATGCCCGGCCGTTTGAGCGGCGTAAAAATCGCTGACCGGGTACCAATGATGATCCCCAACTCGCCGCGTCGGGCCTGTTGCCATACCTTGAGGCGAGCGAGGTCTGTCATTTGGGAATGCAGCACACCAACGCTTATGCCAAAGCGACGCTCAAAACGTCCTACTGTTTGCGGCGTAAGCCCTATTTCAGGAACCAGAATAAGCACCTGCTTTCCTTGTTTGAGCACCGGCTCAATCACCTGCAGGTACACCTCGGTTTTACCACTGCCGGTGACACCGTCTAATAAAAACGGTACAAAATGGCTGGCTTGCTGGTTGATGGCCGCAATCGCAACGCCCTGCTCGGTTGATGCGGTAGGCGGTGTTTGCTGTAAACTAAATGACGCCCAGTCCTGCTTTTCGGTGAGGCGAATGCTGGTATCCGTGGTCAGCGCTTTATCTGCCAGTGCTTTTAATACCACGTTAGAAAACCGGGTTTTGATTTCTTCTCTTGCCAGCGGCCCTTGCGCCAGCATTGCAATGCATTCCAGTTGCTTTTTCCCCCTTAGGGTAGGCGTTGCTGCCTCAGCCTGGCCAGCATCGGTCAGCATTAATGCCGGAACACTATCACTCAGCGCGCCGCCTTTACGCAGTCTCGACGGCATGATGGTTGCCCACACTTCACCAATAGGATGGTGATAATAGGTCGACAGCCACTGAGTTAACGTTTGCAAAGTTGCATCAAACAGCGGTTGCTCATCGAGGACTTCCGTTACCGCTTTTAGTTTAACCTCTGATTTCGTCTCATCGGCCGGATCGTCGTAACTTGCCGTTACCACCCCCATTAACTGGCGACGACCAAAGGGCACACTCACCCGCACACCCGGCTCTGGCTTTTGCTCGCAGGTGTAACTAAAGGTTTGTCGAAGTGGTACCGGTACGGCTACATCAATGATTGGCATAGTGAATTTTGACCAACGGACCTATTTGGCAGAAGTTGAATAGTGGTTATCCTAACATGCAGATAGCAAAGTATTGCACGAAAAACCTTGATTGATTATTCGACATCCATTAATATGCGCCGCTCTAAAAAGCAGGCGCTGTGTCGCTTGTAGTGAAAATTAGTCACGTATGGTGGCCAACTTCGGGTTGGTTAGCGATACGGCCTTATTTTGAGGTAATCCCATGAAACAAGATATCCATCCTAAATACGAAGAAATTACTGCCAGCTGTTCTTGCGGTAACGAAATCAAAGTTCGTTCAACACTGGGCAAAGACATCAGCCTGGACGTATGTTCAGCTTGTCACCCTTTCTACACTGGTAAGCAACGTAACGTTGACACTGGTGGTCGTGTTGATCGCTTCAAGAAGCGTTTTGGCGCACTGGGCAAAAAATAAGCCCCATCTTGAAGAAACAACCTTGAAGAAAAAGCGCCTTTACGGCGCTTTTTTTATGCCTGTATTTTATCATCATGTTAATTGATTCAGCTAATGGTAAAACCATTTTCCATCATTAAAACAAATTACGATTATTTATACGGCAACGTGGCGTTCAGCGCCGGTTCGCGTTATGTTAGGAATAATTCACAAGTTTGTAAGGTGCTATCGATTTTTCGGTTGATAGATACCATGCCATAAGACATGCGCTGTGATACAGTTCGCCTATAATAACAATAACCTAGCGACTGGCTTACAAGATAAAAATTACAGGACTTACAAAATGTCAGATTTTCGCCAACGTGCCCTCGACTACCACGCTAAACCTACGCCGGGCAAGATCCGCGTAGAACTCTCCAAACCGGCAGAAAGTGTTGATGACCTCGCCCTGGCTTATAGCCCGGGAGTGGCAGAACCCTGCCGCGAAATCGCCGAAGATCCTAACGCCGCTTATACCTATACCGGTAAAGGCAACATGGTCGCCGTTATCAGTAACGGTACCGCTATCCTTGGCCTCGGTAATCTCGGCCCGCTGGCCTCTAAACCGGTTATGGAAGGTAAGGCTTTATTATTTAAGCGCTTCGCCGGTCTCGATTCGATTGATATCGAAGTAAAACACCGTACTACTGAAGAGTTTATTAATACCGTTGCCAACATCGCCGATACCTTCGGCGGCATTAACCTGGAAGATATTAAAGCGCCGGAGTGCTTTGAGATTGAACAGGAGCTCATTAAACGCTGTAAGATCCCGGTGTTTCATGATGACCAACACGGTACCGCTATTGTAACGGCCGCAGGTATGCTCAACGCGCTGGAAATTCAGGGCAAAGAAATTGGCGATGCTAAAATTGTTTGTATGGGCGCCGGCGCTGCCGCCGTGGCCTGTATGGAATTATTAATAAAGTGTGGTGCCCAGCGTGAGCGCATTTATATGCTCGACCGCAAAGGGGTAATTCATACCCGTCGTGACGATCTCACGCCGCACAAAATGTTGTTTGCTAACAATACCGATAAACGCACCCTGGAAGATGTCATGGAAGGTGCGGATATTTTCGTTGGCGTATCCGGCCCCGACTTACTGCACCCTGAAGCCCTTGAACTCATGGCGCCGAATCCGATTGTGTTCGCCTGTTCTAACCCCGATCCGGAAATTAAACCGGAAGTGGCGCTGGCCACCCGTTCCGATTTGATCATGGCTACCGGCCGCTCAGATTACCCTAATCAGGTAAACAACGTGCTGTGCTTCCCGTTTATTTTCCGCGGTGCACTGGATGTTCGGGCAACGGCCATCAACGATGAAATGAAAGTGGCAGCGGTTGAAGCGCTTCGCTCCGTTTCAAAAGAACCGGTACCTGAATCGGTGTTGAAAGCCAGCAATGTGGATAGCCTGACCTTTGGCAAGGATTATATTATTCCTAAACCCATGGATCCGCGCTTATGTGGCCGCATAGCGAGAGCTGTAGCTCAGGCTGCTATTGACTCAGGTGTGGCCCGGCTGGAAGATATACCGGACTATCAATAACACTTTAACAAAGCCATCGTTATCGATGGCTTTGTTGTTTCTAGACTTCGCGCAGCTGACTGGGCGTTAAACCGGTCCAGCGCTTCACTGCGCGACGAAAATTGGTAATATCGGTAAAAGCCATTTTCAACGCACTCTGCTCATTATTCAGTTTTTGCACCTGCAGGTAGTAAATGGCCTGCTGGCGGCGAATATCATCGTGCAGCAAACTAAAGGTAGTGTCGTGATCCGCCAGCTTGCGCTTCAGAGATGCCGGGCTTAATCCCAGCTCACCGGCAATGTCCGGTAAGGTAGAGTTTGAACAGCCACGCAAGTGATAGCGTACCGCATCGAGCAGGGTTAAGCGGTATTCCCGCTGCTCCAAAAATCGTCTTAACGCAAATTGCTTAAACGTGCGGTTAGCTTGCAAACAGGGCGTTGCCAATGCCTGTCTGGCCACCTTAATGGTAAAAAAGGGTTGGTTAAACGATAATCTGAATCCCAGTCCTTCTTCATATTCCTGAATCTGCCGCGGGCGGGCAAACGGGAAAGAAAAATGCAGCGCCAGCCGCTTACCGGTGCAATGCCTGGCCAGCGCCACCAGCGCCGCACAATAGGCTTCGGCCATAAACCGAAATTGCTTGCCGCTCCCCATGGCATCCTGTAACACCAGCAGCTGTGTGTCGCCTTCGTCATAGCGAAAGGCTGATACAAACGGATAAAGACGGGTCTGAAAAGACGGCAATGCCCGCAAACACTCCCCAAAATCCCGCGCATGGGTAAAGTACGGCAGGGCGTCACTTACAAACGCCGAGACTAAATGTTGGCCAAACCGAAAGGCCAGATCGAAGCCTTTGTAATGTTGAGTTGCGTTGCTGCACAGGCGTTGCAGCTGATTACAACTTAAAGGTTTTGCCGTAAGTAAGTCTTCACTAAAAATACCCGTTCCGCGCAGTAACTTATGCTCTGGAGCGCCCCGGGCTACAGCAACCTGCACCAGGCTTTGAGCAAGCTGCCTGGCAGGCAGTGCTTTGTCAGTACGGGTAAGCAGAGCGTTATGCGTCATCAGGCAACCTGCTGAGATGTCTCATCTAACTGGCGATTTAAACCCGCCATCATTTCGGCTAGTGTGACCTGCTGTTGTAACTGGGAGCAAACGCTACGCACCGAATGAAAAATGGCCGTTGTCTGGCCGCCACTTTTAAACGCTACATTGCGAATACTACACTCTAGCTGACAGGCAAATTCATTTGCTTCGGCAATCGCGATTTCTGGCATTAAAATAACGAAGCGATCCCCGGCATAGCGACATGCCAGGTCTACCGCTCTGAGGTTCATTACGATTAACTGTGATATTTCCCGTAAAAAGCGGTCGCCTTCGGCATGGCCGTAACGTAAGTTAAATTGAGAGAAGTCATTGATGTCCAGTACTACTACAGCAGCCTGTATGCCCTGCTCCTGCAGTTCCATGGCTCTGGCTCGCCAGTAATCAGCCCGGTACAACTGAGTGATCACATCGATTTGATCGTGAGCGCGATACCACATTTCCCGGCGTTGGAGTTGCTTGTTGAGCGCCAGTTGCTCCTGATGCCACAAGTACAATGCAATCGTCATTACAATCATTCCCAACGCGGCCGGGATAGACTCAACAACGCTCAGCCAATGGGCAGCATCACTGTAAAAGGTAAATTCATCGAACAGGTCGAGCATGGCGGAGAAGTTAAAAAAAGACAGTCCGGCAACCAGCAATCCGGTAACCTGGCCCGGTGGGCGACTGATCATCACCGCCGTCATCCAGCACAGCGTGAGCAAACAAATACTGCCCTCCCCTACCACATCCAGCCATTCGACTTCTCCAAGCTCTTTTAGCTGACCATTGGTTACGCATAATGTCACAGCCAGGCCTGATACCAACAACACAAATGCCAGTAAGCCGCGGTGACGTGTTAACAAACTAAAATCCATTATCTTTTCCGCATGTAAAACATATTTACCTGCGCCTATTGTTATTGGAGACGCCGGTAATCTTAGGGGTCATTCTGGCTCAGGAATATGACACTGGGGTGATGCATTTTCCTCTTCTCCGCCTTTCACTCAATTTTTTCACCATTAAACAAAGGCTTGCGTGGGGGTCATTTGAGCTCAGCGAGTTATAAAAAAGTGCTTTTTCAGGCAGTTCTGACTGTTATTCCAACGACACGGCCTTGGGTCGTCATCGATTTGTCATTTTTGCTTTTTACCGTAGCCGCCAACATACACACAACTTAAGAGAACACACATGAAGAATCGTTTTTCCAGCCTGGCGTTGGCGGTGAGTACCGTTTGTTGCTCGTTTGCTTCGGTCGCCGCAGATAATGCCGGCTTAATTGGCCAACTGACGAATGACGCCCAGGACCGCGTTTTTGCCGGGGCAAAAATTGAGATCACCGAGTTAGGCAAAGAAACTGTTTCCCGTCGTGACGGTACGTTTCGCTTCAGCAATCTGCCAGCCGGTCAATACACTCTGCTGGTAACCTACCTGGGCGCGGAGCCAGTGAGTCGCAAGATTACACTGACCGAAGGCGAAAACATCACACCGGTAATTACCCTGGAAGGTGCCAGCGAGTCACTGGAAGAAGTCATGGTTCGCGGACAGCGCGGCGGCCAGGCCAGCGCCATCAATCAACAGCGCATGGCCGACAATATCAAATCTATCGTTTCCGCTGATGCCATTGGTCAGTTCCCGGATCAAAACGCGGCTGAATCACTGCAACGCTTGCCGGGTCTGTCTATCGAACGCGACCAGGGGGAAGGTCGCTTTGTGGGCATTCGTGGTATCGATCCTAACCTCAATAACGTTACCATTAACGGTTTGAACGTGCCGTCACCAGAAGGTGGCGTTCGTTCGGTAGCCCTTGATGTTATTCCTTCTGAGCTGATTCAGACTCTGGAAGTCTCCAAGTCTGTAACGTCAGATATGGACGGTGACGCCATTGGTGGTTCGGTAGAAGTAAAATCAGTGAGTGCCTTCGACCGTAAGGGGCAAACCGCCAGCCTGTCTGGTCAGTTAAGCCAGAACGAATTACGTGATGAGATGAGCCCTAAACTGTCAGGTACCTATACTAACCTGTGGAACGATACGTTTGGTGTGGCTGCGGCACTGTCTTACCTAAAACGAGACTTTGGCTCTGACAATATCGAGTCAAACGCCGATGACGAAATTGAACAGCGTCATTACACCATTACCCGTGAACGTTTGGGCGCAGCGCTTAACCTCGACTACCGCCCGGATTTTAACAACGCCTATTTCCTGCGCTCCCTGTACAGCGAGTTTTCTGACCAAGAGTACCGTCAGCGCAATACTTTCGTGTTTGATGGCGAAGACTCAGAAGTTGAGCGGGAGTCCAAAGACCGTTATGAGGAGCAATCCATCCTCACCATCGCTGCCGGCGGTGAACATGTGCGAGGCGAGTGGACTTTCGATTATCAACTCGGTTACGCCAAGTCTGATGAAAGTGAGCCGGATGCACTTTACTACACTTTTATCACCGAAGATGACAGCATCGACGGTGATATGCAGCGCGTGATCCCCAGCATTACTTATGCAGATTCAGTCAACGACTTCAATAATTATGAAGTGGATGAGATCAGCTTTGAAGATAACTACACCAAAGATACTGAAAACAGTATTAAAGCGAACCTGAGCAAAACCTTTGCCCAGGACCCCTACCTCAGCGAAATTAAAGCCGGTGTTAAGTACCGCACCCGAACCAAAACGGTCGACAGCAACATCTACATTTACGACGGTGACTTTGACGGTATGGATGCCTCGCAATTCGCCACCAGCGACGCAGACTGGGGACTCGGTGACTTTGGACCAGGCCTAAACCGCAGCGCAATGCGCACCTATTTCAATCAGAACCGCAGCTCACTGGAGCTGGCCGATCTTGACTCAGAATTAGAGTCAAACGGTGCGTCCTACGAAACTAACGAAGACATTTTTGCCGCCTACTTTATGGGCACCTTCGATATTAACGATGTGCACATTGTGGCTGGTGTGCGTTATGAGAAAACCGATTTCGATACCGCCGGCATGCGCGTTGAGCTGATTGAAGATGAGCAAAATGACGTGGAAGATGTGGTTAACACGCCGTGGCAGTCTGAGCGTAGTTACGACCACTTCCTGCCGAGCATAAACGTTAAGTACAATATCTCGGAAAAACTGATTGTGCGTGGCGCTTTCACTCAAACCATTTCCCGCCCGGGTTTTGAAGAATCGGCCGCTTTCCAGATTATTGAAAGCAAAACCGAAGAAGACGATGGCGTGTTCGTAACCGAGCGTGAAGCCGAAGTCGGCAACCCGCAACTGCTGCCTTATGAGTCAGATAACTTCGACCTGTCGGTGGAATACTATCCTGGCCAGATTGGCGTATTGTCGGCCGGCTTGTTCTACAAGCAAATCGACAACTTCGTCATATACGCCGATGTAGCAGGCATGCAGGGCTGGGAAGGCTACGATGAGGTTATTCAGCCACGTAATGGTGAAACCGCCGACCTCACCGGTTTAGAGCTTTCCTGGGTTAAAGCCTTTGATAACGGCCTGCTGCTTTCTGCTAACGGGACGTTCTCGTCTTCTGATGCCACCACGCTGCTGGATGGTGAAGAATACAAAACCAGCTTGCCTAACCAGTCTGACACCGTTGGTAACCTGACCGTAGGTTACGAAGACAACGACTGGAGCCTGCGCCTGGCGATGACCTACAAGAGCAAGAACCTGGAAGAAATCGACGGTGACATGCTGCGTATGGAAGACGCCCACCAGCAGTTCGATTTTATGGGTAAATACTATATCAACCAGGATCTGACAGTGTATTTCAACGCCATCAATATTAACGATGAGCCTTATTATCACTACTTCGACCGTCGGAGCCAGAATGCCCAGTACGAAGAGTACGGCCGTACTTTCGAAATTGGTTTTAACTGGCAGCTCTAAGCGCTATCGGCAATTAGGCGGGCTGATGCCCGCCTGAATCTTAAGGTTTTCAATGAAACTCATACAATTACTCACGCTCACCACATTGCTTTGCGCGCCACTGGCACTAGCTCAGTCTGCTCAGCAGGAAGTCTTTGGTGAGCACTATTACCAGACCCATCAGATCCAGTCTTCACTCACCGAGAGCGGTGATGATTATTCGTTTCTGGTGGTCGGCGACTGGGGCCGCAACGGCCACTTTGCTCAGCGCAGCGTAGCAAAATGGATGGATATTGCGGCTTATCAGTTCGATGCTGAGATGATCATTTCCACCGGGGATAATTTTTACGACAACGGCGTAGCTTCGGTTAATGATCCGTACTGGCAGTCTTCCTATGAAACCATTTATCACGGCCCGCACCTGTTTATCGACTGGTATGTGGTATTAGGCAATCACGATTACCGCGGCAACTGGCAGGCGCAAATCGATTACTCTGCCGTTAGCCGTCGCTGGCATATGCCTGCCCAGTATTTTGACAAGCTCATCACACTGGAAGAAGGCGGTACGGTGCATCTGGTCTTTTTGGATACCAGCCCGCTGAATCCGGACTATCAGCACGAAGCCAAATATCAGGAAACCCAGCGTCAGGATAGCAAAGCGCAACTGGCGTGGTTTGAGCAAACTCTGCAGCGCAATACCGACGCTGACTGGACCATAGTGATTGGCCACCACCCACTGTATTCCAGCGGCAAGCGTTATGGTAAAACCAGCGCGGTGCGCGGGGTGATAGAGCCACTGCTGGAAGAGTATGAGGTGGATGCCTACATCGCCGGTCACGAGCATGATCTGCAACATAACAAACCAGCCGGCAGCCGTGTGGAACACTTTGTGTCTGGCGGCGGCTCTGAGATCCGCCCGGTAGCACAGCGCGAATTTACCGCGTTTGCCCAATCATCCGCCGGCTTTGCCGTAGTGCGGGTTAATCAACAACAGTTCACCCTTGAATTCATTAATGATAAGGGCGAAGTCATTTACCAGTATGTACTGGATAAAAGCAGGGAGTCAGCCCAATGAAAACCCTTAAATTTACTTTGGGACTGATTGCCAGCCTGACGCTGTGCGGCTGCACTGCCAGCGAACCGAGAGGCACGCAAACATCAGAGCCAGCAACATCACTGACTCTGCGTGCAATGCCTGTAGCAGGGGAAAGCCTGAAGCCTGTGGTCATCGGTACATTCCAGGGTTATCTGGTAACCAGCGAAGCAGAAGGCCTAATCTGGGTTTCACCTGAAGGTCAGCCAATCAATCAGTTTAGCGGCCATATCGCTCAGGCAGACTGGCGTGTACTGCCCGGTTCAGACAACTTAATTGCCATTGCCGCCATCGACCAGAATTCTTCAGCCCTGCACCTGGTTACGCTCAATACCACCACCGGTGAATTCCACTTGCAGGCGTCTGAGGCTTCTGAGATTGCCGACCGCGAAACTCTGTGCCTGAGCCTCCAGGATGACGCTCTGCATTTATTCAGTTCAGATGCCCGCGGGCTGATGTCTCATTACCTGGTGATGACTGAGACAAACTGGCAACTCAGTCCAATCCGGCAAATGCTGGTAGGCCCAAACCTGTCCTCCTGCGCGGTGACGGACCAGAGCAATACGCTGCTGATTGCTGAAGAGACCACCGGCATCTGGCACTACAGTGGCAATGCGGAGGGTGAAAATACCCGCACCCTCGACTATTTCCCCAGCGGCCCGGAAATCGAATCCGTGGCAGCGCTGGACGATGGCCGCTATTTTGTGGTGGCAACCGACGAGCCACTGTTGTATCAACGTGGTCAGCGCCATCGCCAATGGCCATTGGCGGCCGAGCGCGAGCTTAAATCGGTCAGTGCTGCGGTGGCAGGCGATACGCTTTACATTGGTGCTTTCGATGAAGCCAGCGGCGAATTGCTCGCCGCTGCACTCAGCAATGAAGCGCCTTCAATCAGCACCGCAGATAAGGTATACACGCTGAACGCCGACGTGCAAACCACACCGGTCAACCGTTATGGCGATGCCGCTGACGATCCGGCCATCTGGGTAAACCGGCTTAATCCTGCGGCCAGCCTGGTATTGGGCACCGATAAAAAATACGGGCTGAATGTTTATTCGCTCAGCGGTGAGCAGTTGCAATCATTGCCTGCCGGGCGGGTAAACAATGTGGATGTGCGCTATCAGATAGACACGCCCGACGGCAAACAGGATATTGCCGTTGCCAGCAATCGCTCATCACAAACGTTATCGGTGTATTACATCTCGGCAACCGGCACGGTGACTCACCAAGCTGAATTACCGACCAGCCTGTCGGATGTGTACGGTTTATGTAACGGTGTAGTCGACGGTCAGTTACATACCTTTATTAACGACACCGACGGTCGCTACCAGCAATATGCTTTCACTTTCACTGAAGATGGCCCTTCCGCAGCACTTATCAGCGAATTTAGTCTGCCCAGTCAGCCCGAGGGGTGTGTGGTTGATGATGTAAACCAAATACTCTTTATGGGTGAAGAAGCGGCTGGCATCTGGCAGAAATCACTGTCTCAACCACTCAGCACGCCACGTCAAATTACGTCGATTGGACAAGGTGTTGAAGCCGACATTGAAGGTATGGGGATTTACCGCCTCGACGGTGAACGCTTCCTGGTGGCCTCCAGTCAGGGTAACAACCGGTTTGCCGTTTATGCTCTGGACGACGGAAACCGTCTGCTCGGAACCTTCCGGGTGGGTATCAACAGTGCCCAACAGATTGATGGTGTATCAGAAACGGATGGCCTCGAAGTGACATCACTGGCGCTTGGCCCGCAGTTTCCTGACGGCCTCATGGTGGTACAGGATGGCCGTAACGTTATGCCAGGCGCACCGCAAAATTTTAAGCTGATCAATGGCAGCAAACTGGCCGCGTTTATTCGCCAGCAGCGCTAACCCCGCCAATCCGGCTCTTCATGAGCCGGATCCTTTGGTTCTTTCACGCCCACTTCACTTATTATCCTGAATACTTAAGTATCAGATTAGATAAACACCCCGTCATTTCACCCCGCAAAATAACTAATAGTCACATTTGTCACTTATTTAACG
This sequence comes from uncultured Alteromonas sp., assembly GCF_913058315.1. Lineage (GTDB taxonomy): Bacteria > Pseudomonadota > Gammaproteobacteria > Enterobacterales > Alteromonadaceae > Alteromonas. Next base: position 20,448 of record NZ_CAJXQY010000001.1, on the reverse strand, counting down.
TTCGAAAATGGCATTTTAAGCGATATATAAATGACAACTTCAGACTTGCAGGATTGTAAAAATGGCAAATACTTATATGAAACCGGAAGTCGGAGTCCTTTATGAGTTTAACAGTATTGGTGGCAGATGATTCAAAGCTCTCCAGACGCAGCGTCGTGCGGGCGTTGCCACCCGAGCTTGAAACCACGGTCATTGAAGCCGCCAATGGAAAAGAAGCCATCGAGATCTTGTCCGGTACATCGGTGCAATTGGTTTTGCTTGATTTGACCATGCCAGAAATTGATGGTGTTGGCGTGCTTGAATACCTTTCTGAGCAGCCTTCATCACCGGATGTAATTGTTATCAGTGCCGATTTCCAGCCGGAGAAACAGCGCATAGTGATGTCGCTGGGCGCCAAACGGTTTTTACGTAAACCACTGGATAAGGAAGAGTTGGCAATGACCTTATTTGAGTTGGGTTATCTATGAACGATGCCATTGCCCTGTCTGAAGACCAGCGGGATGCCTTACAGGAACTGATGAACATTTCCATGGGTCAGGCGGCCAATAGTCTGGCTCATTTAATCGAAACCAAGATAGGAATTTCGATTCCAAACATTACCGCCGTTACCCCCGCAGGGCTATATGATTTAGTCAGTCACAATCAACAGGCTTACTACACCCGTCAGTCTTTTATGGGCGATATTCATGGTGAGGTGATGTCCATTCTTACCCGCCATGGATTGGCAGAAGTGGCTGAATTGCTCGAATATGAACAGCCTCTTTCAGAGAACGACATAAACGAGACGATTCTGGAGCTTTCCAACATTCTTGCCGGGGCTTGTCTGGCCGGGCTGTCTGAACAGTTAGAATTAGCCACCAACCTGCAGATGCCAACCTTATTCGCACCGCAAAAAAGTGACTTTTCACAATACGACTGGCAACACAGCCTGATAATGGAAGTAAAGTTCGACATTCAAATTTCATCGTTCACCATGCGCGTGGTGTTTTGTCTGGACGATGCTTCATTGACGCGGCTAAAATCGACGCTCGACGAGTTACTGGGCTAGTCCTTTATGAATAACCCGTTGCTGGATAAACTGCCAGTTGGAATTTGTCTGGTAAATGAAGCGTATGAAATTGTCTCTTTGAACGCATTTTTTCTCGACCGCATGCCGGTTGAACTCCGGGGGGATGCCTTAGGCAAACCCTTGGCCGATGTGTTTCCCGAGCAAATTAAGTTTCTTAAGCGGCGCATAAAATCGGTTTTTATTCTTAAACATCCCAGTTTTAGCTATTGGGAACAGCGTCCGCACATCTTTCCTTTCAAGAGCAGTCGCCCGATTACCGGCGAAGAAACCCAGATGGTACAAAATATGGAAATTGTACCCCATAAAGATGCCGAAACCGGCCAGCAGTACGCCTGCATTCTGATTCAGGATGTCACCGCTCAGGCCAGTTATTTTAAAGCCCAGGCCCAGCTCGCCGAAGCATTAAAAACAGAACATGAAGCCCAGCGTAAACTCATTCGCAAGCTCGACAGAGCCCAGTCACAGCTTATTCAGGCAGAAAAAATGGCCTCCACCGGTCAGCTTGCCGCTGGCATTGCGCACGAAATTAACAACCCCATGGGTTTTGTAACGGCCAATTTAAATACGCTGGAACAGTACGCACAAAATTTGCTGGAAACCTGTCAGGCGACCAAAAAGCTGGTTGCCAGTCATGCACCAGAGCATATTGAAGCACTGGAAGATCTGTTTGATGCTTCCCATGTAGAGCTTATCGAAGAAGATATGGGCCCGCTGATCAAGGAGTCTAAGGATGGCCTGAAGCGGGTCAGTGAAATTGTGTCTACGCTGCGCTCTTTTGCCGAGGAACCCCAGCACTCCTGGGGCTACCTGAACTTACAGGAAACGGCGAACCAGCTGGTACAACTTATCAGCACGCAATTCAAACGGCCTAAATACAAAGTAACCTGTGAGCCTGAACAGCTAAAATGGTACTGTGAGTCTGCCAGCCTGAAACAGGCACTCACCAATCTGATGATGAATGCGGCCCAGTCGATCAACGATACCGGTCTGGTTATGCTCGATATCCGACAAACCACCAGCGGTATAGCCATCAAAATAGTGGATACCGGCTGCGGTATCAAAGAAGGCCACCTGAAGCGGGTCTTTGAACCCTTTTTCACCACCCGCCCGGAAGGAAAAGGCCAGGGTCTTGGCCTCTCGGTGGCCTATTCCGCCATCGAAAAACACAAAGGCAAACTGGTGATTAATAGCCGAGAAGGAAAAGGCACGGTTATCGAGGTACGCCTGCCATTACTTAAAGAAGCAAAAGAAGAGGATAAAACTGCATCCGATCCGAGTACTGAATCGTTATAAGCCAAACAGGCTCACAAATATTGAGGAAACAATGGAACAGGAAACCTTATTACCTTTGTTGTGTGGAACAGCTCAGGGACAAAAACAAGACTTTGCAAAGCTCTATAAAATCACCAGCGGGCAGGTCTATGCCGTGGTACTGAAGATGTTGCAGAACAGCGCTCTTGCCGAGGAAGCCACGCAGGATGCCTATATAAAAGTCTGGCACAATGCAGCCAGTTATCAGCGCGGTAAGGGAACCGTACTCACCTGGATCATCAGCATTGCCCGCTATCGGGCGCTGGATCTGATGCGCCACCATAAGGTCAGAAAAGAAACCTCACTGGACGACGATGACACCCACCCTTATGAAAGCACGCATATTGCTGCCAGTGAGCTGGATCATCCGAAGTTAAGTGAATGCATGGATGAGCTGGATAATCAGCAACGTCAGGCAATTCATCTGGCCTACTTTAACGGTCTGTCGCATCAGGAAGTTGTTGATCACCTGGCGTCGCCATTAGGCACTATTAAGAGCTGGATCCGCCGGGGCCTGCAAAGTTTACAAAGGTGTTTGTCGGTATGAATTATAAAAACGAAACGTTACGCAACGCGCTGGCTGCAGAATACGTATTGGGCACGTTGCGTGGTGGCGCCCGCCGGCGCTACCAACAATTGATGATGGAAAGCCAGTTAATTACCGAGACAACCTGGATGTGGGAGCAGTACCTTAACGGACTGGGCCAGAACGTACAACCGGTAGAGCCACCAGCAACCGTTTGGCAGACCATCGAGCGTCAGTTGGGGTTCGCTGGCGACACCGCCACCAGTAATGTGGTGAATCTGCCTGTGGCGAAATCATCAAAACCCGTTATCTGGCAAGCGATTGCCGGGCTGGCTACGGCAGCAGCCATTATACTGGCCGTTGTACTCATGCCGGCTACGCCGCCGGTCAAAGCGCCGGTTACCGATATTGCGGTTGTCACTGATGCAGAAGCCAAGCCGCTGTGGTTAATAGAAATCAGTACTTCTACTCTGGCGGTCAGAAGTACCGCAAATCTTACCGCCAGAACCGACAAAGACTTCGAGCTGTGGATGGTACCTGCCGATGGCGGCGCACCGATTTCACTGGGCCTGCTACCAGAAGGCGGCCAGTTGGCTATCAGCCGTCCGGACTGGTTTGATTTAGGCGACATCGCCGCCCTGGCGGTTAGCCTTGAACCGAATGGCGGTTCGCCAACCGGCTCACCAACCGAAGTCCTTTATATCGCACCAATCAGCGCAGTCTAACCTGCCTGCACAATGGCCTCCAACCGGAGGCCATTATTTTTTCTCCTGTCCTGAAACCAGCTCAAATAAAATAAAATCTAACTTTTATTTATTTTTAAATTATTTTGCATCCACTGCCCCGGGTTAATCGTTTGGCTTAATACACCAACAAAAAGGGGTAACACCATGCAAAAATTAATACTCTCAGTAATGATCGGCAGCGCACTGGCTGCAACAACTGCACAGGCATCCAGCCACCGTGAAGCGCCCAGCATTGCGCGCGCACCGGCTCTGGACAGTACCGATTTCTATGCGTTTAACAGCTATGAAAGCGGCCGCGAAGGCTACGTAACACTAATTGCTAACTACATCCCGTTACAGGATGCTTACGGCGGACCGAATTACTTTGCTATGGATCCGGCTGCTGAATATGCCATCCACATTGATAACGATGGCGACGCCATGGAAGACATCAGTTTTGCCTTAAAATTCACGCCCATGCTGGCTGCGGATAACCAGGGCGTTGCCCTGACCGTCGGACCGGAAGGCAATCAGCGCAGCGTAAAAGTGCCGCTTAAGAATGTTGGTCCGGTCAGTGCCGAAGACATGAGTGCGGTTAACTTTTCTGAGCACTACTCGCTCGAGATGGTTGAGGGCAATATGCGCTCCGGCACCCGAACCGAAATAATGCCGATGGATGCCATGTACTTTGCTAAACCGCTCGATTACATCGGCAATAAAACCTTCACCAGCACCACCGAATATCAGCGTTATGCCGACCAGTATGTCTATGATGTGATGCTGCCTGGCTGCGAGATGCCGGCCAGGGTATTTGTTGGCCAGCGTAAAGACCCTTTCGTGGTTAATTTGGGCAAAACGTTTGATTTGGTCAACTATGTACCGGTTGAGGGTGACAGCATGCCGGGCGCTGGCGATGGTAACGGTTTTCCGGGTGGCATAACGCAGTCAGACGGTAATGATGATCTGGCTGACAAGAACGTCACCAGTATTGCTATTGAAGTACCCGCGAGCTGTGTAACCGGTGACGGGAACGGCACTATTGGTGCCTGGACCACCGCCAGCCTGCCACAGGCCAGAATACTGAATCCAAATGCCTCCTTTAGCAAACCCGAAGTACAGGGCGGCGCGATGACGCAGGTATCACGCCTGGGCAATCCGCTGGTCAACGAACTGGTGATTGGTATTGGTGATAAAGATAAATTTTCGTCATCACATCCAGCGGATGATGGTCAATTCGCCGATTACGTCACGCACCCGGCACTGCCTGAACTGCTGAACATTCTGTTTCGTGACGCGGTCAACTCCACATTGGGTACAGACATAGCGACCCTGGCCCCTACCAACTTTCCGCGTACCGATCTGGTTACCGCGTTTTTAACCGGCTTCCCGGGGGTTAACCAACTGGCGACCGTAACGCCATCTGAGATGCTGCGTTTAAATACGGCTATACCGGCAACCCCGGCGGCTGATCAATCCTGGGCTGGAGTGGCTGGTGATGATCTGGCGGGCTTCCCGAACGGCCGTCGCCCCGGCGATGACGTGGTTGATATCGCTCTGCGGGTGGTAATGGGCCGTCTGTGTTACCCCATCCCCGTTAACGGTGAAGACACTGATTTAGGATTATGCGACAGCAGCGACGCCAGTGTTGGCAATGTGCCTTTTACTGACGGCGCACCGCTTGATGCCAGCATGATGGACAGCAGCTTTCCGTATCTGGCAACCCCTCTGCCTGGCTCAGAATAAAGGAGGTCGTAATGAATAAGTTCATACCAGTATGTGCCCTGAGTATCGTGATGACAGGTTGTTTTGACAGTAACGACAACAAAGACCGCTATGACGATATTAACCAGGCACCCGTGGCCAACGATCTGGATATTATCACCCAGACCGAAACACCGGTCACCGACATGTTAAGTGCCACCGATGCCGACGGTGACGGACTGACTTACGCACTGTCTGCCGAGCCGTCACTGGGCACGGTTAGCGTGGCGGGTAACGGCGAGTTTACTTACACGCCTAATGCGGAAGTCACTGGCACCGATAGCTTTTCGTTTACGGTTTCCGATGGCACCGCTTTTGCGGTAACCGGTAACGTAACGATTGCCATTGAAGCCCTTGAAGTAGGGGTCTCCACAGCAGTGCGTTCTGCGTTTAACCAAAACGCTGGTGATACACCGCTGGCGGTAAATGGTCGGCTCTATATTCAGGATACAACCAATCCTGCTGAGTTTGACGATTTACTCAACAATTAAACCGTAAGCCAGGGATGGCGACCTTTAAGGAGCAGTGATATGAAACGTATTTTCCCCATCAGCCTGACACTTACCGGTTTACTTACCGCCTCGGTAGTTACCTTTATTGCGCTGGCCCTGATTGGTGTAAAGCAAGCGGTTGCCCACACTTATCATAGCCATAAGCCGGTCAAACCGGTGACCATGACCGCCGCACAGATGAGCGAGCTGGTAAACCAGAGCACTCACCCTGACTTTAATGAACAGGAGCTGGCACCGGTCATGGCAACGCTTAAGACGCTGGCTGAAGCTGAGCGGATTACTCATCAGGAGCGGCTGGTTTACGCCCGGCTCCTGCAGCATCAGCACAACTTCGCCGCCGCCTTAAAAGAACTCGATACGCTGCTAACAGAACGCCCCAACCAGCCTGCTGCGTTGTTACTACGAGCGAATGTTCAGCTCAATCAGGGCGAGCCTGCCCTGGCAAGGCAAACCTGCTTACAACTCATGGGCACAACATCGGAGTTGGTCATGGCCACCTGTTTGCTGGAGGCGACCATGCAACTATCGCCGTCGACTCAGTATTACTCGCAGTTGCACAATATTAGTGAGAAGTTTCCTGCCGCTTCCAAAGACGTAGCGCTATGGGTTAATGAGGTACTGGCTGACCTGGCATTATTTGCCGGTGAGCCCGCCATTGCCATTAGCCATATTGAACAACAACCCGACAGCGAATGGCCCATCAGCAGTTGGGTGGCGTGGTCGAAAGCTAAACTGGCCTTACAGCAAGGCGAAGATATTCTGGCCCGGCTGTCACCCAAAATAGCCAACAATCCGGCCCCGAACGACAGCGCTTTACTGTATCTGGCTCTTGCCGAACAGCAAACCGGCGCCGGGGAAAAGTGGACAACGGCGATGGCCGAGCGGGTGTTGGTTCGCGAACAGCGCGGCGACACTACTCATGCCGCCGAAGTGGCGCTTTATTACCTGCACCTTGCCGCTGAGCCTCAACAAGCGCTGCACTGGGCCAACATTAACTGGCAACAGGCCAAGTCATTTAATGACGAACAGTTGCTTAGCAAAATTCGTCGGCTAACCGGTAGTGCAATAGACGGTTAATTGGTTTCACAGGCCTGGTAACGATATACGCCCTGCTCATCGAGCGAGCGTGTTACCCGGCCTGCTTTTACCAGATGGTTGAGGTGAGCGAGACCTTCTGCCAGGGCAAAAAATAACATCTGGCCGGTTAAGGTTCGTCGATAAAGCTTTGGTAAACAACTCTGTAAGGATTGCGGTGTTGCACAATGCTTTAACAGGCGGTCCAGCAATTTAAGATGATGGCTGGTGAGTTCATCACAGCGAGTAGGGAGCCCGGTATACGGCTGGTTGTGAGCAGGTAGCACCAGAGTATCTGCGGGCAACTGTTTGAGTTGCTGCAGGCTATACAAATAATCTGTTAACGGCTCGGCCTCCGGCTCGCGGCTATAGACGCCGATATTAGGCGATATATAAGGCAATATCTGGTCGCCGCCGATTAGCAATCTGGCCTCGGCGTCGAACAAACAAACGTGCTCCGGCGAGTGACCACCATAAGTAAGAATCTGCCATTGCCGGTTGCCAATGGTCAGTGACTTACCCGCTTGCAGGCGCTGGTAAGCCAGGGGAATTGGGGCAACAGACTCTGCATAGCGACTGTGATCGCTCACATAGCTCTCTGCCTCGGCCTGACTTAGACCCGCCCTGACAAAATAATCTACTTCTACCGACGTATCCGCGCCAGGATTAGGTGAGAAATAAGCAATTGCCCCGTAATATTCCAGCGCACTCATATAGAGCGGCACTTTGAACTGCTGACACAACCACCCTGCCAGCCCGCAATGATCCGGGTGCATATGGGTAGCTATAACGCCGGCAACCGGTTTATTCAGGGCGTTTAACACCTGTTGCCAGATTGTCTTGCTATGCTCGCTTTGCACACCGGTATCCACGATATAAAGGCCTTCATCGGCTTCCAGCAGGTACAGGTTGATATGGTCGAGAGCAAACGGTAGCGGCATGCGAAGCCAGTAAACGCCGGCGGCGACCTTGCAAAAACTGCCCGAGGCTGGTATCGAATGGGTACTTGGCGTTATCATTAGGACTACAACATTAAACAAATCTGCGTTTACTATACCATTGCCATTTCATGACTTCTGCCACTGTGCGTTAGATTTACCGGGCTGTACTATAAAATGACGACCACGTTAACCGGTCAGGGCATGGTGCTGACCGCCCGGGTAGTGCCAACCGGTTCACAGCAAACCCTCGAAATTTGGCTGGCCACCGAAAACGGGCCGGTTAAATTGATCACGCCGGTGCAACCGGCAACCTGTTTTACAGAACAAACTGCGGTCGGCACTATCACCGCTATTAGCCAGGCTCAGCAATTAAGGGCGAGCCTTAAAGCCCTGCCTCTTAGCACCTTCGAGCACGAGCCGGTGAGTGTGGTTAAATGCCCACAGGACCGGCAACTGCATATCCTTCGGCGCCACTGTGAAGAACAAGGCGTGACACTCTTCGAGGCGGATATCAAAACCCCGGATCGCTTTTTTATGGAGCGGTTCATAACCAGCGGTGTGCACTATCAGGGCGTTGCTCAGCAGCACGACAACACAGTGACCGAGGCCCGCTTAAAGCCATCGGCCTATCGCTGCGATCTGAGCGCCTTTTCCTTTGATATAGAATGCGACGAACATGGCCATTTATATTCCATCGGCATCGCCTCCCCTGCGTTAAATGTTGTGCTGATGATCGGCGAGCCTGAAGACGCTGAGGTGCCTTTCGAAATAGTCTGGTGCGCTGACGAAACGGCGTTGTTAACGCATTTTATCGGGCTCATTCAGCACCACGATCCCGACTTACTGATTGGCTGGAATATTAAACAATTCGACCTGCCGGTTTTACATGATGCAGCGACCCGCTGCGGCGTTAAGCTTGCGCTCGGGCGTCATCGCAGCAAGGTGGATATTAAAGTATTCGAGGATAACCGGGCTTTGGTGGATGTCCCGGGACGGGCCATAATTGATGGCATTGAAGGACTGAAAACCATGACCTTTCAGTTCGACTCTTTTGCCCTGGATAACGTTGCCAGCGAATTACTGGGGAAGCGCAAGCTCATCGAAGATCCCGACAAACTCGGGGCAATTAAGCACCTGTTTAAGCATGATAAGCTCGCTTTAGCCAAATATAACTTTGAAGACTGCGTGCTGGTGAATGACATTGCTGAACAGGTACGGCTGATTGATTTTCTGATTTTGCGCAGTGAACTAACCGGCCTGCGCCTGGGTCGCCCCGGTGGTTCGGTTGCCTCATTTGTCAATTTATACCTGCCGAAGTTACACCGGGCGGGCTACATATCGCCGAATCGTCCGGCCGACGGCGGCCTGGCCAGCCCCGGTGGTTATGTGATGAGCTCCAAGCCCGGACTCTATCAGAATGTACTGGTACTGGACTTTAAGAGCCTGTATCCCTCGATTATCCGGACGTTTAAAATCGATCCGCTGGGTCTGGTAGAAGGGCTCAAGTCACCCGAAACCGCCATTCCCGGCTTTAAAGGGGCCAGCTTTCACCGTAGCCAGCACTTTCTGCCGGACATAATTACCAACCTCTGGCAGCAGCGCGACGAAGCCAAGCGCCAACAGGATAAACCGCGCTCCCAGGCTATCAAAATTCTTATGAATTCCTTTTACGGGGTGCTTGGCAGTGGTGGCTGCCCTTTTTACGATCCGCGCCTTGCCAGCTCCATTACCATGCGCGGCCATGAAATTATGCAGCTGACCGCCGAGTGGATCAAAGCATCGGGTTATGACGTGATCTACGGCGATACCGACTCCACTTTTGTACACATTGCTGATGACGTATCCGCAGAGCAAGCGTGGGACATTGGTAAACAATTAGAACAGGACATTAACCAACGCTGGCAGCAACGCATCCGCGAGGAGTTTGATCTAACCTGCGAGCTGGAAATTGAGTTTGAAACCCACTACGAGCGTTTTTTTATGCCCACGATTCGCGGCTCTGAAGCGGGTAGCAAAAAACGCTACGCCGGTTTAATTCGCCGTGAGGGTAAAACTGAACTGGTGTTTAAGGGGCTGGAAAATGTGCGTTCAGACTGGACCCAACTGGCTAAAGACTTTCAGATGGAGCTATATACCCGAATATTCAACGATCAGCCGGTCGACGATTATGTGATGCGAATCATTAGCGGTATCAAACAGGGTGAATTTGACGAGGGGCTCATATACACCAAACAGTTACGCAAACCCTTAAAGGAATACACCAAAACGGCACCGCCTCATGTTAAAGCCGCGCGCCATGCCGATGAAGAAAATGCCCGTTCAGGTAAACCGTTGCGCTACCAGAAACGCACTAAAATTCGTTATGTAATGACCACCACAGGCCCGCAGGTGGTTGAATATTGCCGCCAGCCGCTGGATTACGACCACTACATAGAAAAGCAAATCAGGCCAATCGCCGACAGTATACTGCCAGCCATTGGCGGGGATTTTGAGTCACTGGCCGGCCAGCAACTCGGGCTTTTTTAGGCTGGGTGCATAGAGCCGGTTTGTTCAAACCGCTCATGCCAACTCAACGCTTCGTTAAGTAAATGCGGGGTATGCATACCCCGGCCACTGGCACAGGCGCGCTCATAATAATCGAGTAACTGATCTCTAAAGTCAGGATGGGCGCAATGATTAATGATGACTCGCGCCCGCTGACGGGGCGATAGCCCTCTTAAGTCCGCCAGCCCTTGTTCAGTCACTACCACTTTTACGTCATGCTCGGTGTGATCCACATGGGAAACCATAGGCACTATGGCCGAGATAGCGCCATTTTTAGCGGTGGATGGCGTCATGAAAATAGACAGATAGCCATTGCGGGCAAAGTCGCCCGAGCCACCAATGCCGTTCATCATACGCGTGCCCATTACATGGGTGGAGTTCACGTTACCGTAGATGTCAGCCTCAATCAGACCATTCATAGCAATAATCCCCAGGCGCCGAGCGATCTCCGGGTGGTTACTGATGTCCTGCTGGCGCAGAATGATTTTTTCACGGTAAAAGTCGATATTCTCATTCAACTCAACCAGCGCATCCGGGCTCAATGAGAATGCGGTTGCTGAAGCCACCGATAAGGTGCCGCTTTTGAGCATTTGCAACATCCCATCCTGAATCACTTCGGTGTAAGCCGATAGGTTTTTATAGCCGCCATTATCCAGACCGCTGAGTACCGCGTTGGGTATATTGCCTACCCCGGACTGCAGCGGTAGCAGGTTAGCCGGTAAACGGCCCTTGTTAATCTCGTGCTCAAAGAACTCCAGAATATTGGCGGCAATTTGCTCTGATACTGCATCAGGCGGCGAGAACGGACTGTTGCGATCCGGCGCTGAGGTTTCAACCACAGCGACAATTTTGTCTTTGGGAATATCCAGATACTGGCTGCCAATGCGATCGGCAGGCTCATTAAGCAAAATGGGTTTGCGATGTGGCGGTAAAGCCGTGCCATAATAAATATCGTGCATGCCTTCCAACTTGAGGCTCTGCTGACTATTCACCTCCAGGATAATTTTATCGGCCTGCTCTACCCAGGTTTTGTTATTTCCTACCGATGAAGACGGAATAATACGGCCATCTTTGTGAATGCCCGCAACTTCGATAACAGCCACATTCAGATCGCCCAAAAAGCCAGACCAGGCATACTGAGACACTTCAGACAGATGCAAATCGATATAGTGCATCTGACCGCTGTTAATCTGTTGACGGCAAATGGGATCCGACTGATACGGTAAGCGCAGATTAATTCCCTCGGCATCGGCCAGCACACCATCCAGCTCCGGGGCCGTGGAGGCGCCGGTCCATAAATTAATTTTGAACGGTTTTTTCAGATCGCGTTGAATCTGAGCTTTATTCACTAATGCTCCGGGCAGAGCTTTGGGGTAACCCGCTCCGGTAAAACCACTCATACCGACGGTATCACCGTCCTGGATAAAATCGGCAGCCTGTTCGGCGGTCATGATTTTTTGTTGTAATTCAGGGCACAGAATTCTGGAATGAGAAAACATGAAAGCTCCATACTTAACAGAAAAGGAAAAGAACGCACCAGAGTGTGAAAAAGGTGCGTTTAAGTGCGGCAGGACAGCCGCAAAAACTGACACTTTATAGACTTAACCAAAAGTATATATAAGACCTAGGTGGTAGATATCACGGGAGTTGTAGCAATTTGGTTAAAGGCAAAAACAAGGCGGATGTATATTGTGAAAAGTTGGTAAAACCATTCTCTAAGCGTTTGATTTAAAGGCTTATCACTATTAGAAATAACATATATTCACTGTTGGGCGGCGATTTAAGCCACCCAACCATGAGGTGTATAGGCCGTTTGATACATCGCTTTACCCGCCCTTTGTTCCAGCCAAATCGCGTGAGGCGGTAAGCCCTGGCGGGCCGCTTTCAGGCGCATCAGGATCTCCTGATTCATACTGACAGGTTTACCCGTATTGCCAAACTTTTGCCGGTAATGGTCAGCGGCGAAGTGCATGCCGTATAAAATGCACTCGTAACTTTCGTGATTCCATAGTCCCGCCGTATCAGTAATAACTCTGCCGTTGAAACGGGCAGCATGATCCATTCCTGGCAGCATCTGATCTTCAAAATCAGATGGCGAAGGCGGTTTATGTTTCCAGTAATCCAGCTTGGCCTGTAAACGCGGATTAATGTGTTCAGGTTGTTGAACAGCCTGCCAAAAAGCCGTGTCGGTACGCTGAGTTAAGCAATAATGCATATTGATGAAATCGAGGATCTCATAGTAGCGATTGCTCATCAGGCGATTGTAGCGTTCGGCTAACACGGTCATATCGTCGGCACTGTGCGGGAAATGTTCGGCCAGCATGACCGCCCCCATATCAGCCAGAAACAGCCCGGTAGATTCCAGCGGTTCAATAAAACCACCACTTAAGCCAATGGCAATGCAATTGTTTACCCAGTGCCGTTTACGATGACCCACTTTAAAATCGACAAAGCGTGGCGACAGGTTTTCAGTATTGGGGCCCTGATAAGCCCTTAACTCTCGTTCGGCCGCTTCTTTAGAAATAAACTGACTGGCATGGACATAGCCCACTGAGCGCTGATTGGCCATAGGGATGTCCCATATCCAGCCATTCGACATGGCTGTAGCCGTGGTATAGGGCCGCACCATCCCCGGGTAATGCGTGTCGTAAGGGACATGCATGGTCACTGCCCTGTCGCACAAGAGATATTGTGACAACGAAACAAAAGGCTCAGCCAGGGTCTTTTCCATCAGTAAGGCTTTAAAGCCGGTGCAATCAACGTATAAATCCGCCTGCACCGACTGACCATTATCCAGTGCCACCGACTGAATGTGACCATTGGCAGCTGTTTTTACCTCACCTATATTGGCCCGGGTATGCGTTACCCCTCTGGCAACCGAAATATCGCGCAGGTAATCGGCAAATTTTTGCGCATTCATATGATACGCATATTTCAGAGGGGTACTGGCGCCGGGCTTTATGACTTTAGGGGCCAGCCCCCACTCGCAAATTAGCGGCTGCGTAGAGCAGGTGTCCATAAAGGGAATGGAACGATCGCTTTTGAGCCAGTTTATTCCCGCAAAGTCGACCGGTTGGACGCGCATACTGGTAAAAGGATGATGATAAAAAGTGTTGTTATTGTGCACCCAGTTTACGTACTTTATAGACTGCTTGAAGGAAGCATCGGTAGCACGCATAAACTCAATTTCGTCGATACCGATAACACTCAGCAAATGCCGGATGGATGGCACCGTTGCTTCACCCACTGAAATGCGCGGGATATCCGGCGACTCGACCAGCTCAATGCTAACATTTTGCTGCTGGCCCCGGGCGTTAAGTATACTATGTAGGTAGGCCGCAGCCATCCAGCCTGCCGAGCCGCCTCCGATTATCGCAAGTCGTTTAGTCATTGCTTAGTTATACCCCAGGATCTGACGTAAACCCGGTGCGGCAAAGTCAACCAGCTGACGCTGAGCCGGCGGCAATATTGCCGGGATCTCGTGACTGACCTCTTTGAGGTTCTCTCTGGCGGTACCGCTTTGTTTGCGGTCGGCGCCAGTTGCCACACGTTGTTGCCAGTCTGCCGGCAACTCGTTAATGCCCAGCACCGACAGTAAATCGGTAAAGTAGGCTTGTGCCCGCTTACTGTTCAGATCGTTGAGGTGGCAGATCAAGTCTTCATAGCGCACCAGTTTTACCCCGGTACCCAGCCAGGCTACACCGTTGTGGGTAAATATATCTTTTAAGTCCGGCACCCGCTGATGAATACCAAAAATCATCATATTGAGTATTTCCTCAATATTCAGCTTGCCCGATTTGAGGTGATCCAGCTGCGCCTGAAAGGTATCTGACAAAAAGAACCGGGCGCGGGCCAGTACCCAGTCGTAGGGGTCGCGGACAATTAATACCTGTTTAACCGTGCTGAGCGCCAACGCAGACTGATCGGAAAATAGCAGATGTCCCCAGCTTAACTTTGGGCTGGCCGGATCAAACGCCGCCATGTTTTTTGGCAACGTGGGAAATTGAATAAAGTCGTTGTGGTATTGCTGCTCAACCGGCACAAACATCCGGAATATATTGCGTAGCAGGTGAGTTCCACATTTAGGCACCGAATTTAAAAACACCCCTTGTTGCAATGGGGTTTGTTCGTAATCGGCATTTAATTCATTGAGGTTATCGCTTTTCGCGTAAATTCGAGGATTCATTATTATCTGTTGTAGCGAACTATGCGGTTATACATAACATAAAAGAAAGCCGGCTAACACTGTCAGCCGGCTTTCTGCGTTAAGTAATGCTTAGAACTGGTATGTAGCGTTCAGGAAGATACGGCGTCCGTACCAGTCATACTGACTGTAGAACGCAGAGTTACCTTCGGTGTTTAGCTCACCCAGATTCAATGTAGTCACCCGAGGTGGCTTCTTATTGAATGCATTAGACACACCCAGAGTGGTTTTCAGGCCATCTTCTGCAAAGTCATAAGTGAATGAGAAAGCGTGATACATAACACTGTCTGAAGCCAATACTACGTCAACCTCATCACCACGAACCGTGGCAGTGTAGTCGCCCGAGCGCTGGAAGTAGCTGTCGACATTGGACACGGCGCCAATGTAGTTAACCCGCCAGTTTACTGACCAGTTGTTACGGTCGAAGCGCAGGTTATAGTTAGCTACGTGTGTAGGATCACCAAACTCACCGTTGGTGTCGATAACAGTATCTTCGAACAAGCCTTGTCTGGCTTCTTTCTGGAAGGTGTGCTGCATATCAAAGGTCACTTCACCGTAACCCACATCCACGTTGTAGTTTAACGCGATGTCATAACCACGGTTGCTTTGTTCAGCAACGTTGATAAAGCTATCGCGGATTTCGGTGATGCGGTTATCTACCGGATCACGATCGAACTGACTACAGATAGGATCGGTTGGGAAGAAGTCTGAGTTATAACAGCGGCTAACGATATTGGCCGCACCGATTTGAGTAACTTCCCCTTCAATTAAGAAGTCAAAGTAATCGATCGACACGCTTAAGTCAGCAAATTCTGGCGTCCACACCAAACCCAGGGTTTTAGCCACGGACGTTTCAGGTTCAAGTACACCAAAGCCACCGCCAGTTACCGTGGTTGCCGAGATCGCGCCACCGGTAAAGTCGGAAGGAATGCCATCTGCCGCACAGTTATCGGCAAGAGCCTGTGAAATACTGCCGTCGGTCAGGTTATTACCCCAGTTAACACAAGGATCGACTGAGCGCTGCCCAAGGAAGCCGGTTTGATCGGCCAGGTACAGCTCAAACAATGCCGGTGAACGGAACGATGTACCGCGCGATGCACGAATACGGAACTGATCATCAATCTGCCAGTTAACACCAATTTTGAACGTGGTATCGTCGCCTGACGATTTCACATCGGTATAACGCGCTGATAACTCTACGTCGATAAACTGAGCCAGGAATACATCACTGATAACCGGAATATTCAGCTCGGTAAAGACCGCTTTGGTCTCGTCACTACCAGAGGTAATGCCAGCCGCTGAAGAGCCCCAGGTATTTTGTGCCAGGGTTGCTTCTCCGGGAGTATCCTTAATGCGGTCTTTCTGGAAGCTCGCACCGAATACTGCACCGACTTCACCTGCCGGTAATTCAAATACCGGACCAGATACAAAACCTTCAAAGGTTTGTTGGGTATACTTGGTGTTACCCACTTCGTAACCAAACATAAAGTCGCGGACTTGCTGAGAGATATTACCTGCCAGCAGTTGCGGATCCAGCCATGGAATATCAACACAATCCACGCCACGAACTGATGTGGTAGTACCGGCACAAGAGCCAGACAGGAAGTTCTGATCGCTGATCGCGTCATCATAAATGATGTCGCCGCCGTAGTCGCCATCACTGTTACTGTATTGATAGCTGACATCGTAGTACCAATCGGTACCGGCAATATCACCAGTAATACCGGCAACATAGCGCTGATATTCAACGGTAATCTTATCATCTGCGTGGTCGGTAATCGCCGTAGGGCTTAACCACTGTGCACCTCTCCAACCTTCGCTTAACGGGTTACCGGCAAAGAAGTTTTCGTTGTAGATGTAGCTCCAGTACTGACGATAACCGTTAGACTCGGTAGTACGACGATTTAACAGCGCTTCGGCATACAGTTGAGTGTGGTCATTCAGTTCGTACTCGGCCTGACCAAACAGGGTAATTTTCTCTGTTTCAGGAATAAGTGAAGAGGTATCCTGGAAAGGGTGGTCGGCATTAGACACGGCATCAGATGCATCGTCGTAGTTTACCGGGAACCATCCCGGAGGGGTTCTCATGTTATTTGGGTTACCCGGGATTGGATTAAATCCAGGGATATACTGGCCCAGATCACCGTCGTAATCGTACTGGGCTTTGGCACCATTAGGAACGTTGTCGGTAGCGCCGCCATCCTGGTAGTCATAAAGCCAAACGTGGCCCCATAACAGATCATTACAGTGGTACTTGCCGGTACGAGGATCGATATTGTCGGCTCGCTGTCCGGTAGCTGGATCAAAAACGTAGCGCTCGCCACAATTAAAGTAGTCGCGATCGCCTTTGGCTAATTCGCGGTCTAACTGATAATCGGCTGTCAGGCTAAAGAAGCCTTTATCGAGCGCCTTGCCATAAGTACCGCTGATACGATATTGCTCACCACCGCTTTCTGTGGGCTGTGATGCAAAGACGTCAAACTGACCGCCAGTATCTTTTTTAGTGATGATATTTACAACACCTGCTACAGCGTCTGAACCGTAAACTGACGATGCACCATCTTTAAGGATTTCAACACGCTGAATGGTAGAAATAGGCAGTGTGTTAAAGTCGAAAGAACTTACACCACCACGGGTACCCGCAGGTCCGGCACGACGACCGTTTAATAATACCAATGTACGGTTAGCACCAAGGCCACGTAATGAAAGTGTTTGTGAGCCAGCACCACCATTGGTGTTAAACGCAATGGATGATGCAGCAGTTACCTGGGGAGAACCCGCGGCAACCGTAGATGCTTGCAGTAATGAACCGATAGAGGTTAACCCCTGATCGATTGCCATATCAGCATCAATGATGTCGACCGGTCGCGCTTCATCGAATCCACCTGAGCGGATACGAGAACCGGTAACGGTAATTTTTTCTGTTACTTCTTCTGCTTCGTCTGCTGTCGTTAAATCGGCTTCTTGTGCAAAAGCCATTTGAGGTGCTAACAACGCACCAATTATTAACGCTAATGGCTTGCGCCGAATTAGCGAATTATTATTTTTTGTCATTGAAAAAACTCCGAAAGAATCCCTGTTATATACACGGCTAAGGCAACAAGCGCGTGTACCATCTGTGTTTTATTATTAAGATCACAGCTACGCTCCAATACTATATACTGATTACCCGGAAATTGCAGTTCGGAAATTAGACTCTAGGATAAATCACGATATCCTGGGATAACTTGGCAGCTCTAACAGATTTTTATATAGTTTTAACCACCCAGTTAGTAAAAATTGAAGGTGAGATCCTGGCTGATAGCGATAATTACCAATTACAGGAAGCACATTGCAGATTACTTTTCATCCCGACATCAACTTTGCAGCAATAAATGCAGAATACCAGCACGATAAGCGCGTAAGAATACAAAGTTTAATTCCCATGGATCAGGCTGAGTAGCTCTATACTAGTCTTAGCAAAGAAACGCCTTACAGCCTGGCGCTGCTTCGCAATGGCCGGCCAACAACACTGGCTGATAACGAGTGGAAGCGATTACCCACAGATCAATAACAAAGTATTCATACTGAAACCATGCAAAATGCGGCTAAGGGGGTCGGTTTCATTTATGGCAGGTATCAGCTGTCTAATCAGCGTGAGTCCATTCCTAACCTGGCAGCACTGCATCAGTGGTTAAACAGCGAAGACGTGTTGGATTGGGCGCGTAAAATGAGTGGTCATCAGGATATTGTTGCCGCCAGTGCCCAGGCTACAGGTTACACGCCGGGCCAGTTCTTAACTCGTCATATGGATACCCACAGCACCGAGCAACGCCGGCTTGCTTATGTGTTGAGCTTCTTGCCAAACTGGCATCCTGACTGGGGCGGGCTATTACAGTTCTACGAAAAAAACGGTACACCAAGAGATGCCTGGGCGCCTGGTTTCAACAGCTTAAGTATTTTCGATGTGGAACACATTCATAGTGTTACTTACATCACGCCATTTTCGTTAACGCCGAGACTATCAGTGACCGGCTGGTTCAGAGCAACACCACTGTAGGAATTGGTATCAGTTGCCGGTTAATACCGGCAATTATCAGGCTTTTCGATAGCAGCTTCAGGCCTGTCTGCTATGGGTGCGCTGCTGATACTCTTCAACGGCCTCGGTCACTTCATCAAGGGTGACATTGCGCAATATTTTGTTTATTACAACTGATTCACTGGATGGCGCACTGCGGATATTATTCAGCACATCAAAGAAACGCTGCATCACGCCATCTCTGGCGCGGAGCAGTATACCTTCAGTTTCCAATGGCCGTAGCCTGTCTGCTACTGACTTCTGGTAGCTAGCCAGGGCTTGTGAAGGAAACTCAATACACTCAAACGTTTTCTTATTCTCGAAGCCAGCGCGATTACTCTTAAACTGAGATATCTGGCTCTTGCCACGCCCGAGTACACCTCTGTCTAAACTGACAATATACTCTAACTGACTGCGATATTTTCTGTGCATAATAAATGCGTTAGGCGCTAACTTTTCTTCTGCCGCCAGCGAATGGAAACGATTGGAGGGGACGAAGGGTCTCAAAGAGGATTCCAGCCTGACGAGAGCATTATCCAATATATTATGTGGGTTGAGCAGACCGGGAGTAATGAACGATTTATAGACGGATTTTAACTGCCGCGCTGGCTGCACACTAACCCGCTCATTAATAGCCGAAGAAAAAGGCTCATGGTCAAACACTCTATTCGCCCATTGAAAACTTAGTACATCAAAATAGGGCGCAGAGCGGATAAATTCACTAATAGATGTATTGAGATCATAGGGCACCCAAAACTCATCAATATCCAAAAACATAACGTGATCAAAACCTTCGTTTTTAGCTTGACGAAAAGCACTACGATAGACTTCTATTTGTGGCTTAGCCTTAGAGTTTTCGAATATATCATCGGCATTTATAAAGTTAACGGGATCAGCTTTAAACGCTTCAGCGACTTCAAGGGTATTATCATTGCAGCCGTTATAATGTACATCAATAGCAGCAAAACCGAAGTACAGATGATGGCAAATCCACTCTGGCAAGTAAGCGGCTTCGTTTTTGGCTATTGCTACCAGTTTAACCTTAGGCACCGCACTTTGCTGCTGATGCAGTCGTCGGTAAAGAGGATATTTGAGCGCTGCAATCCGCGACTGAACAACGTATAAAACCGTACTTAACTTCATATTTCCTGGTACTAACGTCCCTTTATTTTTAAGTTCGCACTATACGTTTTATTATTCCTCCGGGGTAGAGGCTGTTCTTTGTTTTTATGTGCGCTTGATGCGGTGCGTTTTTTAACTCTACGGTTGTACCAAGGAGATCCCGGATAAGTACTGCGTACTTTCCGGGATGACGGTTCTTTGTTTTATTAGCGCTATATTCGGTGCGTTTTTTAACTCTACGGTTGTACGATGGGGGTCCCGGATAAGTACTGCGTACTTTCCGGGATGACGGTTCTTTGTTTGATTAGCGATTAGTACGGTGCGCTTTTTAACTCTACGGTTGTACGAGGGAGGTCCCGGATAAGCACTGCGTACTTTCCGGGATGACGGTTCTTTGTTTTATTAGCGCTGTATTCGGTGCGTTTTTTAACTCTACGGTTGTACGAGGGAGGTCCCGGATAAGCACTGCGTGCTTTCCGGGATGACGGTTCTTTCTTTGATTAGCGCTGTATTCGGTGCTTTTTTAACTCTACGGTTGCACGATGGGGGTCCCGGATAAGCACTGCGTGCTTTCCGGGATGACGGTTCTTTCTTTGATTAGC